>NZ_JAGIKY010000003.1:0-294535 GCF_017874695.1 Halarchaeum nitratireducens
CCGACGACGCGAAATCGCTTCGTATCCAGCGACTGTGTCCCATTGTACGGCCCCCGTTTGAACTCGACTTCGACCTCCACATCGATGTATTTCCGATCGAGATCGTCGAGAACAGCTCGGAGCTGCTTGCCCTCTAAGGGAATGGCGCGACCGCGCCATTCCCGTAACTCCCTCGTAATCAGCGGATTCGCGTTCTGCTTCAGCCGACTCACGAAGTAGCCGTCGTTTTCGTCGATCAGCGCAAACCGGCGGTACTTGAAGTAGGCGAGATCGAACAACACGAGGCGATTCTCAAGCCACGGCCCTGTTTTGAACAAGGTGCTGTCGTGCGTTTTCTCGTTAGCAGTATCGAGCCGTTCAATCGTCTGCTCTGTGGCATTGTGGAGCAGGTGGAGCTTCGCTCCAGCCTGCTCCTCGTGGCGGGCTTCGAACTGATCTGAGAGAAATTCGTGTAACCGCAACACCGTTCCATCAGCGATCATCACGTCTCTAAATCGGTCGATATCAGCGTCAACAGCGTTAGGAACAGCGACCTCGTCGAGACCATGCTCGACGAGGTCGCGGAGATACTCCGCAAGCGTCGGTGTCAACCGCTGATAGAATCCACCCGGAGAGATCGTCTCATCGGCAGTCGAGTTGTAACAGCGTCTAAACCCGGCGAGTGTTCGGCTTTCGCCTGCGGCGAAGCCGAACACGAATGCCCAAACGAAGGCAGGGATCTGGAGTTTGCGGTCACGTTCGACCACGCCGAGTTCCTCGGCGTGCTCTTCGAGGAACTCAGAGGGAAACAGTGTAGTGAGTCGACGCATAATCCGAGATGAGGAGTCCTTGTCGTGCACAGACTGGACTTCCTCATTCCTTCCGAAAGGTGCCTCGATAAGCCGCCGCTATCACGCGGTTTCTCGCTTAACTAAAGACGGATGCTCGGCGGTGTCGGAAGCTAACAGATGCGGGACTGCTACAACGGGCTGACGCCTCAAACTACCGTCTCACTGACCTTGGAGAGCGATTTCTTGCGGGCGAAGCTGATGCTGATGACTTCACACTCGACAAACCGGACTAACAAACGCTGTCTCTCACCGTAGACCGAAGAGACTCGCACGAGAAGCGAGAGGAACAGAGCGCCCCGAGGGATATATCGGAACGAGTGAGGAACCGCAGAGACGCTAGTGTCTTCGGTTGCTGCAATAGGCGACTTAGCGCATCGAATTACGGTACATCTCCTCTCGGGCTCGTTGTCTATCTCGTTCCTCTTTCATCCTCTGCTCATACTCCTCCTGCTTGGCCAGCATCTTCGAGACGTACGCTTCTCTGTCGCATTTGAATGGTGTGCCGTGTCCTTCGGCTCTGGCCTCCCGTTTCAGCTTGGCCTTGTTTTCATCGTAGGTGAGCTCCGGGTCAACGTAATCCAGCCACCCGTCGATATCCCCAGTATCGGCAATTCGTTCTAGATGCCTCAGCAGACGGTCAACAACCATCGGGCGATACGCTCCCACCGCATCAGCCTCTTCCTTGCACGAATCGACTGACGACTGCCGCGCAAACCGCTCATACAATCCCAAACTCATTCTGTGTCTGGGTAAGTGACCAGCACAGAAGTAGTTTACTCAAATATCTGATAGTTTTGATAGCGGATTTTCCCGTAGTCGATTGTAAGCCCCTCGGTTGAGACAGTCCACGAATGATTTCCGTCTATGTTGTGCGATTCCAAACTGCAACCACTGTAGATGCGAAGCTGAAAGAATCCTCGACCAACACGTACCTGTGACGACTGACCCCTACATTCGGTGTTGCAGACTGGTCGATTGACGATTCCGGCGCGTCAAGCGCGGGTACTCTGAAAATATTTTCAGCTTCACGAGACTGGTGGCGAGAAAATGCAGAGCCGTGAGCCGCTAGAACTCGGGGAACGGGACTCCGTCAGGCCAGCGGAACTCCGAGTTCACCTCGACCGCCTTCGTGGTCCCCCCGCGTCCGGTTGTCTCAACGACTTCCCCGAAGCCGAGAGCCACCACGTCGTCAATACGGTCGCGGGCGGTCGGCCGGCTCACGTCCAGAATCGTCTCCACATCGCTTGCGGTGAGTGGGGCGTCCCGGTCCGGGCCGAGGAGCGCCCGGACGATTCCCCGACGTTTCGACGGCATGGTACTCAGGGCAACCCGTCCACATACTTCGACGTCTTCGAGTTCGAGATGGGTGCGACCGTGGATGAGCGCGTGACCACGGGCGAGGTCGTGGAGGAGCTGCCCGATTCGCTTCGGAGCCTCGCGTTGTGACTCTCTATTCGTGATTGAAGCGCGGGCGTAGATGACGACTTTGGCGAGATATTCAATCAGCTCCATGACTTCGTTCGGGCGCTCGTCGTCCCATGTGACGCTTGATGAGCCGCCGTGGAACTCCCAGAGGTCATGTAGGAATTCTTGGACGACATCTTGGCCACGTTCAATGGGTCGCCGTTCACCTCCGTCAACCACAGATGCCAGCCACCCATCATCGTACTCCTCCTCGGGCCACTCGACGAAGAGAAGGCGCTGCCCTACGTTGCCCATCATCCTCCACGCTCGCGGGCTAAGAGGTGTTGTCGCACCGATGAAGTTGAACCGGATATCATCGTACCCGGCCTTACCGTGGGTCGCAGTATGGCGGTAGAAGCCGTCACCGTCCATTATCCGTGCCATCGTCCCCCACCGGCTCTGAATTGTCTGCTCGCTCCCTCCAAATAATGTCTGGGCGTCGCGCACGGCGAGAGTCCGGCCTTCGAGTTGTGGGAGCAAGTCGGTATTAGTCGAGTTGCCTGTCGATTTTGAAGGCCCTGCGCTCACAAACGAGGCAGGAGTGATATCTGAACGACGACAAAACTGCTCGGTGAGCCCCCCGAACGTTTTGAGTAGCATCGTCTTGCCCACGCCCGACTGGCCCTCGACCATCATCGCTCGGGATGATTCGATGTCATCAAGCAGCAACGTCGCGTGGGTTGCCAATAACGGCTTCATCACCGTCCAGCCCTCTTCGTCGAACTCGTCACGGATGACCTCTCGCACGTCGTAGTCCGCAAGAGAAGGCTTCGTCGTCAGTTCGGGAGAGTCGTTTGAATTCCGGGCGCTTTCGCCGTCTGAGCGATTGATTTCAGACGAGCCGGTCGCGGCGCTCGTTGTTGCCGAGGTCGCCCCCTTGGAATTCTTCTTGGCACGCTCGTACCTGCGAGCGAGCTTCTGTTCACGACTCTCGAGTTCCAGACCGCGGGCCCGGTTGACTTCAGCCGTCGAGTACTCCCTGCGTGACGATTCGTACAGCTCTCTGAGTTCGTCGTCAGAATAATTCGAGAATTCCAATGAAAGCAAATTCGCGGGGAGGTCACGGGGCCATCCTCGTGGGCTTTCGTAAATCGGCCCAACCGTCTTTGCATTCTCTTCCTGTGCATCTCGTCCGTCGTAAGATTGGGTTTTAGCCATTTTCGACACCATGTGTGAAGCCTTCCAACGAATCGCTCGTAGCCCAACTGACCATCGAGGCTCCACGCCCGGAAGTGAGTGACCACCCCGGATTACATGTACGAGCCAAAAATGACCCCGTATGTAGGACGAAGGGTTGACACGGTAATCATTAGCAATCTTAATCTCACCCATCAACACCCGGTCAAATCGAGTTTTTTACTAGCTACGTTAGTAGCTAGCTTTTTTAGCTGTATACGAAGGGGAGTAGTGACCAGATTAGCTCATGGAGTTGAACAACGTATTTTCTCTAGCACCTGTCTTCCCCTACGCCGTTAAATAGCTCAAACCCAGTCTAACGCAGATGCTTACAGGCTAAGCAATAGCAGAGTGGAGGCGATGGAACACGGGGACCACAGATAACGAACGCAAGCACACCACCTTGTTCTTCGGTCTCCACGAAGTGAACACAGAGACAACGATTCGGACTAGTGGAGAGACGAGTCACACAGTAAGAAGGAGAATGTCTATATCAGCGATTTGTAGGATTTCGGAATAGAAAATTCGCCACCACACCTACCAACGTCTTCTCCGAGCGCCGTGGCATGCCTGACTACTGCCAACAGTGTGGTGCAAAGCTTGACGACGATGTCTCGTACTGTCCCGAGTGTGGAGTCGCAGTCGGAGACGACTACGAGACGACCGACAACGCGACCTCGACAGAGAACGACTCGTGGGACTGGTCGAATCCCCGTGGTCCGTTCCTGTCACCTCGTCGCGCCGTTGGTTCCCTGAACCTCCTCGGGTTCGTCTCGTTCCTGCTCGCCATCGGGCTCAACGCAGTGGGCCTGCCCATCACTGCGCTCCCGCATCCTCTCGATATAGCCCTCTTTGCGTTCTGGTTCGGCGTTATCGTCGTCGGGTTGCCGTTGTGGGGACTCCTACACGTCTCCGACAACGTGCTCGGATTTCTGAAGTACGAATAATCCCGACCTCAGAGACGTAAGCAGACTCCTCGCTCTGGGGAGGGAGGTTCTATCTGTTACATCGTAGGAGCCGGAGTCACGAACAGGGAGAGCGTTGCGCGTCTTGTCGGAGACTCGAACGCAGGCGTACCGGCGACCCTAGAGTCACGACAGGAACCTCGTTGAGCAGGACTTCAAGCAGAATTTTGCTGAAAGTTCGCCCTGTCAGATGTATCAACCCCTGAGACCGAAGACAATCGGTCGTCTCCACGGTGCAGTAGATGTCCGATAGAACACAGGGACCCGCCCCATCGACTTGCTTCACGACCGCGTCTCTTCGTGTCTCCCCGTATTGCTTCACGAGGGGGAGACTAGAGGTCGAGAGACTCGATGCACTCGAGATATTCTTGTCGGGCGTCGTCACGGTCAACGCGGGTGTAGACGTCCATCGTGCGGCTGTTGGCGTCTCCACGAATGTATTGGAGAACGTGGTCCTTCATGCCTTGATTTCTCATCAACGTCGTGAAAACTGTCCGGAACGTGTGAGGCGTAAATTTGCGGTGAAAGCGTGTCTCGCCGTCGTCCATCACGCCTGCTCTGACCGCAGCATCCCGAACGGCCCGCTGCACCTGCGTCGACTGCACGCGGCTACCCCGCACGCTCAGGAACAGGTACTCAGAGTCATTGTCAGGGCGGACGAGTCGATACCGCTTGATGGCGTGCTTCACCTCCTCGTCAACAGGGACGACCGTCTGACTCCCGCCCTTACGCTCACGGAGGCGAATGAATCCGTCGTCGAGCATCAGGTCGTCCTCTTCGATTTCGAGTGCCTCCCGAATCCGGCATCCGGTCTTTGCGAGAATGACGGCAATCGCCTTGTTTCGTGGGTCAGCGATATTGTGAACGATTTTCTTCGCGTTCTCCCACGTCGCGCAGTCAGGACGCTCACGGTACTTCTGCGGGATTTCTTCAAGGACGACCGCTGCGGGATTGCCGGTGATGTTCTCGAATCGCGGGCGCTTCATCGTCCATCCGTAGAACGAACTCAACGATTCGAGGTATCGCCGCTTCGTGTTCTGCGAGAGGTCGCGGGCGGCAAGCGTGCTGACGTAATCCTCGATATGCTCCGGCGTGACGTCTTCGGGTGCGAGGTCAGGGAACTCCTCATGGAAGAACGATTTCAGGGTTCGGGAGTAGGCGTTGAGCGTCCTCCGACTACGGCCCATGGCCTCCTTACGCTGGATGAAGTCGTTGACAGCATCGTGCTTGTTCTCGTAAATCTTCTCGCGGGTCTTTCCCGTCATGCTTCGACCGCCTCCGCGTCAGCGTCGTCGTGAGCGAGTCGCCAGCCATACCCTTGCTTATATTCGACCTTGTTCTCTTCCGCGAGGTCGAACAGTTGCTCCTCGACAGCATCCTTGACGATTCCGGTGAGGACGCCGCTCTCCGTAACTTCTCGGAGAATGGTTTCGAACTCCTGGTAGCGGTCGGTGAGGAACGCAGTGACGAACTCCTCGTGTTCGATATCGATTTCACCCGGCTCGGAGTTCCGAGCGTCTTCGAGGTCGTCCTGTAACTGCTCGACTTGCAGTTGGAGTTCTTCCACCTTCGACTCGTTCTGACTGTACGCGAGGAACCCTTCTTGACGGGCAGCACGGGCCTCCTGTATCAGTTCGTAGAGGTACTTCGACCGACTCCCGTAGCCTTGCTCTTCGGCCTCTTCCATCCACTCCTCGGCGTGCTTGCGACTCGGGTAGAGGGCGACGTAGGTCGTCTCTTCGGACAAGCCGACCTCGGTCTCCCACTCTGTCTGCTGTGGCTCTTCATCACTCATTCGTGTCTCACAACAGACAATTACGACTGGACGCTCCTAGGCCTATGGATAGCAACGATGGATATGGTGACTGTAGGAGGAAAGCATTTCAACAGAGAATACGGTGGAGGTGCCTTGTTGGTGTTCTTATGAAAGGTTCTATTATATGTGCGTGGGGTTTGTTCGTTATCAACGATGTTCTCGGTTCGGTCAACCCCTATACCCCGAGATGCTGTTTCTCGGTGGTTAGAATTCGAAGACGCAGATTCGTTTTCCCCTATCCGCGGCAACTGGACCCGAGTGTACCAATCAGGGGACAAGAGTCTTGAGACGGATTACGGAAGAGTACGGCAGGCATTCAATGTGCAGCCAGTGTTAGTTGATTTAGACGATATCGATGAATTCCTTGATGGAGACCCGAAATCGCAAGCCCCCCGTTTGGTGTTCCATGGTGGAACTCCTGCTTGGAGTTCTGAAAAAGGCGACCACTGGGACGACGAGTCTACAAAGACCGTTAACGGAGTCGAAGCACATCGTTTTCTAACGAAATTTCGCCATGATGCTCCGAGAGTTGAGCACGGGATTCTAAGCTTTCACACACTCGTCGAAGACGGCCTGAGAAACTTCCACTCCCACGAGACCGATGACCATGTCATTAGATTTGATGAAGAGGCGTGGGAGTCACGAATGGAGCAATCAGGATTTGTCACAGACAATCTACTCTCTATGGACATCCAAACGGGATATCTACTGGACTATCTTGATGCTCGTAATGCAGCTCTCGTGTTAGCATATTTCCAGTCGAGAAGCCTCCGAGAATCAACTATCTCAGTAGACGTTGACGATGACGGGTGGACGGAATGGGAGTTGGATGGATTTCCCGCAAAGAAGCTATCACGTTATGTTGATGGCTTGGAAGAACGGTATCCACATATAGAATTACACTGGTTCCATGCGATTTTGCCCTCGTCATCAAGCCGGAGCGCAGAAGAGGAGGCCAGTCAGAACCGGCAAATCCCATTTAGAACTATTCGAGGAGATTCCTATACCCCGGACGATGTTGAAAATCAGCGTGGATTCGAAGAGGCTGGGTTGAGGCGTCCCGCAGGTGGGGCAGAGAGTCTGGAAGAGGCGATGAGCTTCTACGATTGGGTCTTTTTCGACATGAGCGTATTAGAGAAATACATCAAGTCTGATGACGGGCATGTGAATTGGTGGTCTCGTCAAGGTGCGGATGTAGGTTGGAAGGATATTTTCTCGGAAAGGGTCTATCGGAACGACGAGTTTGAAGTCGCACTGCTGCTCGACGACTTGTCTCATATTCCTGACCAGGAGATACCACACTGGAAAACTCACAATATTGCACCATCTGGTAGTATCCCGGAAGAGGGAATTAAGAACTTTATATTGGCCGAGTTTGTGGATTCCGAGTCATACAGCAATAAGGTCCTGAATGCAATCTCTTCAGTGAATGATGCCGTTGAAGAGAGATACGACACCTCAATCTTTGAGCCCGTAGACGATACCGACCCTGTCCACCACGTAATCATGCCTGCCAGAAATGAGCGGGATGCTCTTTTGGACAGCATGGATGCACTAAACAAAGTGTTCTTTGAACGGATTGATACGGATAGTATTCGAGAAGTCCTCTCCACTGAGAGAGAAGACAATGTAACTGGTTCAAAATCGGCTCTTTTCGAGCTTACGGCTGAACATCTGGATGAAGAAGCAGCGGGAGAGATATTTGACCCAATAAATGGAGTCTATGATTTGAGAGTGGTCGCGGACCATCGTAGCGCAACGAGTAAATGGGACCGAGGGATGCGGTCGTTCGGGATATCAGCAGATGTAGACGATTACCGCGAAGCCTATTGCTATATTATGAATCAATTAGCTGAATCGCTCACCGACATCTGTGAGGCAATAGAATCGACGTAGTCTGCAACTGAAGGAAGTCCAGTATTCGACAACCGAGCAAATCCATCTCAACATCACATTCAGTTCAATCCCTGTGAGTATAACGACTGAACATATAGCAACTGGTCGGCCCAGAGCTTTTGAGACAGGTGTTTGAATCACGGTGTATGCCGAACCCACTCTTCTCGACGTACACACAGGGCGAGAATCGGGTTACATCAACGGTCATCGCCGTCCTTGAGCACGTCAACAATCAGTTAGCAGAGGATATTCTGGAAGCATTGACCGACGAATCGGACCTGTCGCTCGTCTCGTTCGATAATCAAGTGACGGGCGTCGACTCGGTTCCCGATGCTGCGATTAAGAGTTCGACCGCGCTCTGGTTCGAGACGAAGACGAGTCGGGACGCTGTGGACGAAGAACAACTGGAAAATCATCTTCATGCACTCGACGAGGATGAAGCAGAACTACAGCGTCTCATCGTTCTGACCCCTGATGCTCAACTCCCTGACGAGGTGGCTGAAATCGAAGACGAGCGTATCGTATGGGCCAACTTCGACTCACTCATTGATACCATCGAGACAGTTCTTGAACGAGACGTGGGGAATGCCGAGGCGAGTATGTCCGTACCCACAGAACGCGAGGCCTTCCTCCTGCGCGAACTGAGTCGCTTCCTCTACGACGAAGACCTCGTCAGCGGGAAGGAGGACCGCGTGTTGGTCGTCGCGGCTCGCAAGGCGTGGCCTGAGTATCAGGAGCACGGGCTATACTTCTGTCAGACGAATCGGTCGTTCAAGCCTGTCGACCATTTAGCGTTCTACACTGACGGAGAAATCAAAACGGCAGTTCCGACGGTGACGGATGCAATCGGGAGCATCGAACTCAATGAGGACACGGTACGAAGTCACCCGGACCTCTCGCAGTCACAACGTAAGCAACTGCTTGACGCAGTCACGCAGTTTCGCAAGGAGGATTCTGAACGGCATGGTGAGACGGAGAAGGTCATCTTCCTACGGGACGGTATCGAACTCGACCGCCCGGTGAAGAACGACAAGACTGCGAGTGATTCTGACCGAACGGTTGCATTTGTCCAAGGGCATCGATACGTCTCATTATCCGAGCTTCGGGAGAATCCAGAGTACACAACCCAATTGGAAGATGTCTAAGTCCCCGGAGGCGTTCCCGGAACGAAGTCCTGTACGCGCCCCTCTTCCAAGCTACGACTGAAGAACGCGCTCATCTTCTCACGCAGTGTTTCTTTCCGGGAGTCAATCCTGAGCGCGTACGCTTTCGTCTCTCCGACTTCCAAATCCTGCCAATTCTCCGGTTTTGGCTGATTTAGGGGAACGAGAAGACTTCCCGTTGTATCTACTTCTCCTTCGATAATCAATTCTCCCCGAATGACGCCAGCATCTTCCTCGATAAGCTCCAGCTCGACGACGACAATCGAATCCTTGAATCCCTCACCGTCCTCGCCTTCATCGAACATCAGTTCTTTCGCTCGTTCCTTGTCCATGGTCAGACGTTACAGTGAATCGGGCGCAGGTCCTTGTCGTTTGGATTATATCGAGGACGGTTCCCGGCGAACGTCTCGTCCGTAAGTGTCAGATTCCCCATCTTCGCTGTCGTGAAGAGACGCCAAAACGGGACACTCCGAGAGTTGCTCCCACCGGCAATCTGGTACCCCCGAAGTGACTCCTTACCCTTCTTACTTCGACCGTGGCAGTAGGGCTCCACTTTTCGGTAGTGACCGTCGTATCGGAACTCGATAACTCTCTTCTCACGAATCGCTTGGCAGATGATAGAACTCACGAGCTTTCACCAGTTCCAATACTCACCGCCACCGTCATGAATGTCCTCCAACCAGAGTGAAAGTAATAGCTATACCTAGGGCCCAGACAGGCGAGATATGAATATAACTCAGACATTTGTTGTGGAGTGTATGTCCAACAGGAATCGTTCAGTATGGCGTGAGTGTCCTGAGTGTGGTGAGAAACAGAAGGTGAAGCAGGGAGGGTGGGCAACGTGCCAAAGTTGCGGCGAGAGCTTCCACGTATAGCCGTCACCCGACATAATTGAGAGGAAGAGGAAGTTCGAATGACGAATTATTATCGGAGGTGGAGGAAGACAGTACACTATGGACTATAGAACGATACCAGAATTAGAGGATTATTTTGATGATGTGATTGAGACACAAAGGAGCGAGAAGCTGAAAGTTCTCGTGGACTATCTACGCGAGGTTTCTGAACTGATTGAAGACGGTCGTCTGTCAACAACTGACCCTGAGTACATTGCTTACCTCGATAGGTACTGTTCGCAATCAAAGCACGTATCGCGGATTCACAGAGACGACCTACTAGAATTGTTGATTCCCGAGAGTGAAACTTCGTCGCCAATGGATTTGGGCGACTCACCAATGGGACCTTTCCGCAGAGAGGTCGTCTTTGGCGCGTTCTATATGTTAATACGGGTTTCAATGGATGATACGGCTGACTTCTTCACCCTCAAACAATATTTGACTGAGTTCGAAAGAGAATTCTCCGATAGGCCGATTTATCAGTATCTACGTTCGGAAGTCTATCTTCGTGGGTTCAAGACGGAGCACTACCGAACAGCGATATCATCTGGTTATAGCATCATCGATGACTCCTGCACCAATCCAAGATTCTATTCTAACTTTGCGAAGGGGGTGGTATCCTTCTACTATAGCGGCCCAGCCGAACCCCTGAACATACAAACTCTATCAGGGGAACGTAGTGAAGTGCTATCTGTTGCTGAAGCATATTCGCAGAAGGCGGTTACCCTGTCCCCAGATGACCCGGAATTTCACGCAATCAGAAGCGAAATCTTAGAATTGATGGATGACTTTGCAGCCGCAGAAGAGGAAATCAACAAAGCTCTGGAATTACATTCAGGAGATGAGGATTCGGACGCTGGTGACGCCTACAACTACTACAAACAATTGAACAGCTTGAGAGAGGCTCGACGAAATGCTGAACGTGCCGACCGCGCTCTTGAAGAAGCAAAGAGTGAATTAGAGGAGTTCAAGTCTTCAACCGAAGAACTCGAAGGCGAACTCAAGGAGCGAATGGAGCGATTTCGAAATCAGACGCTTCGCTCAATCGGATTCTTTGCCGGCCTTATTGCAGTAGTGGTCACATCGGCACAGGCAATATTGAGTACACTATCTGTTGCCGAAGCAAGTCGGGTGTCTCTTGTTTTGACCGGAGGATTGGTGGTAGCGTTTTCGGGGCTCGGTGTCGTCTTGTCCGAAGAGAACAACTGGGCACGATTAGCCATCGTAGCCATTCTGGGTATTCTCCTCATTGGGGCTGGACTTCTCACGCCTCAGTTGGTCGATGGGACGCTTTCGATTTTAGGATAACCGTCCCGATGTCTGGAATACAATCACGGACTCAGCGGACTCTATAGCCGCGCTAAACACATTCGCTATGGATAGATTGTGAGTCGTGAGTGCCGAGGCCAGCTTTCTATCCATACATTTGCAGGAAGAAGTGTACGAACGTCAGAGAATCGTGTCTACTACCCTCTGAGAGAGGACAGTCGTAGTCAAAAGGCGAATAGAGTACACTCTGAGGCGTCACATAGGCCCCAGTCACTACTATCGAGGTTACGACTCCACTAGTCGAGATATGAGTTTCACAGTGAGAATCGATCACTTCCGTTCTCTCGTTCTTGAACCTCCGGAATAGAAGGTTGTCTAAAATGGCTCGTCCGAGTACGTTCCTTAGAATTGTATGAGTGACCGCTACCAGTGAACTGCAATTGGGTGGACAATGCTCCCTGCAGACTTGATTATGAAATCTTCATCGCTCAATTGCATATTGAATTCCCTCGAAACCTGCTTGAGTATGGTCCGCATCTCTTCTCCGGTCTGTTCCTGTGGAATGTACGTGTCGATAATATCCGTTACTGCTGCGGGGTCCCACTGTTCTTCATCCTGAATGAGGTTTTCTACTCGACCAAACACGGTATACTCCCTATCCTCGAAGAACGCCCTCTCCGGGTTACTTCTCATGTGATTTCGGTCAAGGGGAATACCAAATGGGTGACCGCCCACGTCAACTCGTAACGGAATCTTATCCCCCGCAAATCTCTGTATCAGGTTGAGCATGTTCTTCAACTCCTCAACGTCCTCTTTGGATATCTCTTCTTGCACCTGTTGGTCCTGATAATCAATCTCCTGCAAGTACTGTTGAGTTTCATTATCCATGATGTCGAGAAATGCTTTAAACGCTATCTCGAATTTGAACAGAGACATCGGTTTCAGTTTCCCAGACACCTCTACAACATCGCCTCTGGATAGCTCGTCTGGATTGCTCCCGTCATGTATGGAAATTCCCGCGTCCTCAATCTCGTCACGAAGTTCCTGAAATCGATAAGGGCCAGTAACGGTTATTCTCGTCTCTAAGTTGTCCGAATCGAGGTAGCTCCTTTTTCCGCCTGCCCCGAGACCTACACTCGGGATACCCACTTTCGCATTTCCACTCGTCTCCGTCTCCTCCCCTGATTGCTGTACGACCTCCTCAGGCACACCTCTGCCCATCGATGAAAGATGGTTGTTTATACTCACTTCGTTCAAATAGACAAACTCCTTGAGTTGATTTGTCATAGTTAGCCGGTCAGATGCTAATTGAATAAGGGTTGCTTTGGTACAGACTCATAAGGAATACTCAATCCTGCTCGAACGCCTCACGAGTGTCTCTCGTCGTAGACCCAAGAGACTCCCACGAGAAGCGGGGACAAGGGGGCGCCCCGAGGGATACATCAGAACTAGTGAGGAACCGCAGAGACAGTCAATCTCTCGTGTTAAAGAACTCGCGTGCCTCATCGGGGGTAAACGGCGCTTCATAATCCGGATTGTCTGAGCTCAGCTCCGCCGGTTCACGCCATCGGCCCTCGATGTCCGGGGGTTCCTCAAGTCGTGAATTCGTCCCAGGTTTCTCAAGTTGGTACTTTCGTTCCCCTGTTCTAGTATTTTCCCAGCCATGGCCACCTTGCGACCCGACGTATGGAATCCAAACCCCCGGAGGAGCTGGTTCGTCATTCCCCTCAATGCTCTGAATCAGAACGCCATCTTCCTGCCGCTTCTCCACATATACTGCCGGGTCGTTTTTATATTCGCGCAACTCATCGGCGAATTCACGCTGTTCGGCACGCTTTTTTCTACGCTTTTCCTCGGCTTTTCGAACGTTTGGCGGCTTGTACTCCTTGCCCTCGCGCCGTGCTTTGCGACGAAGATAGGCTTCCTCTTCGTACTGCTCCTGCTTTTGCATCATCTTCCACTTGCTCGAGAGATACTGGTTCCACGAACTCATCAACGGGGGTTAGTGACCACACCTGATTACGTGTACGAGCCAAAAATGCCCCCGCGCTTAGGAAGAAGTCTTACCAAGCTAAAAGATAGCACACTATGTTCTCCACCTCATCGACACCTGGTCAAATCGAGTTTTTTACTAGCTACTTACGTAGCTAGCTTTTTTAGCTGTATGCTGTACCAATAGACGAGAGTGATTGACCCCGTTGAAAGAGTCTCATAACGATATTTTCTCAAACACCTGTCTTCCCACTCGTTGTTAAATATATGATACCCGTCTGACGAGGGTACTTACAGTCTAAGCGATAGTAAAGACGAGAGGTTGGAACATGGGGGTCGGTAGTGACGAACGCAAGCACACCACCTTGCTCCTCGGGCTCCGCGAAGTGAATACAGAGACAACGATTCGGACTAGTGCTGAGACACGTCCCACAGCGAACAGGAGAGTATCTATATCTCTGAGCTGAGGGATTTCGGAATAGAATTTCCTCCACCACACCTACCAACGTCTTCTCCGAGCGCCGTGGCATGCCTGACTACTGCCAACAGTGTGGTTCAGAGCTTGCCGACGCCACTTCGTACTGTCCCGAGTGTGGAGCCGTAGCGGGAGACGACGACGAGACGACCGACAACGCGACCTCGACAGAGAACAACTCGTGGGACTGGTCGAATCCCCGTGGGCCGTTCCAGTCACCTCGTCGCGCCGTTGGTTCCCTGAACCTCCTCGGATTCCTCTCGTTCCTGTTCGCCATCGGGCTCAACGCAGTGGGCCTTCCCATCACTGCGCTCCCGCACCCTCTCGACATAGCACTCTTCAGCTACTGGTTCGGGGTGCTCGTCGTCGGACTACCGCTGTGGGGACTCTTGCATGTCACTGATAACGTCCTCGGATTCCTCAAACCGGATTGAGAAACGCTTCCTTTGAGACGAAGCAGACTCTTCGCTCTTGCAGGGCAGGTTCCATCTGTTACATCGTAGGGGCCGGGGTCACGAACAGGGAGAGCGTTGCGCGTCTTGTCGGAGACGCGAAGGCAGGTACACCGATGACCACTGATTAAGCAATGTGCAGTCGGAAACGGCGATTAGTTTCACTCCGCTCGGACAAGCATTATCTTGACACCCAACAAGTACGATGCATGTGGATTGATGTGCTTCCTGCGGTCGTCATCGAGAATTTGGACGTGATTGCATTGATACTACTCGGATTGCTGGTCGAGAAACAGTACATCAGCCGACCCGCCATCTGGGCGAACGTCGCAGCCATCAACATCCACCTATACGACTACTCATTCGTGAGCAACTGGCTCACCTGGTACGCGAATATCGGGCTTCTCGTTGCTGGCCTCGCCCTCTATACATACGGGTTCGACGAATCCCTTCCAGGATGGTACTACACGCTGTCCTGGGCGTACTCGTCAATCCCGGTCGCAGCCATAGCATACCTAACGTGGAGCGGTGCGCTCTGAGACAGTTAGAAGACACAATGATTCTCGTTTCCCTCAGACCGAAGACGTTCGTCGTCTCTCCCGGTGCAGTGGATGTCCGATAGAACACACCTGCCTACCTCGTCGACCGTTAGACGAACGAGTCTCTTCGCGTCTCCGCGTATTGCTCTACGAAGGGAGGGCTATAGTTCGAGTGACTGGATGCACTCAAGATATGACTGCCTCGCCTCATCCCGCGAGACACGGGTATAGACGTCCATCGTTCGGTTATTGCTGTCTCCTCTGATGTACTGCAATATGTGGTCCGGCATCTCGTTATTGCGCATCAGGGTCGTGAACACCGTGCGGAACGTGTGAGGCGTAAATTTGCGGTGAAAGCGTGTCTCGCCGTCGTCCATCACGCCTGCTCTGACCGCAGCATCCCGAACGGCCCGCTGCACCTGCGTCGACTGCACGCGGCTACCCCGCACGCTCAGGAACAGGTACTCAGAGTTATTGTCAGGGCGGACGAGTCGATACCGCTTGATGGCGTGCTTCACCTCCTCGTCAACAGGGACGACCGTCTGACTCCCGCCCTTACGCTCACGGAGGCGAATGAATCCGTCGTCGAGCATCAGGTCGTCCTCTTCGATTTCGAGCGCCTCCCGAATCCGGCATCCGGTCTTTGCGAGAATGACGGCAATCGCCTTGTTTCGTGGGTCAGCGATATTGTGAACGATTTTCTTCGCGTTCTCCCACGTCGCGCAGTCGGGACGTTCGCGGTACTTCTGTGGGATTTCTTCGAGGACGACCGCTGCGGGATTCCCAGTGATATCTTCGAAGCGTGGCCGCTTCATCGTCCACCCGTAGAACGACGACAGCGATTCGAGGTATCGCCGCTTCGTGTTCCGCGAAAGGTCGCGGTCGGCAAGCGTACCAACGTAGTCCTCGATATGTTCCACCTTGACGTCTTCGGGCGCGAGGTCAGGGAATTCCTCGTGGAAGAATGATTTCAGCGTTCGGGAGTAGGCGTTGAGCGTCCGGCGACTGCGACCCATCGCCTCCTTCCGTTGGATGAAGTCGTTGACCGCGTCGTGCTCGTTCTCGTAAATCTTCTCGCGGGTCTTGCCCGTCATGCTTTGACTGCCTCCGTGTCAGCGTCGTCGTGAGCGAGTCGCCAACCGTACCCCTGCTTATATTCGACCTTGTCCTCTTCTGCGAGGTCGAACAGCTGCTCCTCGACGGCATCCTTGACGATGCCCGTGAGGACGCCGCTTCCCGTGACTTCCCGGAGGATGCTTTCGAACTCCTGGTAGCGGTCAGTGAGGAACGCAGTGACGAACTCCTCGTGTTCGATATCGATTTCACCGGGTTCGGAGTTACGAGCGTCTTCGAGGTCGTCCTGCAACTGCTCGACTTGCAGTTGTAGTTCTTCGACCTTCGACTCGTTCTGACTGTACGCAAGGAACCCTTCTTGACGGGCAGCACGAGCCTCTTGTATCAGTTCGTATAGGTACTTTGACCGACTCCCGTAGCCTTGCTCCTCGGCCTCTTCCATCCACTCCTCGGCGTGCTTGCGATTCGGGTAGAGGGCGACGTAGGTCGTCTCCTCGGACAACCCGACCTCGGTTTCCCACTCGGTCTGCTGTGGCTCTTTGTCACTCATCCATGTCTCACAACAGACAATAACGACTGGAGGCACCTAGGCGTATGGATAGCAACGATGGATATGGCGACTGAGAGACTACAAACACAGGACGTGCTGGACAGACTATCCTGTTAAGTTAACAAGTTCCGAGCATACAATACCCTCCCGTTTGATATTCGAGTATGAAACTACCGAACACTCCTGACCGGAGTTGGCAGGGCATTCGCGAAAACGTCCTCGTCAACAATTCCATCGAGTGGGTTCAACAAGATGAGGTCCCACCGATACCGCCTGAACTAGATGCTCATACGGATGTCCTTCCCGGAGTCAGAGTACATCATCGAAGCTGGGCGAGTACAGATGATATTGCAGTCTGGGAACCGGGAAACACTAACATCTACTTCGTCACCCGATATGAGCTCGTAAAACAACTACTCGAAAACAAAGATGACATCCCGCAAGGAGCAATTGCCATTTTGCTTCTCGCCGGGGGCGCAGTCGTTGTCAAGCTCCTTTGGGATATTATTCAAAACCTCACTGACGGCGACTCGGGGGTAGCGTCCAGTAGTCCGGGAAGTACCACTCAGCGGCCGCCAAGTCCGGAGAATCGTCAGTACAATGTGTTCATCAGCCACGCATGGGACTACAACGACGAGTACGAGCGCGTAGTTGACTTTCTGAATGACTTCGATGAGTTGGACTGGCAGAACCACAGTGTTCCCCTGGATGACCCGCTTGACACAGTGAACGATGCTCACCTTCGGTCTCAACTGCGGGACCAGATACGCACCACTGCCGTCGTCCTCGTGCTCGCGGGAATGTATAGTGCGCACCGTGAATGGATTCAGAACGAGATTGAATTAGCAAATGAGTTTGACAAACCGATTGTAGGGATTCGTCCTCACGGCTCCGAGCAGACACCGAACGTAGTCGAAGACGCAGCAGTCGAGATGGTTGGTTGGCGGCAGAAATCAATCGTAGGGGCAATTGTTGAGCACACAAAATAACCGGTGTCTCACCTACTCACCTGTGTAGTCCCAATATTTCTGAGTCGGGCTTTTTCCTTTGAGTACGAGGAGAGCGTAGATGAGCCAGATGACAGTGAGGATACCGACACCCCACCAGTAGAAACTCAGCTCATCCAGAAGCGAGAGTGCCCCGAAGATTACCAATACTGCATAAAAGAACCCGAAGACACGCGGCCACCAGACCTCAACGGTGGTATGTTTGATATACACGTCTGGCTTTTCGCCCTCCTTGAGACGGTCCCATTCCATCTGAAATGGGTCATACGGAAGGTGTTCAGCCATTTGCCAGAGGACGCGGTACTTCCCGCTGTTCAGTTGTTTGTATGAGAGAATGTGAAAGGTCCAAAGGACGCAGAAGGGGAGGCCGATGGCTCCAATGAACAGTATCCCGACGGGAGTGATGAATCCGAGCTTTCCTCCGATTCCAGCGACACCCAATAGAGCAATGAGCAGCCGGAGATAGAAGCGATTGTTCTTGAGGCGGCGATTGCTTACTTGGTGAGTCGATTGACCGTAGAACTTCCACTGCTCAAGTGCCGTATTCTGGTCAATATCCTCACTTGCCGTCTCGGTACAGTCCTCTGCCTCGTCATCGCTCATGGAGATAAATCACGAATAGCATCAACAATAGAGTCGGTATTCCATCCGACCATCTGGTCCGCATGCCGCTCCACGTAATTTGAGGTGCTGTCACTTCCCCACGGCTCTACTCCCAAGATAGCCTTGTCTTCTTCCTCAGCAATCCGTATCTCTCGGCCAATCCAATCACTATAGGAAGAATAGAGCCCAGCGAGGGCGATAACAACAGAAGCAGGTTTAATCTGTCCTTTACGAAGTGCCTCTTCTAACTCCTCGTCGGTATCTGCATCAATCTCGTCCTCTTCGGGGATGCTATAATTCGTATATTCGAAATGGTTTGCCTCCTCAAGCAGTTCAATCAAATTCTCATATTCATCGCTATAATCCCAGGAGTGGGAGACGAATAGACGGTATTCTGTTCGTCTGTCGTCGCTGCTAAGAGTTATTGTTTCTATGTTCAGTGAATCGTCCGACATAATCCGAGCAAGACAGCCCACTGGTATAGTAGCTTCCCCACGGGTTGAGATAGTAGTGAGGCAGTTCTGACCACGGTATTAATTTAGAAGCCTGCAGTGGTCACGAGTGATGAAACAGAACGTGTTCGTGAGCAAGCCAAATGGCTTGAATGACCGTCAGGAACGATTCTGGGAGGCTATTGAGGCAACGGTGGAAGCCCGAAATATGAATATTCGGTCTATCGGCTATTCCGATTACTCATTCAAAACTCCGCTTCAGAAGGTTCGAGAGGTGATGAAAGAATGTGACGGCGCAATCATTCTGGGGTTTCAGCAGAAACGAGTGAAAGACGGCGAAAATAGAGCGGGGGAACCTCTTGACGAGCAATACTTACCGACACCCTGGAACCAGCTGGAAGCCGGTATGGCGTATATGTTGGACCATCTGATGCTGATAATCCTTGAAACAGGCGTAACAGACGAAGGGATTTTTGATGCAGAGAGTAGCGATAGGTATATTCTCAAAACGGACTGCTCGGTGGAGTGGCTAGAATCGGATGAATTTCTGGGCCCGCTCAATGAGTGGCGGGAAGTCATGCTCTCTCAGCGCGAATGAGACCAACTGCGAGTCTAAAGTACGTGCGAACTTTGATACTTGGAGGTTCGGAATAGTTCCGGATAACATGGCTGAGCGAGCGTTCATGGTTCGCGCCGGGAATGACAATGAGTTAGTCGAGGAATTCGAGTCTCGTTCTCTGGTCGCGGTCGGATGGAAGGAGCTGGGGGACGTTTCGGATATCCGGTCATACGAGGATATGAAGATCCGATTCAATTCGACCGACGAGTATTCCCAGCACAATAGTCGGCGTCTCGCTCAGAATGCGGGGCAAGTGAATCGATTCGCGCTTGAGATGAAGGAGGGGCATCTGGTTCTGAGCTACGACAAAACGGAGCGCGAGTATCTCATCGGCGAGGTCACAAGTGGTTACGAGTGGAAACCAGGCGACCACCCGCCGGGATACCCACACGTCAGGCGTGTCGAGTGGAAAGACACCGTTTCCCGCGACGAGTTCACGACCTCGACGAAGAACACACTCGGAAGCACGCTCACGGTGTTCTCCCTTGACGACTGCATTGATGAAATCACGGACGTTCTAAGCGGCGAGACACCCGATGAGAGCGAGGACGAGGAGGACACTGTACCATTCGTTGACGAAGTGGAGAATCAGGCAGACGAACTCATCTCCGACATTCTGGCGAACATGGACCCGTTCGTCTTCGAGGAGTTGGTCGCCGCAGTCCTACGAGCGATGGGATACCACGCGAAGAAGACGCGGGACAGTCAGGACCGCGGTATCGACGTGGTCGCTCACCCTGACTCGTTGGGATTCGAAGAGCCGTACATCAAGGCACAGGTGAAGCGCCAACAGAAGAAAGTCGGCTCCCCGGATATGAGAGCGTTCACCGGAACCCTCGGGAACGGCGAACGGGGCCTATTCGTCTCGACTGGTGGCTATACCAGCGAAGCGCAGGATGCAGCACGGAACGCCGAACAACGGGTCACACTCATCGACCGGGATGAGTTCATTGACCTCCTGATTCAGCACTACGACGACCTCGAATCCGAGTATCAGGCGACAGTACCGTTGAAGCAGATCTACATTCCCTCTCAAGACCCTCCACTCGAAGAATAACGATGAGTAACGCTGACAGTCTAGGTTTTCCTGGCCTTTATCCAACCACCTTGAGACTGTACTGATATGTCTGATAATCCGGTAAGTGGAATAGATATCCCCGAGATAGATTACGAGAGTATCGCCGGTTCGCTCCCATCACAAGACACTATCGACTCTGCTATCGATGCAATACAAAAGGCCCAGAAACGTCTTGAACGAGCTAAGAAAGAGGCGGAGAAACATATCGACATTGGCCCGCCATGGGACTACGAGCCGAGCGACTATTCCCCATCAAATGAAGCATACTATCACGCCTTCAAGTGGGCTCACGAGGGTCAACTCTCGTTACAAGAGACGGGAGATTCTGACCTAGGAACTATTGCGGAACGAATAGAGTATGGCTCTGAAATGTTTGCTGAAGATTCTAGTGATGACGATATTCAGGACTTCAATTCAGGAATATTGGCTCTAATATCGGCATTGGATGGGCTAATTATCTGGCTATGTGAGCACGACCCGAATATCACCACGAACAGAACCAATGCCAACGGAGAAGACATCTATCACAGTGGCCACAAAAAGGATGCCTTGGAAGACTGGTACGACCAGTACTCTATCTTCGGTGTCGAAAACGACCAGGGAAGTGCTTTCAAAGACAAGTGGGGTGACTTCTGGCAACACCGTCATCGTATAATGCACGGTGAGCCAGACGCATATTACGACGACAATGTTGGAGTCGCAACCCTGTTCTTTGTAGGGTTAACAGCTCACGTCGTTAAGAAGCGGTACGAAGCGTTGAACCCGTGACAATCAACATATAGGTATGAACGAAGAGGAGGTACGGCAAGCGGTATCAGTCGCTCTTGAGAGAGTCATAGATGAGGATACAGATTTACTGAGGTTCGATGTTAACGAGAGGAGCATCACTCATTGTCTCGGGATGTATCTGCAAGAGGCAGTCAGTGACCCTTGGGACGTAGATGTCGAGTACAACCGAATAGGCGAGGGCGGTGATGTGACTAAGCGGCTCCCAGAGGAGATGCTGCAAGACGATAGTCAGGGGACAGTCTATCCTGACGTAATAATCCATCAGCGGGGGTCAGAGGAAAACAATCTCCTCGTGATTGAAGCGAAGAAGTCGGGTAACTCAAGCGACGGTGACCGCCAGAAGATACGAGCATACCTGCAACACTTGGACTACGACTATGGATTGTTTGTGAGGTTCGATACTGGGCAGGATTTCGATGAGCTGGGGTACTCCTGCGAGTGGAGCTATCATGAGCAGTAAATGTCGGCTGTGCGGAGACGATCGTGAGTTACGGCAGAGCCATATTATTCCGAATTTCGTTATCAGGTGGCTCAAAGAGAGCGGAGCGACTCCATTTCTCCGTGGTGTCGATGATCCGGATACGCGTATCCAAGATAAGAAGGAGAAGCTGTTGTGTAGCGAGTGTGAGCAGCGAATAGGAGATTGGGAACAGCAGTTTGCGTCTCGCATCTTCTATCCGGTAATTCGGCAGCAAAAGACGGACTTCGAGTACGACTCTTGGCTGAAGCGGTTTACCATTTCACTCTCGTGGAGGTTCCTCGTCAGTAGCTTCTCGGCGATGGATGCTTGGGACTCGGACGAGCAGACTGCCTTGAGAGAAGCCGAACATCATTGGCGAGCTATTCTAAACGGTGATCAGCCGCTCTCGGCAGCCACTCGCTCTCATCACCTCATTTTACTGGGTGAGACGGAATCTGTACCAAGTGAAGCTCCTGAAGGCTGGGAATTCTACTCTTCGCGGGGTATCGACGCATCCGTCGTGACCGTGGACGATGGGATCTATATCTATAGCAAATTTCCTCAAATGTTCCTCCTATCGTGTGTTGATCCGCCAAGTGTTGACGGGCTTGGCGAGGCACGTATTGAGCAGACTGGGACGATTGAGACCCCGCAGGTAGTGCATTCACCATGGAGCAAGATTCCGTTTCGACGTGCTGAAATTATTACCGAGAATAAGGCCTCTCCACGTGAGCAGGAGAAAATAAAACAGCACATTCAGGAACATCCTGATAGTCTGGTTGACTCGAAAACCATTGAGACGTTCCGGCGCAAACTTGACCGGCAGGGACACAGCGAGCACGATCCAACAGCGTATCTAAATGACGACGAATGCCCAATATGTTCAACAAATCACCGTGTCGTGGACGCACTTCCGGCGCGTCCCTTGTCGCGCTCCGCAATCAACGAACTAAAAGATGCGGACAGGGTTGCATTCGCAAAGGGTGTCTTCATCAGTTTAGATGATTCGGCTGAACAGGATGTCGAAGACACAGGTACGGTTGTGCTGTCAACTTCGGACACAACACAGGTTGTTTCCCTCCTTGATCCAGGCTGGGTTGTCGATCGCGAGATAAATCATGTTGGACAAACAGACCCCTCTGAGTTTGGTTCTGCGATCTGGGAGTTAGTCAGCGACGAATATTCAGCGTGGATGGAAGAGTACGCCTCTGACCGAGATTTCACTATCAACTAAAACGCATGCAGCTGTTCCAAACAGAGTTTATCATTGGATCCTATATGCTACTATGAATATCGGTTGTCCCAGCTTCTCGTGAATTCATGACTTGGACGAACATTGCTAATTATTTGTTTTACCGCTTGTCTATCGGTTTCTGGGCCCCCCGATTCGTGCCAGTACCGCGAGACGATATCATCAAATGAGATCTTCCTGTCTTTTTGCTGGGCGAAACCCACTACAAACGATACAATCTGTTTCAAGGTGATTTCAGATTTCAGCGACATAGAGATCTCATCTGAGTCTCTCATTTCAGAATGGATTTGACACAAGTCCCGGATACGTTGTTGATCATCGTCGTTCAGATCCTCGTAATTTTCGTCCATATCAGCCAACCACTCCTTGACGGTCGATAAGTAGTCAACCGGGGTTACGGGTTCAGTTGGATTATGGGGTGGAGTGACCATCTTACTGGGAGGGATATCTTCTGGCCAAACATCTTCCTCCCAATTGTGGATGATCTCTCTGTATTCATCCTCAACCCAGAGTAATTCCTCCTCAGTAATAGCAAGATCTGGGTCGGAGAAAACAACATCTTCCTTCTGATGGAACCGCCAATTCAATGGGAGATATCCCTCTAAAAGGTCCGGGTGTGCGCCATCGATGAACGCTGCACGTTGGCGTTCAATCCGGGATACGTCGCTTGGAGATATGAATCTGACTTCACCTAGACGTTTCGGCGTACTAGAGCTGTAGCGATCCATCTCGTATGATTTGAATAAGCAAACTCGACCGACGTCCTCCGGATTTGAATTATAGCTTGCAAAGAAACAAGCGACAAGCGGTTCTGTTGTAACATCCAGCAGCCATGACCTGACAGCGGTATTCTCCAGCACTCCAGAATAATGCTTAGCAATGGCTAGTGCATCTTCTTGCGACACTTGAAGCTCAGATTGTAGGTGTCTGACAAGTGAAGATAATTTCCGTATCTCCTGGTCGACATCACCTACGTCGTAGCGAAATAGGCTGGGGCGGATGGTCCAATCGGCATCTCTTTGCCCGCGATAATACCATTCATCCCTATCACCCTGAACGGATTTCAGTAATAGAGCCAGTTCATATACGTCTTCAAGAGGCTCGCTTTTAGAAAACTCAAGACTACGGCGGAAAAAGTGCCGTTCAACGGGGTCGTCGAGATCTTTGTAGTTAAAATATGCCTCGCGCCATGAGCTCATTTCAATTTGAAGTGTGGAGTGGAAGCCTAATTGATTTACTCTTCCTACACTATCACAGAATGAGCAGCCTCGATAGACGCGCTAAACACATTCACTATGGATAGATTGTGAGTCGTGAGTGCCGAGGCCGACCTATTACCGACTCGCGAAGTGAGGCGCACTGTCCCCATAGAGCGCCGCCTGTTGGTGACCGGATAGGGCGATAGATAGCGTCCCGAGAGCGACAGCGCGCTCCCGGACGCGGTCCGGTTACTCCGTTCGTCCGCTCTGACCGTCTCGCGCTCCAAGGTAGCTGGGCGATTGTCACGTCTTCAGCGGTGGTTCGGGGACACCGGCGGTGAGCTCCCGGCACGCGGTCGTCGAACGGATACGACGACACCAGTTGGCTTCGCCGGGTGGGACTCCCCCGTACGCATTTGTGACGGTCGCCGAAACGACGTACATGGGTATCATTTGCGAGTTCGAGTTGGAGTTAGCGGATTTGCCGCTGTGTGCCATCGCAGAGGAACTGGACTCCAGGCTGATCGTCGACAACGTCGTCTCCAGGGCGACCGACGAGACGACACTCGTGTTCTCCGCGACGGGCGTCGAACCGAACGCGCTCGAGTCGGCATTGCTCGGCGACGAATCGGTCGTGGAGTCCGTTGCCATCGACTCGACTGTCGTCGAGTCCCGGTATCGGGTCGTTCTCGATACGGACTACGTCGAAATATACACTCAACTGGTCGCCCGGCAGACGTACCCGATGGGTGCGATCGTGACCGCGCACGGGTGGACGGTGAGCACGCAGTTCGCCGACCGAGCGGATCTCGAAGCCTTCCGGGACGCCTGTCAGTCTAGCAATGTCACGTTCCGTCCACATCGGGTCTGCGAGACGGAACACGGCGGCGACGACTACGGACTCACCGCCCCCCAGCGGGAGGCACTACTGGTGGCCTACCGACTGGGGTATTTCGCCGTCCCCCGCGAGGCAGACCTGACAGATCTTTCGGCGGAACTCGACGCGACCACGTCCGCGATCTCGGAGCGTCTCCGCCGTGGAACGCACCAGTTGATTGATCACACCCTCGCCAGTTCCGAACGGTGACGGTGGGCTCTCCGGAGCGTAGCTGTACTGTGACCATATCCAACCGCATATGAATTGCTGTACATGTGCGGGCAACGGTTAGGGAACTGACGCGCGTATCACTCGATAACGGGAACTCAACATGACTATCCACCAGCCCCCACACGTCACTGACCGCGACGCACACTTCGTCGGCGGCGGCATCGCGTCGCTCGCCGGCGCGGCGTTCCTCGTCCGGGACGGAAATATGCCCGGCGAGAACATCTCCGTCTACGAAAAGCTCGACGTCGTCGGTGGCGCGATGGACGGCGCCGGCGATCCGGACGAGGGCTACCTGGTTCGGGGTGGTAGGATGTTCAACTACCCGACGTACGAATGCACGTGGAACCTCTTCGAGTCCATCCCGTCGCTCGAAGACGACTCGCGCTCGGTCAAAGCCGTGATGGACGAGTTCAACGAAGCGCACCCCTCGTACGCGAAAACACGACTGATGCGCGAGGGCGAACGGATCGACGCGGGCGAGTACGGGCTGACGCGCCAGCACCGGCAGTCGATAGCTCGGTTGCTCCTCACGCCCGAACCGCGACTCGGAGACACACGTATCGAGGAGTGGTTCGACGAGTCGTTCCTGGAGACGAACTTCTGGTACGTCTGGGCGACCATCTTCGCGTTCCAGCCGTGGCACAGCGTCGCCGAAGTCCGGCGATACATGTACCGGTTCCTCCACGAATTCTCCCAGTTACACACCATGGAGGGCATTGACCGGACGAAGTACAACCAGTACGACTCGATGATTCTCCCGCTCCGGCAGTGGCTTGAGGACCGCGGCGTCAATTTCGAGTACGGTCACGAGGTGACGGACATGGACATCATCCCGTCGCGAACGGGGCGCACCGTCGAGCGCATCTACTGTGAGACCGACAGTGGAACCGAGTCAGTCGACGTTGACGCGTCGGATCTCGTGTTCGTGACGAACGGGTCGATGACCGACGGCTCGTCCGTCGGCGGGATGGACGAGGCCCCCGAACTGAACGAAACCGGCGCGTCCTGGGAGCTGTGGAAGTCCATCGCCGAGGACAACCCGCAGTTCGGGACTCCCTCTGTGTTCGCGGACAACGTCACGGAGACGAAGTGGGTGTCGTTCACAGTCACCCTGCACAACACCGAGCTGTTCGACCACATCGTCGATTTCACCGACGAGGAGCCAGGTAACGGGCTCGTCACCTACCTCGGATCGAACTGGCTGTTGTCGACGGTCGTCGCCGCGCAGCCCCACTTCGCGAACCAACCGGACGACGTGAAGGTCTTCTGGGGCTACGCACTGTTTCCGGATCGCCAAGGGAACTACGTGGAGAAGCCGATGTCGGAGTGTACCGGTCGGGAGATCCTTCAGGAGCTGTGTTACCACCTGCAGTGTGAAGACCGTCTCCCGGAGATACTCGACAACGTGACCTGCATCCCAGTGATGATGCCGTTCATCACGGCCCATTTCCAGCCCCGGGTACCCGGTGACCGGCCAGCGATCGTCCCGGACGGGTCGAACAATCTGGCGTTCCTCGGACAGTACGCCGAACAGCCGCGCGACGTCGTGTTCACCGTCGAGTACTCGGTTCGGTCGGCGATGACTGCTGTCTACGAGATGCTCGACGTCGACGAGACGGTCCCGCCGGTGACGAAACACTACCGGGACCCTTCCGTCCTCGTGGACGCCGTTCGCGCGGCGCACCGGTGAGGAGGAAAACGGGAACTCTCCCGTCGGTCGAAGGAGGCCGTCGTCCACGTCTACCTCGCCGGCCACTAAGCGATCGGAACTTCGACGTGCGCTACTCACGGACGCGTACCCCTCTCGACGGGAGGCGATGCGGGGTATCATAACCGTGGAGCGCGTAGTTCGTCGCGGGATGCATCGGATCTCGGCGCGGCTCGGCGGCGCGATCACGGCCTCGCTCGGCGTCGTTCTCACCGCGCTTCTCACCCACCACGCGTACACGTTTCGACACCTCCCGTTGCACACCGGGTTGGAGGCGGCTCCGCTGGCCGCCTCGCTCAGCGTCGTGGTCGCCGGCGTCGTGATCGCTCGCGGGGGGATCGTCTCTGAGCCGTTCGTCGGGCGTACCCTCCTGTGGATGGCGGCCGGGATCGTCGCCATCGGCGGGATGAACACGTGGATCGTCGCCGAGGTCCATCTCCTCGTGCCCGTCGATGGGTGGTACGACCCGGTGCGGGAGTTCCTCAGCGTCGTCCCCTTCGGCGTGCTGCTCGGCCTGATCGTCGGCATCTACGACGCGGGTCGCCTCGATCAACAACGCGACATCCGGCGGCTCAACCGAATCAACGAGACGCTCCGCATCACCACGCAGGAGCTCGTCGACAAGACCGACAGGGACGCCCTCGAACAGGCGGTCTGCGACCGTCTCACGGAGTCGGCCCCCTACGACGCGGTCTGGGTCGGTCGTTACGACCCGGACGCGGCGGTGGTCACGCCCTCGGCGTCGGCCGGCTTCGACGACGGATACATCGAGTCGTTCGAGGTCACCACCGACGAGACTGAGCTCGGGAAAGGGCCGGGCGGGCGCGCGATCAAGACCCGCGAACCCCAGTGGGTGTCGAACGTCTACGCGGACCCGACGATGGAGCCGTGGTGGGACGTCCTCGAAGATCAGGACGTCGAGTCGCTCGCGGTCATCCCGATCACGCACGGCGAGACCATCTACGGTTTCTTCAGTATCTACGCCGATCGGCCGAACGTCTTCGACGCGCGCGAGCGCGAGGTGCTCTCGGAACTCGGGGACTCCGTCGGGCACGCGATCGCCTCCATCGAGGCCCGCGAGCGACTCGCGCGACGCGAGCGCGAACTCGCGCGGCAGAACGAGCGCTTGGAGGAGTTCGCGGGCGTCGTCTCGCACGACCTCCGGAGTCCGCTGAACGTCGCGGAGGGGTACCTCGACCTCGCGCGCGAGTCCGGCGATGACGCCCACTTCGACCGCGTCGAGGCGGCGCTCGTCCGGATGAACGACCTCATCGACGACCTCCTCGCGCTCGCGCGGCAGGGCGAGGCCGTCGACGAGGTCGAACCCGTCCCCCTCCGCGACGTGGTCGAACGCGCGTGGTCGACGGCCGGCACGCCGGCGGCGACGCTCCGGATCGCCGACGACCTCGGTGTCGTCGCCTGCGATCGCAGTCGACTGCGCCAACTCCTCGAGAACCTCTTTCGCAACGCGATCACGCACGCGGCGAACGAGGACGACGCGGCCGACCTCACCGTCACGGTCGGTCGCCTCGACGAGGGGTTCTACGTCGCCGACGACGGGTCCGGCGTCCCCGCGGGCGAGCGCGAGCGGGTGTTCGACATCGGCTACACCACGGCGGACGGCGGGACGGGCTTCGGCCTCAATATCGTCCGACAGATCGCGGACGCTCACGGCTGGTCGGTCACCCTGACGACGAGCGAGGGCGGGGGCGCGCGCTTCGAGTTCGACGGCGTCGAGATGCGCGAGTCGACGTGATGTGACGGCCGGCCAAACCCTATACCGCCCCGACCCCTCTCCCGTCGTATGCGGCTCTTCTGGCACCGTCGTGATCGCCGCCTCCACGACAACCGCGGCCTCGCCGCGGCCGCGAGCGACGACACCGTCCTCCCCGTCGCGGTTCGTGACGCCACCGTCGGGCCGCCGCCCGACTCCCGAGCGCGCGCCTACCAGGCCGCGACCGACGCGGCGCTCCGCGACGCGTACCGCGAACGCGACAGCGACCTCCTCGTCCGCTCGGGCGACCCCGCGGCGATCCTCCCGTCGCTGGCGGACGAGTACGGCGCGGACGCCGTGTACTGGAACACCGCGTACGGCCGCGAGCGTCGCACGCGTGCCCAGCGAGTCGCCGACGCCTGCGCGGCCGCGGGGATCGACGTCGGCGTCCACGTGGATTCGGTGCTCGTCGCGCCGGACGCGCTCGGTGACGATCATCGCTCCCATCGGGCGTTCCTCGACGAGTGGGAGCCCATCGAGAAACCCGATCCCGCACCCGCGCCCGACGCGGACGCGCTCGCCGCCGTCGACGACGACGCGCCGATCCCGGACGCGGCGGCCGACGTCGACCTCCCCGAAGCGGGCCATGGTGCGGCACGCGAGCGCCTCGACGCGTTCGTCGCCGCGGGCATCGAGACGTACGCCGACACCCGCGACGACCTCGCGGCGGCGGTCGAGCGTCCCACGAGCGCGGTCTCTCGCATCTCGCCGTACCTCGCCGCGGGCGCGCTCGGGATCCGCGAGGCGTGGGCGGCCGCGGGCGACGCTCTCGACGCCGCCGACGGCGACGCCGTGCGAAACGTCGAGAAGTACCGGTACGAGCTCACGTGGCGCGAACGCCACTACCACCTCTTCGCGGCGAACCCGGGTCTCCGAACCGAGAGTTACCGCTCCTTCGACGCTCCGATCGCGTGGCGCGACGACGCGGACGACTTCTCGGCCTGGACGGCGGGCGAGACGGGCTACCCGCTCGTCGACGCCGGGATGCGCCAACTGGAGCGAGAGGGGTACGTCCACAACCGCCCGCGGCAGGTCGTCGCCTCCTTCCTCACGAAACACCTCCTCCACGACTGGCGCGACGGCGAACGTCACTTCGCGCGCCGTCTCGTCGACTACGACCCGGCGAGCAACGCCGCGATGTGGCAGTGGTGCGCCTCGACGGGCACCGACACCGTCGACGTCCGCGTCTTCGATCCCGTCGCACAGATGGACAAGTACGACGACGGCGCGGCGTTCGTGACCGAGTACGTCCCCGAGCTACGGGGCGTCCCCCCAGACGCGATCGTCGAGTGGCCGACGCTCGACGCCGCGACGCGCCGCGAGCTCGCACCGGCGTACCCGGACCCGATCGTCGAGCGCGACGCCGCCTACGAGCGCGCCCGACGCGTCTTCGAGACGGCGCTCGGGAAACGCTAGTACTCCGGCTCGCCGCCGATATCCCGGCGCCCGATCGTCCGCTAGCGCTACGACATCCGCTCGGTGTAGTCCCAGCTGTAGATCTCGTCCGGGTCGATCTCGATGCGCACCTCCTCGCGGTCGGCGTCGAGGAGGTGTCTGGCGAGGTCGGAGTCCGTCCCGCCGAGGTAGCGGGTGATGAGCGAGCGCAACAGGGTCTTCTCCGCGTCCGCCTCGACCGTCGCCGTCCCCGTCCCCCGAACGCCGTAGTAGGGCGGATCGTTCACCGAGACGTCGAAGGCGACGGCGTCGTCCGCCCGGAGGAAGTCGACGACGGCCGCGCTGGCACCCGTCGCGCACGCGAAGACGCCGTCCTCGTAGGCGAACCAGAGCGTCACGGTCCACATCGTGCCGTCCGGCCGGTGCGTCGTCAGTCTGATCGGGACCGTCGCGTCCCGGAGGAAGTCGGCGACGCCGGCGTCGTCCCACGCGCCGCGGAACTCTGTCATACCGGGGGTTCGCACGCGGGGATCGAAAAACCACCCGCCGGAACCGCGCGTCCACGGCGGGCACACGCGCCTCCTTTTGACACACGTTCTACGGTCCGCGGCACTCGCCTCTCGGGAGTCGTCGCCGCCCGCTCCCGGGCGAGCTGACGGCCGCGCTCGCGGAGCGAACGGCTTTTCCCGCCTTTGGCCGAACGGACGACATGGAACGGCTCCGCGAATCCCTCCACGAGGCCCCGATCGTCGACAAGGATGGCTATCACTACCTCGTCCACCCGATCAGCAACGGCGTGCCGATGCTCGAACCCGCGCTGCTGCGCGAGGTCGTCGTCGGCGTGACGCGCGCCGCGGACCTCGACGTCGACAAGATCGTCGCCCCGGAGGCGATGGGGATCCACATCGCTACCGCCGTCTCTCTCCAGACCGACGTTCCGCTCGTCGTCATCCGCAAGCGCGAATACGGCCTGGAGGGCGAGGTCGCGCTCCACCAGCAGACGGGCTACTCGGAGTCCGAGATGTTCATCAACGACGTCGAGGCGGGCGATCGCGTCCTGATCCTCGACGACCTGCTCTCGACCGGCGGGACGCTCGCCGCGATCTGCGGCGCGCTCGACGACATCGGCGCCGAGATCACGGACATCGTCGTCGCGCTCCGGAAGGTCGGCCCCTCCGCGCTCGACGACACCGACTACGAGGCCACCAGCCTCCTCGACATCACCGTCGACGAGACGGGCGTCACCGTCCACGAGTGAGCACACCCGTGCATACATATCGCGTCGCGTAGCGCACAAGTAGGGACGGACACGCAACACTTATCGGTGCGAGCGGGGACGGACGTGACACGAATGGCGTCCGAGACGGACACCGAGATCCACGTCCAGTACGGCCTCGACGACCGGCCGCCGTGGCCGCGTTCACTCCTCCTCGCCCTCCAGCACGTCGCGGTGATGATCGTGCCCGCGACCGCCGTCGCGTACATCGTCGGCGGCGCGGTCGGCGTGGGGGACGCGACCGCGTACATCGTCCAGATGGTCCTGCTCTTCTCCGGACTCGCCACGGTCGTTCAGGCCTACACCGTCGGGCCGGTCGGCGCGAAACTCCCCGTGGTCATGGGGACGAGCTTCACCTTCGTCGGCGCGGCCTCCACGATCGGGATCAACTACGGCCTCGCCGCGGTCTTCGGCGCGATCCTCGTCACCGGCTGGCTCGTCGAGGGGCTCATCGGCTGGCAGTTCGAGCGCATCCGCCCCTTCTTCCCGCCGCTCGTCACCGGCCTCGTCGTCGTCATCATCGGCCTCTACCTCGTCCCCGCGGCGATGGACAACGCCGCCGGCGGTGCGGGAAGCGCTCACTACGGCGCGGCGTACAACGTCGGCCTCGCCGCGCTCGTCCTCGGCATCGCCGTCGTCCTCAACCTCTTCACGCGCGGCGTCACGCGCCTCCTCAGCACGCTCGTCGCCATCGCCGTCGGCTACGTCGCCGCCGGCGTCCTCACCGTCATCGGAGTCGCCCCCGGCCTGCTCAGTTTCGACGCCGTCGCCGCCCAACCGTGGCTCGCCGTCCCGAACCCCGGACGCTTCGGCTTCGCCTTCGAACCCGTCCCGATCCTGACCTTCGCCTTCCTCTTCCTCGTCTCCGCGATGGAGACCGTCGGTGACCTGTCCAGCGTCACGTCGGCGGAGGGGCGCACGCCCGCCGACGAGGAGTTCCGCGGGGGCCTCTTCACCGACGGTCTCATGAGCTCCCTCGGCGCCGTCTTCGGCGCCTTTCCCGTCACCTCCTTCTCGCAGAATGCCGGCATCATCAACTTCACGGGCGTGATGAGCCGTCATGTCGTCGGGATCGCGGGCGTGATCCTCGCCGTGCTCGGGCTCAGCCCGAAGATCGGCGCGCTCGTCACCACCATCCCGAGCGCCGTCTTCGGCGGCGCCGTCCTCCTCATGGCGGGGATGGTCGCCGCGAGCGGCGCGCGTCTCATCACCCTCGACGTCACGCTCAACCGACGGAACATGGTCATCCTCGCCGTCGCGCTCGGTCTCGGACTCGGCGTCGCCACCACGCCCGAGGCCCTCGGCGGCCTCCCCGTTGCCGCCCGGACGTTCTTCGGCGAGCCGGTCATCGTCACCGCGCTCTCCGCGCTGTTGCTCAACACCTTCGTCCCCGGCGAGCAGAGCCCGCTCTTCGACGCCCACTGAGTGTTACCACGTCACTCGGAGGTGCTTTACGCGCCGGCCGTCTCACTGTCGTATGGACTACCAGATCGCGCTGGACCGGGCGTTCGACGCCCTCCCCGAGCGCCCCGCCGAAGCCGACGCCCGCCTCCAGATCCCCGCCCCCGAGGGCGAGACGGACGGCGCGTTCACCCGCCTGACGAACGTCCGCGCGATCGCCGACGCCGTCTCGCGCGATCCCACTCACCTCTTCCGAAACGTCCAGCGCGAGCTCGGCACGAACGGCCAGTTCGACGGCCAGCGCGCCCGATACAACGGCTCGTTCTCCGTCGCGGACTTCGACGCCGCGATCGACGCCTACGTCGCGGAGTTCGTCACCTGCACCGAGTGCGAGCGCCCGGACACGCGCCTCGTCACCGAGGACGGCGTCGAGATGCTCCGCTGTACGGCCTGCGGTGCGTTCCGCCCCGTCCAGAAGAAGACGGCGACGACCCACACCGCCCGCGAGACCGTCGACTCGGGCAAGACCTACGAACTGGAGATCACCGGCACGGGCCGCAAGGGCGACGGCGTCGCCGAGCGCGGGCGCTACACGGTGTTCGTCTCCGGCGCGCGCGAGGGGCAGACCGTCCGCGCGTACGTCGAGAGCACGAGCGGCGACCTCGCGTTCGCCCGCCTCGCGTAGGTACCGCTCCGCCGCCCCCGCCCCCACACCCACCTCCGCTCGCCCCGCCGGTCGCGACCGACAGTGGTTCTCACAGCGATTCGAGACCGAAACCCACTGTTTCCCTCGCGGGCGACTGACGGCTCCGGATAGTCACGATTATATCTCCGCATCGGTCACCGGTTGGTATGGCTTCCCGTGATGCGAGCGGCACGCCGCACCTCACGCTCCCCTTCGACGCGGCGACCGCGACGCGACTGGGATGGACGCTCGGTGACGCGATCACCGACGACAGCACGCGAACGGCGCGCCTGCGACACGTCGGTGGGACCGTCCGCGGCGCCGTCCACGACGTCGGCGGCGCGACCGTCGTCCTCGTCCGGACGCCCGCGGGCCGCGAGCGTTACTACGAACTCCCGACGCACGACGTCGACAGCGCGCTCACGGCGGCGGTCGAACGCGGCTTCCGCCGCCTCGACGACCCCGACGCCGCGCACGCCTGAGTCCGCGGGGGACTGACGCCGCGGCGCTCGACGCCATCCGACGTCGGGACGGGCCGACCCGATTCTCCCTTCAGGCCTAGTATTGTCAAAGGACATCTCAGGAACACGCCTATGAGTACCCACGTCCGGAGTATGCGTATGAGTGACACAGACGTGACGTACGTCGGGAAGGCCTGCGCGTACGTGACGCGCGGCGGCTCGGAGCTGCTGGTGTTCGAGGGTCCCGGCCACGACGGTCTCCAGATCCCGAAGGGGACCGTCGAGCCCGGCGAGGAGACCCGCGAGGCGCTCTACCGCGAGGTGATCGAGGAGAGCGGCGTCTCCACCTTCCACGGCGTCCACCACCTCAGCACGGACGTCTGGGTCCGCCGGGACGCCCGGCGATACGTTCGGCACTTCTACCACGCCCCCGTCCACGAGCCCCGGGACGCGTGGACGCACGTCGTCACGGGCGACGGCGAGGAGGTCGGTGCCGAGTTCGACTTCTCGTGGATCGACCTCTCGACGGCCGCCGACGCGACCTTCGCGCTCGACCTCGACGATTACCTGCACGCGCTCGCGCCCGCGAGCGGATCGCGCGCCCCGACGGTTCTCGCGGACGACTGAGCGTTCAGTTCGTCGTGACGACCTCGACGACGGCGTTGTGTTCGAGCACCGTGTCCTTGCCGAGCTGGCGCTTCGAGCGACAATCGATCCCGTGCAGGAAGCCCTCGCCGATGTCCGAGTGGATGTGGTAGGCGAAGTCCTCCGCCGTCGCGTCCTCCGGGAGGAGGAAGACGTCCGGGAACGGCCCCTGCGTCCAGTTGAGCCCGGCGTCGCCCGTGAAGACCGCCTTCAGTCCGAGCTCCTCGAACAGCGCGGTCTCCAGGGCCTCCTGGACGCCCGTCCCGCCGAACTCGGTCACGAACTCGCGGATCTCCTCCAAGCCCGCCTCCTGCCCCTCGCTGAGGTCGGCGACGATCTCGAAGTCGCCGTCGCCGGGCACGTAGTCGACGACGCCCTGCTCGGCCGCGTTCTTCAGCGCCTTCTCGGCGTGCACGCTACACGGGACGATGGTGACGTCCTCGTACTCGGGATCGTTCGTGATCTCCTCGTAGTTCGCCTGCCCCTCGGGCGTGTCGAGTTTGTTCGCGGCGACGACCATCGGCTTCGTCCGCTCGCGGATCGCCCGCGCGAGTTCGAGTTCGTCGTCGTCGTCCCACGTCTCGGGATCGAGTTCGAGGCCCTCGCTCAGGATGATCTGTTTGATCTCGTCCTTGTTGGTGCCGAAGGCGCTCATCTGTTCGGCGAGTTCGACCTCCAGTTCGACCTCCGTGGTGTGGGCCGTCTCGAAGCGCTCGATTCCCTTTCGGAGGATACCGAGGTACCACTGATCGAGCTCCGCTTCGAGGAAGTCGATGTCCTCGCGGGGGTCGTGACCCTCGGTGGGCTCGCCCTCGGGGTCGGTCTTCCCGGAGAAGTCGACGATGTGGACGAGGACGTCCGCCTCGTTGAGGTCCGTGAGGAACTGGTTGCCGAGGCCCTTCCCCTCGTGTGCGCCCGGGATGAGGCCGGCGACGTCGACGAGCTTCGTCGGGACGAAGCGCTTCCCGTCCTCGCAGTAGCCCGTGTTCGGCGCACAGGACTCGTCGAACTCGGGGGCCGCGCAGTCCGTGCGGACGTACGCCTCGCCGACCGCGGGGTCGATCGTCGTGAACGGGTACGCCCCCTCGGGCACGTCGTTCATCGTCGCCGCGTTGAAGAACGAGGACTTCCCCACGGAGGGTTTCCCCACCAGTCCGATCTTGTAGCTCATTAGGCACTCGAAGACTACCGCGGCCTAAATGGTCTTCTGAAGGGCGGTAGCGTGCCACGCTGTCGCACGTGCGGTCCCGAAACTTTTCGGTTCCGTCCTTCCTGAGCCGACGTATGGACCGACGCGACTACCTCGCCGCCCTGGGCGTCGCCGGTCTCGCCGGTCTCGCCGGCTGTAGCGCGCTCTCCGGACGCGACGGCCTCAGCGACGACCCGCCAGCGGACTGCGGGGTCCCCGAGAGCTTCGCCGCGAACCGCGGCGCCCTCCCCGCCGACGAGACGCCCGCGGACGGCATCCCGCCCGCCGTCGACGGCGACCCGCCCTCCCACGAGGTCGGCCCCGACGTGTTCCCCACCGCGACCGTCGACGGCGTCGACGTCCGCCTCGCCCCCGTCGAGGTCGCGCACTACTGGTGGCGCCGCGGTGCCGCCCGGTTCGCCGACGCCCGCGGGCGCGACGCCTACGACGGCGCGCACGTCTACGGCGCCGTGTGGAGTCCGGCCGACACGACCGACGCGAGCGCCGCGTGCGACCCCATCGACTACTGGCCGGACGGCGATCGAATCGTCTGCTACGGCGGTGGAACGGACGGGCACGGGCGCCAACGCGCCGCCGCGCTCGCCGCCGCCGACTACGACGAGGTGTACGCGATCCGCGACGGCTTCCCGACGTGGCGCCGCGCCGGCCATCCGGTCGCGGGTCGCGACGTCGATCCGGCCGACGCCACCGGCTGAGCCCGCGGGCTTTTTCTCGTCCCCCCGCGCCTCGGGCCGTGAGCGACCACCCGATACCGAAGGGGATGAACCGGGAGACCCTCGGTACCGTCGTCGCCGACTGGTACGCCGCCGGCGCGAGCGAGGGGGCGACGCGATCGCGGCCGAGCAGGCCGGCGATACGGTGGCGGTCCGACGGTGCAGCGACGCGGCGGACACGCTTTTGCGCGGTGCGTGACAATCCCGACGCATGAGCGAACGCATCGTCGTGATGGGTGCGGCCGGCCGCGACTTCCACGACTACGTCGCCGCCCTCCGGGACGACCCCGACCGGCGCGTCGTCGCGTTCACGCGCGCCCCGGGGCAGAACTTCGGCGAGACCGACGCGGGCGGGTACGAGGCCTTCCCCGCCGAACTCACGCCCGACGGCCGCGGCTCGATCCCGATCGTCCCCGAGGCCGATCTCGAAGACGCGATCGCCGAGCACGACGCCGGAACGGTCCTGTTCGCGTACTCGGACGTCGCCCACGAGGACGTGATGCACGCGGCCTCGCGCGCGCTCGCCGCCGGCGCGGACTTCGGGATGCTCGGCCCCGACAGCGTCCAACTCGACGTCGACGTCCCCGTCGTCGCCGTGAACGCCGTCCGCACGGGCTGCGGGAAGTCCGCCGTCGCGCGGGCGTTCGCGGACGAGCTCGACGCCCGGGGGTTCGACGTCGCCGTCGTCCGCGAGCCGATGCCGTACGGCGACCTCGCTGAAAAGCGCGTCGAGCGGTTCGCGGACGCGAGCGATCTCGACGGACTCACCGTCGAGGAACGCGAGGAGTACGCGGACCACGTCGCGGCGGGCCACGCCGTCTACGCGGGCGTCGACTACCGGGCGGTGTTCGACCGGGCGAGCGACGAGGCGGACGTGCTCGTCTGGGACGGCGGGAACAACGAACTCGCGTTCGCCCGCCCGGATCACCACCTCGTGCTCGTCGACGCGCTCCGACCCGAGCACGGCGAGCGCTACCACCCGGGCGAGGCGAACCTCCGGCGCGCCGACGCGGTCCTCGTGACGAAGGAGAACGCGGCGAGCGACGCCCAGACCGAGGCGGCGACCGACTCGGCGGCGCGCCTCGCGCCGACCGACGCGCCGATCCACCACGCCGACTCGGTCGTGCGCGCGGACGACCCGGACGCGATCGCCGGCCGCGACGCCCTCGTCGTCGAGGACGGCCCGACGCTCACGCACGGCGGCACCTCGCACGGTGCGGGCTACGCCGCCGCCCGGGACGCCGGCGCGGCGTCGATACTCGACCCCGAACCGCACGCCGTCGGTCAGATCGCGGACGTCTTCGCGTCGTACGATCACCTCGATCGGGTGCTCCCGGCGATGGGGTACAGCGAGGCCCAACTCGCGGACCTCGAGGCGACGATCGACGCCGTCGATCCGGACGTCGTCGTCGCGGGGACGCCCGTCGACCTCGACGTGGTCGTGGACGTCGACGCGCCCGTCGTCCGCGCGCGCTACGAGATCGAGTGCCGCGACGCGACGCCCGCGTCGCTCCTCGACGCGGGACTCGGCGGCGCTCTCGATTTCTGACCGAGTCGCGGGTAGGTTTATAGCGCATCGCCGGCTAGGTCCGGACAGGATGAGCGTCGTTCTGACGTTCACCATTCCGGGGAGCCAGTTCGCGCTCGGCCGCGCGATGCCGGAAGGGGGGATACGAGCAGAGCTCGACCGCGTCGTACCGCTAGCCGCAGACACGCCGCCGTTCCTCTGGGCGCACGCCGGCGGAGACGCGCTCGACGACTTCCAGACGCGTCTCGCCGGGGACCCGGACGTCGCCAGCGTGGAGACCGTCGACGCCTTCGACGACCAGCGCCTCTACCGCGTCGACTGGGCCGCCTCGGGGACCGGGGTCCTCTCGCACCTCCGCCGGACGTCGGCGAGCCTGAGCGGTGCGACCGGTACCCGCGACGCGTGGGAGTTCACCGCCCGGTTCCCCTCGCGGGAGGCCCTCTCGGAGTTCCACGACGCCTGCCGCGAGGCCGAGTTCGACCTGACGGTGACCGGCGTCGCACCCCTCGACCCGCTCGACGAGCCCGACGACGGCCTCACGGCGAACCAGCGCGAGACCCTCCGCCGCGCCCACGAGGCCGGTTTCTACGACATCCCCCGGGGGACGACGACGGTCGACCTCGCGGCCGATCTGGGCATCTCCGATCAGTCCCTCTCCGAGCGCCTCCGCCGCGCGCACGCCGCGCTCGTCGAACGGACGCTCCTGTAGCGGTGTGGCGTCCCCGCCGGCGCTGGGCGCTCAGACGCGCTTCGGGGCGTGCGCGGCCACTTCGACGCCGGGGCTGTACGCGACGTGGGGATCGCGGTCCGGCGTCTCGAAGCCGTTGACGGTGAAGAGGTCGTTCTCGCGGACGTCGTACGTCGCCTCCTGCACCCGCCACGGCTCGTGCTCGATCTCGCCGCGGAGCAGGGTCCCGCGCCCCTCGACGTAGAAGCGATAGCGTTCGAGGAGGAACTCCGTGAGCGATCCCGGCTCCGCGGGCTCGGGATCGCCCGTCGGGGTGTAGTCGGCGTCGAACTCGCAGGGCGGGGCGCCGGTGTGGGTGCGCTCGCTCTCGAACTCGACGGTATCGCCGCGTTTGACGATCCGCTGACTGGCGTCGTAGTACGGGAGTCGGAAGGTCGCGCGCGCGATGGCGACGCCGAGGCGGTCGGTGGCGTCGAGGTTGTAGAAGTAGATGCCGGGCCCGGCGTCGCCCGTGACGTACGTCCGGAGGTTCAGCTCGCCGAAGGTGGGACCGACGAACCGAGGGAACTTGTAGGGGCGGACGTCGCCCATCACGAAGGGGACGACGGAGAGGTAGGCGTCCCCGTCGTAGGTGTCGACGGCGACGCCGTCGGGAAGCGTCGCGGCGACGACGTCGGGATCGACGGCGTACGAGGCGACACACACGTCGCGCCAGTCCATCGAGATGACTCGCATACGCGCGTTTCGACCCGGTGCTCCTTCGTCGTGCCGGCCGTTACCGCGGCCACCGACAGCGTTATTAACTCTATAGGTGGATTTAGTAATCGTGCCGAGTACCCTCTCCGTTCGTTCCGTCCGCCGCCCCGCAGTCGCCCTCGGGGCCGTCGCCGTCGTCCTCCTGTGCGTGCTCTCCGCCGTCGCGCTCGCGGCCGGCCGCGACGGCAAGGTCGTCGGGATCGGCTGGGTCGCGTTCGCCGCGATGTCCGGCGGGGCGCTCCTCGGTGAGCGCGCGCACGACGGGAGCGCCCGCGGCCTCGTCTGGGGCTACGGGCTCGCCAGCGGCGCGATGGTGACGAGCGCCGCGGTCTTCCTCGTTCCGCAGGCCGTCGGCTACCAGCCGAAACTCGCCGGCTTCGGGCTCGCGGCCGGCGTCGTCGCCGGCTTCGGTGCTCACACCATCGGCCACCGGCTCTCCCACCGACGGCTTCCGATCGACCGCACGGCGGCGCAGCTCACCGCGCACGCGCTCGCGGCCGGCGTCATCATCGGCGCCGTCTACGCCACGATGCCGGAGCTGGGCGCCGTTCTCGGGCTCGCCATCGTTTCGCACAAGGGCCCCGCGGGCTACGCGGCCGCGCGTCGCCTCCGTCTCGACGGTCGCCCGGTCAGCCCCGTGTTACTGCCGGCGGCGGCCGTCGGAATCGCCGCCGTCGCCGTCTCGCTCCTTCACGTCCCGCCGAACCCCGGCGTCGACGCCGTCGTCTTCGGCTTCGCCGCGGGGGTCTTCCTCCACATCGCCATGGACTTCCTCCCGGACTGCGAGGTCGGCGGTGAGATCCACGACGCGGTCACCCACGATCACGACGGTCACGACCACGCGCTCCTCGACGCCCTCCGGACGCACGCCGTCGTCAGCACGGTCATCGGCGGGGCCTGCGTCCTCGTGGCGAGCGTCGGACTCGGGGTCGTCTGAGGCGTTCCGCGGCCGGCGACGAGACGAGAGGAACATCCTTATATGGTTGGACGGATTTGACGCACGTACACGATGTCATCTAACGACATTCCCGGTGCGAGTCCGGGGGAACGGGTTCTTCCAGGGCACATTAGCCCACAATAACGACGAGATCGACGACGCACGGATTTTCGACACGACGCTCCGCGACGGCGAGCAGACGCCACGCACGTCGTTCGACTACGACGACAAGCGCGAGATAGCGGCGCTGCTCGACGGGATGGGAGTCCACGTCATCGAGGCCGGCTTCCCCGCGAACTCCGAGGCGGAGTTCGAGGCCGTCCGCGACGTCGCTGAGGCGACCGACGCCACGACCTGCGGGCTGGCGCGCGTCGTCGAGTCCGACGTCGAGGCCGCCATCGACGCGGGTGTCGACATGGTGCACGTCTTCGCGTCCACCAGCGACATCCAGATCGAGGACTCGATGCACACCACCCGCGAGGAGGTCATCACTCGCTCGGTCGCCGCGGTCGAGCAGGTCGCGGACGCCGGTGTCGAAGTCATGTACTCCCCGATGGACGTCACCCGGACCGACCCCGAGTACCTCGCCGAGGTATTGGAGGCGGTCGATTCGGCGGGCGTCGATTGGGTGAACCTCCCCGACACCGTCGGGATCGCCACCCCGAGTCGGTTTGCCGACCTCGTCCAGTACGTGCGCAAGCACACGGACGCCCGGATCGACGTGCACTGTCACGACGACTTCGGGATGGCGACCGCGAACGCCGTCGAGGGGATCGTCGCCGGGGCCGATCAGGCGCAGGTGAGCGTCAACGGCATCGGCGAGCGCGCCGGGAACGCCTCCTTGGAGGAGGTCGTCATGGCCATCGAGAGCCTCTACGGCGTCGACACCGGTATCGACACGACCGGGATCGCCGAGCTCTCCGAGGTGGTCGCCGAGAAGTCCGGCGTTCCGATCCCCGACAACAAGCCCGTCGTGGGGAAGAACGCCTTCAGCCACGAGTCCGGCATCCACGCCGCGGGCGTCATCGAGAACTCGGAGACGTTCGAGCCCGGCGTGATGACCCCCGAGATGATCGGCGCGGAGCGTTCGATCGTCCTCGGGAAACACACGGGGACGAACGCGGTCCGCCAACACCTGGAGGAGGCCGGCTACGCGCCGACCGACGACGAGGTCGTGGCGGTCACCAAGCGCGTGAAGGAGCACGCCGCCGGCAAACGCCGCGTCACCACGGACGACCTCCACGAGTTCGCGGCGGACGTCGGCATCGAGCGCGAATCGGCCGAAGTGAGGGCCTGAGACGTCATGCCCTCGTTCGGCAACGCTTGCGCGGCCGGGAAGGTTCAAATAGGAGCGACGCCTACGTCCGATAACCATGCGACGACCGACCGCGCAGACCGGCCGACCCCGTGGCAGCGTCGTCGCCGCCGTCCCGACGTTCATCGTAGGGGCGTAAGCCCCCTCTCTCCTCATCCTCCCCGACCGTCAGTACCGGCCGATCGACCGACCAGCGACCGCACCACACACACCACACAATGAGCGAGAGCGAACCAGAACGAACCACTGAGCGCGAGGCGGAGACGCTACCGACGGGTGCGTCGTCCGTCGTGACCGCACTAGAGGACGCCGGCGTGACGGCCGCCTTCGGCGTGCAGGGCGGGGCGATCATGCCCATCTACGACGCGCTCTACCAGAGCGACATCCACCACGTCACGATGGCGCACGAACAGGGCGCGGCCCACGCCGCCGACGCGTACGGCGCCGTCACGGGCGAGCCGGGCGTCTGCCTGGCGACGTCCGGCCCCGGCGCCACCAACCTCGTCACCGGCATCGCCGACGCCGACATGGACTCGGAGCCGATGCTGGCCCTGACGGGGCAGGTGGCGACCGACATGGTCGGCAACGACGCCTTCCAGGAGGCGGACACGACGGGGATCACCCGTCCGGTGACGAAATCGAGCTACTTCGCGAGCGATCCGGACACCGTCGGCGACACCGTCGGTGAGGCGTTCGCGCTCGCCCGCGACGGCCGACAGGGGCCGACGCTCGTCGACCTCCCGAAGGACGTCTCGAACGCCGAGGACGTCGCGCGCCCCGGTCCCGCGGAGGGGCCGGAGACGCACGTCGTCCCCGACGAGGCCGACGCCGAGGAGGTGAGCCGCGCCGCGCACGCGCTCGCGGACGCGGAGCGACCCGCGATCCTCGCCGGCGGCGGCGTCATCAAGGGCGAGGCGACCGACGAGCTGCGGCAGTTCGCCATCGACCACGGCATCCCGGTCATCACGACGATGCCGGGCGTCGGCGCCTTCGACGAGACCCACGACCTCGCCATGGAGATGGCGGGCATGCACGGCACCGGCTACGCGAACATGGCGATCACGCACTGCGACGTGCTACTCGGCGTCGGCACGCGCTTCGACGATCGCCTCACCGGCGGCGTCGACACGTTCGCGCCCGAGGCCGAGGTCATCCACGTCGACATCGACGCCTCGGAGATCTCGAAGAACGTCCACGCGGACTACCCGCTCGTCGGCGACGCGAGCACGGTGTTGCGCCAGCTCGACGACGCGCTGCCGCGCGCCCCGGACGCTGAGGGGTGGCGCGACCAGTGTCGTCACTGGAAGGAGGAGTACCCCATGGACTACGACGCCCCCGAGGACGAACCGCTCAAGCCCCAGTTCGTCGTCGAGGCCTTCGACGAGGCGACGGACGCCGGCGCCATCGTCACGACGGGCGTCGGCCAACACCAGATGTGGGCCGTCCAGTACTGGACGTTCACCGAGCCCCGGACGTGGATCTCCAGTCACGGCCTCGGGACGATGGGGTACGGCCTCCCCGCCGCCATCGGCGCGAAGGTCGCCGCCCCCGACCAAGAGGTCGTCTGCTTCGACGGCGACGGCTCCTTCCTGATGACGGTCCAGGGGCTCTCCGTCGCGGTCCGCGAGAACCTCGATCTGACCGTCTGCGTCCTGAACAACGAGGCGGTCGGGATGGTCCGACAGTGGCAGGACGCCTTCTTCGAGGGCCGCCGGATGGCCTCCGAGTACCCGTGGGGGCCGGACTTCGCCACGCTCGCCGAGGCGTTCGGCGCGGAGGGCTTCACGCTCGACGACTACGACGACGTCGCGGACACGATCGCGGCCGCGCGCGACTACGACGGCCCGAGCGTCATCGACTGTCACATCGACCCCCGAGAGGACGTCTACCCGATGGTCGCGAGCGGCGGCGCGAATGGTCGCTTCGCCCTGCAGGAGGAGCACCTATGAGCACGACGTACACCGACCCGACCGGAGGTGAGCGGCGATGACCGGCGAACTCCCCGGGCCCGCGCCCGAGGAGCGCCCGCACCCGTCGGGCCGCCGGAATAAACAGGGCATCCGCATCGACCCGCAGGCGGAGGCCGAACCCGAGGTCAGACGCGAGGTGCTGTCGGCGCTCGTCGATCACGAGCCCGGCGTCCTCGCCGAGGTCTCCGGGCTGTTCGCGCGCCGCCAGTTCAACATCGAGAGCCTGACGGTCGGCCCGACGGCCGCCGAGGGCCTCGCGCGCATGACCATCGTCGTCGAGGAGACCGGTCCCGGCGTCGAGCAGGTCAAGCGCCAGCTCCGGAAGCTCGTCCCCGTCCACGCGGTCCGCGAACTCGAGGCCGCGACCGAGCGCGAGCTCGCGCTCATCAAGGTCGGCGACGACGACCCCGCGGGCGTCGCGGCCGTCGCGGAGATGTACGGCGGCGAGGCCGTCGAGGCCGGCCCGGAGGTCGTGACGGTCGAGCTGACCGGCACGGAACGTGAGATCGACGCCGCGGTCGAGGCGTTCGAACGATTCGGCGTGCGCGAGGTCGCCCGCACGGGCACCGCCGCGCTCGCCGGCGGCACCGAGTTCACCGCATACGACGACACTACTACCGATGACTGACGACACAGAGTTCACCCAGCCCGTATATCACGAAGAAGACACGAACGCGGAGTACATCGCGGACAAGACCGTCGCCGTCCTCGGCTACGGCAGTCAGGGCCACGCCCACGCCCAAAACCTCCACGAGTCCGGCGTCGACGTCGTCGTCGGCCTCCGCGAGGGCTCCGCCTCCCGGAGCGCCGCCGAGGATGACGGCCTGCGCGTCGCGACGCCCGTCGAGGCCGCCGCCGAGGCCGACGTCGTGAGTATCCTCGTCCCCGACACCGTCCAGCCCGCCGTCTACGACCAGATCGAGGACGAACTCGAGGCCGGCGACACCCTCCAGTTCGCGCACGGCTTTAACATCCACTACGGCCAGATCGAACCGAAAGGAGGCATCGACGTGACGATGGTCGCGCCGAAGTCCCCGGGCCACCTCGTCCGCCGGAACTACGAGGCCGGCGAAGGCACGCCCGGCCTCGTCGCCGTCTACCAGGACGAGACGGGCGACGCGAAGGGGGAAGCGCTCGCGTACGCGAGCGCCATCGGCTGCGCGCGAGCCGGTGTCATCGAGACGACGTTCCGCGAGGAGACCGAGACCGACCTCTTCGGCGAGCAGGCCGTCCTCTGCGGGGGGGCGACCGCGCTCGTCAAGCAGGGCTACGAGGTCCTCGTGGACGCGGGCTACAGCCCCGAGATGGCGTACTTCGAGGTACTGAACGAGCTGAAGCTCATCGTCGACCTGATGTACGAGGGCGGGCTGACGGAGATGTGGGACTCCGTCTCCGACACCGCCGAGTACGGCGGGCTGACGCAGGGCCCCGTCGTCGTCGACGAGACAGCTCGCGAGAACATGGAGGAGGTCCTCGAGCAGGTCCAGAACGGCGAGTTCGCCCAGGAGTGGATCACCGAGAACCAGGCCAACCGGCCGAAGTACAAGCAGCTTCGCGCCCGCGAGGAGAACCACGACATCGAGGAGGTCGGCGAACGCCTCCGCGAGCTCTTCGCGTGGGCCGAGGAGGAGTCCGAGGACGAAGAGGAGGTCGCCGAGGTGTCTGCGGATGACTGAGGCCACGACGGCCGTCCCGACGGAGGGGCGCGTATGAGCGAGGGCACGCTCTACGACAAGGTCTGGGACGAGCACACCGTCACGACGCTCCCGACGGGCCAGACCCAGCTCTTCGTCGGCCTCCACCTCATCCACGAGGTGACGAGCCCGCAGGCGTTCGGGATGCTGCGCGAGCGCGACATCGACGTCGCCTACCCCGAGTTGACGCACGCGACCGTCGACCACATCGTCCCGACGGACGACCGCTCGCGGCCGTTCAAGAACGACGCCGCCGAGCGGATGATGGAGGAACTCGAGGAGAACGTCCGGGACGCCGGCATCGAGTTCGACGACCCGACGACGGGCAACCAGGGGATCGTCCACGTCATCGGGCCGGAGCAGGGCATCACGACGCCCGGCAAGACCATCGTCTGTGGCGACTCGCACACGGCGACGCACGGCGCGTTCGGCGCCGTCGCGTTCGGCATCGGCACCTCGCAGATTCGGGACGTCCTCGCGACGCAGTGTATCGCGATGGAGAAGCAGAAGGTCCGACGCATCGAGGTCGAGGGCGAACTCGGCCCCGGCGTCGAGGCGAAGGACATCATCCTCGAGATCATCCGCCGACTCGGAACCGACGGCGGTGTCGGCTACGTCTACGAGTACGGCGGCGAGGCCATCGAGAACCTCGGGATGGAGGGCCGCATGTCCATCTGCAACATGTCCATCGAGGGCGGCGCGCGCGCCGGCTACGTCAACCCCGACGAGACCACCTACGAGTGGCTCGCGGAGACCGACGAGTACGCCGACGACCCCGAGAAGTTCGAGCGCCACAAGGAGTACTGGGAGTCCATCCGCACGGACGAGACGGCGGAGTACGACGACGTCGTCACCATCGACGCCTCCGACCTCGAACCGGTCGTCACGTGGGGGACCACGCCCGGACAGGGGATCGGTATCACCGACCCCATCCCGGACCCCGAGGAGATGGAGTCCGGCGACGCGGACGTCGCGCGACGCGCGCAGGAGCACATGCGCGTCGAACCCGGCGAGACGATGGCGGGCTACGACATCGACGTTGCCTTCCTCGGCTCGTGTACGAACGCCCGCCTCCCGGACCTCCGCGCGGCCGCGAAGGTCGTCGAGGGCCGCGAGGTCGACGACGACGTGCGCGCGTTCGTCGTCCCCGGCAGCCAGCGCGTGAAGGCTGCCGCGGAGGCCGAGGGCCTCGACGAGATCTTCACGGAGGCCGGCTTCGACTGGCGCGACGCCGGCTGTTCGATGTGTCTCGGGATGAACGACGACCAACTGCAGGGCGATGAGGCCTGCGCGTCGTCGTCGAACCGGAACTTCATCGGCCGGCAGGGCTCGAAGGACGGCCGTACCGTCCTGATGAACCCGCGCATGGTCGCCGCCGCCGCCGTCACCGGGGAAGTGACTGACGTCCGCGAGATGGCGGGGGTGACCCTGGCGTGAGCGACGTCGAGGAGGGGCCCGCCGACACCGTCGAGGAAGTGACGGGGACCGGCATTCCGATCCGCGGGAACGACATCGACACGGACCAGATCATCCCGGCGCGCTTCATGAAGGTCGTCACGTTCGACGGCCTCGGCGAGTACGCCTTCTTCGATCAGCGCTTCGACGACGAGGACAACCAGAAGAACCACCCGTTCAACGAGGAGCGCTTCCAGGGCGCGAACGTCCTCGTGGTGAACTCGAACTTCGGCTGTGGATCCTCGCGCGAGCACGCCCCGCAGGCGCTGATGCGCTGGGGGATCGACGCGATCGTCGGGGAGTCCTTCGCGGAGATCTTCGCCGGCAACTGCCTCGCGCTCGGGATCCCGACGCTGACCGCGGATCACGAGTCGATCAACGCCCTCCAGCAGTGGGTGGACGATCACCCGGACGAGGAGCTCCACGTCGACGTCGTGCGCGAAACGGTCGAGTACGGCAGCAACGAGCTGAACGCGACCGTCGATAAGGCCCAGCACAAGGCGCTCGTCGAAGGCGTCTGGGACACGACGGCGCTGATGGAGGCGAACGCGGCCGCGACGCGTGACGTCGCGGAGTCCCTCCCGTACATCGAGTCCGAATCGCTCCCCCGGGTGGAGTCGGATGACTGAGGAGATCGTCGTCATCCCCGGCGACGGCATCGGCCAGGAGGTCGTTCCCGCCGCGGTCGACGTCCTGCAGGCCACGGGCGTCGACTTCGAGTTCGTCGAGGCCACCGCGGGCGATCACGTCGCCGAGGAGGGCGGCGATCCGCTTCCCGAGGAGACGCGCGACCTCGCCGCGAACGCCGACGCGACGCTGTTCGGCGCGGCCGGCGAGAGCGCCGCCGACGTCATCCTCCCGCTGCGTGACGCCGTCGGCTCCTTCGTCAACGTCCGGCCCGCGCGGACGTATCCGGGCGTCGACGCGCTCAAACCCGGGATGGACGTCGTCTTCCTCCGCGAGAACACGGAGGGCGTCTACGCCGGTCACGAGGCCCGACTCACGGACGACGTCTCGACGCTGACGCGCGTCGTCTCGCAGTCCGCGAGCGAGCGCCTCGCCGAGTACGCCTGCGAGTTCGCCCCCGAGGGCTTCACGGTCGCACACAAGGCGAACGTGATGCGCGAGACGGACGGCCTCTTCCGCGATACGGTCCAGCGCGTCGCCGAGGAGAACGGCGTCGAGACGGACGCGGCGCTGATGGACGCGCTCGCCATGCACCTCTGTCTGCGTCCCGAAGAGTACGAGGTCGTCGTCTGCCCGAACCTCGCTGGCGACGTCCTCTCCGACCTCTCCGCCGGCCTCGTCGGTGGCCTCGGCCTCCTCCCCTCCGCCAATATCGGCGAGGAGCGCGGGCTCTTCGAGCCCGTCCACGGTACCGCACCGGACATCGCCGGGCAGGGCGTCGCCAACCCCTGCGCGACCGTCCTCTCGGCCGCGATGCTCCTCGACTACCTCGACTACGGGGACGAAGCCGACGACGTCCGGGACGCCGTCGAGGGCGTGCTCGCGCACGGGCCGCGGACGCCCGACCTCGGCGGCGACGCCGCGACGGCGGACGTGACGAACGCCATCGTCGAGCGCCTCTAAACGCGCTTTCCGACTCTCAGCGCTCGATTATCTCCGCGCCGCGCCCCACCGAGGAGCGATAGGCTCGCGCGTCGACGCCGGCCTCTTCGAAGGCTTCGACCATCGCGGAGGCGACGGCGCGCTGACGCGAGGGGTGACACGCTGCGAGGATCGCCGGCCCCGCGCCGCTGACCGTGACGCCGGTCGCGCCCGCGTCCGCCGCGGCCGCGCAGACGTCGTCGTAGCCGTCGATGAGTCTCGCGCGCGCGGGCGTCACGACGCGCTCGTCCATCCCGCGTCCGACGAGCGCCGGGTCGTCGCGTTGCATCCCCGCCGTGAGCGTCGCGGCGCTCCCGACCGTGTGAACGACGTCCGCCATCTCGGCCGAGCGCGGGACGACGCCGCGCGCGTCGCGCGTCGACACCACGATCTCCGGGAGGCACGCCACCAGGGGGACCGTCGCGTCGATACTGAGCACGCCGTCGTCGCGGACGATCGTGAACCCGCCGAGGATCGACGGCGCGACGTTGTCCGCGTGCGCCTCCCCCGAGACCGCGGCCTCGCCCTCCGCGGCGACGCGGACGAGGTCTTCCGCCGTGTGCCCGCGTTCGTAGAGCGCGTCGAGCGCGACCGCGGCCGCCGCCGCCGACGCCGCGCTGGACCCCAGTCCCGAGGAGGGACGGACGCCCTTGTCGATGTGGATGTGCGCCGGCGCGTCGAGCTCGCGGGCGACGACGCCCGCCGTGTTCTTCGCCGGATCCTCCGGGATGTACTGCGCGCCGGCCCCCGAGACTTCGATCATCGTCTCCTCGGCCCGTTCGACCGTGACGACGTCCGCGGGGCGGTCGAGCGCGACGCCGAACACGTCGAACCCGCTCCCGAGGTTCGCACTCGTCGCAGGCGCACGGACCGTAAGCATGCCGTGGCGTACCGTGTGGGGGCTGAAAAGCGTAGCGAACCATCTCTTTCCCGCTCGGGACGGCGAAGCCGACCGCTCGCGGCAAAAACACGGGTGAAAAAGAGCCGTCGGCCTCGCCGACGGTGAACCGCTCGCTTCGCTCGCGGACGCTAAACTCGCACGTGGACCAACCGAACCACGGAGGCTAGCGGCCGCGAGCGAGCGGCTTGGAAAGCCCGAACGAAGCGGTTCACTCGCCGTAGGCGAGGTCAAGAGCCGACCATCGGGAGGCTCGCGGACTTTTGGCCGAGCTTTTGCAGCGCTTGGCGCGGCTTCGCCGCGCCTGCGCTTGCAAAAGGTCGTTCCGAAACCCTAACCCCGGCTCTCCCTGAATCGGTGGTATGATCGGGATCGTTGGCGGCGGGATCGCGGGGCTGGCGGCGGCGCGACGACTGCAGGCCGCGGGCCGCGAGGTGACGGTGTTCGAGGCGTCCGAGGAGGTCGGCGGGCTCGCGGCGACGTACGAGACGGGCGGAGATCGCTTGGAGAAGTTCTACCACCACCTCTCGGGCTCCGAGGAGACGATCGTCGAACTGATCGAGGAGCTGGGCCTCGGCGACGACCTGACGTGGCCGATCGGGAAGAACGCCTACTACATCGACGGGACGATCCACCCGATGGACAAGCCGTGGGAGATCCTCTCCTTTCCCTACTGGAGTCTCTACGACACGTTCCGGCTGGGGATGCTCGTCCTCGACGTCGACGTTCGCGGGGGGATCCCGACGTTCGACTCCTACGAGGACCTCCGCGAGTACGAGGACGTTCCGGTGAAGGAGTTCTGCATCGAGCACACGACGCGGAACGTCTACGAGACGTTCTTCGAGCCGCTCTTGGAGGCGAAGTTCGGCGAGCGCGCGGAGGACGTCTCGGCGGCGTGGCTGCTCGGTCGCATCAAGTTCCGCGGGGAGCGCGACCTGCTGAAGGGCGAACCCCTCGGGTATCTCCGCGGGGGATTCGGCCGCCTGCTGGACGCGCTCCTCCGGGACGTCGGGAGCGACACCGTGGAGACGAACACCCGGGTGACCGACCTCTCGTTCGGCGAAGCGGGCGTGGAGACGCTCACCGCCGAATCCGGGGACGGGACGACCGAGACGCACGAGGTCGAGTCGGTCGTCGTCGCGGCGATGCCGAACGTCCTCGAAGGACTCACGGGCTACGAGTGCGACATCGAGTTCCAGGGGACGGTCTGCTCCGTGATCTCCATGTCGGAGTCGCTCACGGACACGTACTGGCTGAACGTCGCGGACGACGCGCCCTTCGGCGCGCTGATCGAGCACACGAACTTCATCGACGAATCGCACTACGGCGGCGAACACCTCCTCTACGTCCCGAAGTACGTCCAGAGCCCCGAGGATCCCGTGTGGGCGATGGACGACGACGAGGTGGCCGACACGTGGATCGAGGGGATCGAGGCGCTGTTCCCCGACTTCGATCGCGAGTCGGTCAACTGGGTGCGGACGGCGCGCAACCCCCGGACGGCGCCGATCTACGAGCGCGGCTACCTCGACATGGTGGTGCCCTACGACCTCGCGGACGACGGCGCACCGGGCGTCTACTACGCGGGGATGGCGAGCGAGGCGCAGTATCCCGAGCGCTCGCTGAACGGTGGGATCGTCGCCGGCTACGAGGTCGCCGACCGAATCACGGAGCGCTGACGGGTACCGTCGGTGGGCGCTCGGGCGCCAGTGCCGGGCCGCTCAGCGCTCGCCCGCACCGGGCGCGTCGTCGACGTCGACGCCCTCGGGTACCGCTTGGCTCCCGCGTTTCGTCTCGCCGTCGCCGTCTTCGACGTAGACGTCGTCGGCGAATCCGGCTTCGGCGTGCGGGAACTCCCCCTCCTCCAGGCGGTCGGGCGTGGCGGTGGCCTCGGGGAGTCCGCCTTCGGGGGCGAACTCACCCAGTGGGTCCTCGACGGTGATCCCGTGCGCCTCGAAGAAGTCGCGGTGGCGCTCGTAGTGGGCGTCGATCTCCTCCGGGGGGTACTCCATCATCTCCGCCCAGCCGTGGTTGTAGAAGTCGAAGGTGGCGACGACGTGCGTCATCTCGCGGGCCGTCGCCTCGTCGAACCCGTCCTGCAGGGCGGTGAGGTACATCTCGGTGCTGGCGTCGAAGAACGCTTCGAGGTGGGGGATCCGCTCCTCGCGGTACTCGGGGTCGGCCCACCCGCCGAAGACGGAGACGTGGATGTCGACGAGCTTCTCGTGGACGACGTCGCCGACGCCGGGCATCTCTAAGGCCTTCTGCGCCGCGAAGTGCGTGACGTTCTGCCGCAGCTTCATACGCGGACTATGGGATGCGACGTACAAAGACCCACCCATCGCGGTGATTCCGTGACACACAGCGGTAACGAGTGCCGGAACCGACAACGGATAGCAATCGACTTTAACCCGGAACGCACAGTGCCAGTTATGAGTCAGTCGTTCGTGATCATCGGTGACGGGGTCGCGGGGAGTTCCGCGGCGGAAACGATCCGCGAGCGCGAACCCGACGCCGACGTCACCATCCTCACCGACGAGGGCGAGGCCCTCTACAACCGCATCCTCATCAAGGAGTTCGCCAAGGGGAAACTCCCCGAGGCGCCGATCTCCATCCACGACGAGTCGTGGTACGACGAGCGCGACATCGACCTGCGGCTCAACACGCTCGTCACGGACATCGACACCGACGCTCACGTCGTCCACACGCACGAGGGCGACGACTTGGAGTACGACGCGGTGCTCGTCGCGACCGGCGGGACACCCACACAGCTCCCCGTCGAGAACAGCGACGCCGACGGCATCCACCACTTCTGGACGTTCGAGGACGCCCGTCGCATCCGGGAGCACACCGAGAAGGCGGACTCGGGCGTCATCGTCGGCGCGGGCCTCCTCGGGATCGACCTCGCGGCCATCTGCGCCGGGCAGGACATCGACGCGAAATACCTGATGCGCGGCAACCGCTGGTGGCGCTACGCCCTCAGCGAGGACGGCGCGGAGATCATCCACGACGCGCTCGCCGAGAAGGGGATCGAGCCGGTCTTCGAGTCCGGCGCGTCGGGCTTCGAGACGGACGACGACGGGCACGTCGTCGCGACGCTCGGCGGCGACGGCGGGCGCTACGAATCGGACTTCGTCGGCATCGCCATCGGCCTCAACTTCAACGTCGAGTTCCTCCAAGATACGGGCGTGACGATCGATAACGGCATCGTCGTCGACGAGTACATGCGCACCGACGCCGAGGACGTCTACGCGGCCGGCGACATCACGCGCTTCTACGACACGATCCGCGACACGCACGCGCAGAACGGCTCGTGGGGCTCCGCGAAACAGCAGGGGTCCGTCGCGGGGCACGCGATGACCGCCGACGACGTCGAGGACGACGTCGAGGCGTTCCGCTGGGTCTCCTCCTACTCCATCACGCACTTCGACTTCCCGTTCCTCTCCTTTGGCTTCCCGACGGACGGCGACGAGCACGCAGAACGGCGCTACTCGGAGACGGAGTGGCGGCGTCTCGCCTTCGAGGACGGGAAGCTCATCGGCGGCGTCCTCATCGGCGACCTCGCCCCGCAGTCGAAGTACAAACAGCTCATCCGCGCCGAGGCGGACGTCGCCGACCAATCCGACGTCCTCCTCCAGCAGAACTTCGAGCTCGAAGAGCTCGACGTCGATCTGTAGGGAGTCACGGCGAAACGCGCTTTTTTCGCGTACGCCGCCGCGCGGACGGCGCCGATGCGATCGGTGAGAGGACGCGCGACGGGATCGCCACACCGCGCGGTGTCGGCCCCGCGTGCGTGGGCGCTATCGCCCCGACCGAAGCCGTTTTCCACGCGAGCGGCCCTTTCGTACCTATGAGCATGAGCGGCGGGAGCACGGACATGACGCTCGCCTTCGAGCTGGCCGCGCTCAAGCGACTCGTGAAGCCCGGGACCGCGTTCGCCGACGCCCGACAGTGGACGGAGTACGTCGGCGTCGTGAGCGACGAACCGACGTACGTCGTCACGAACTTCACGCGCAAGCGCCGGATCAGACAGGACTTCTTCTCCGGCCCGAAGGACAAACGCGAGAGCTTGGAGAACGTAAAGAGCCAGTTCGAGACCGATCGGCACGTCTTCGTCGGCACGAGCGAGGCCGACGAGGCGCTCGCCGCCGAGACGGGATGGGAGTATCTCGCCGTCGAGGACGCCGCCGAGGCCGCCGGGTGGGAGCTCGGCGACCCCGCGGAGGCCGAGGCAGAGGGCGGCGAACCCGAACGCGACGACTGGCCGTAGATGACCGATACGGGACCGCGCGTGCCGGACGCCGGCGGCGACGGCGACCGCGGTGGATCGGGAGACGACGCCGCCCCGGACGACGGGACCGTGGCGCTCCCCTGCGGTGAGACGGTCCACCGCTCGGCGTTCGACCTCGGGATGCGCGAGTACGAGTGCGCCTGCGGCGAGCGCCACGCCGTCGTGATGGACATGCATCCGCCCTCGCGTTTCGTGCCGGAGGCCGTCGTCGACGTCCTGCGCGAGACGGTGAGCGTGGGGGAGGACGACGCCTTCGAGGCGTTCGGCACCCCCCACCTGATGGGGAGCGTGCTGGAGGAGTTCCCGGACGACGTGACCGTCGTCGACGCGACCGACGACGGGCGGGTCGGCTACGCGATGCTGTGGGCGACGGCCTTCGACGCGCGGACGCTCCACGAGCACGTCGTCGAGCTCGTCGTCGAGCTGATGGAGCACGCGGTGAGCCACGCGCGCGACGACGCCGCGCGGGGCGACTTCGAGGAGCAGATGCTCGATTTCGACGTGGCGGAGTTCGTCGAGCGCTACCGGCGAAACCGCGACTGGCGGGACGAGTACGACGCGCCCGCGTGAGGCGCACAGGGGGAAGCGCGAACGGGCGTCACGCGCGGCCCCGCCGCCGTCGCCGCTGATTACGATTTTCGAAATCCGGTTACGAGATTTGCACCGTTTCGGTTCGCTTATTACGATGTACGCACTCGTCTCCGATAGACATGAGTGACGACCGGACCGTCCTCCTCATCGGAAGCGGCCCGATACAGATCGGTCAGGCGGCAGAGTTCGACTACTCCGGCGCGCAGGCGTGTCGCGCCCTGCAGGAGGAAGGGGCCCGAGTCGTCCTCGTCAACTCCAACCCCGCCACGATCATGACGGACCCCGAGATGGCGGACGAGGTGTACATCGAACCCATCACCACCGACGCCATCGCGGAGGTCATCGCCGAAGAGGAACCCGACGGCGTGATCGCCGGCCTCGGCGGGCAGACGGGGCTGAACGTCACCGCCGAACTGGCCGAAGAGGGGGTCCTCGACGAGTACGATGTCGAGATCATGGGGACGCCCCTCGACACCATCTACGCGACGGAGGACCGCGAGCTCTTCCGCCAGCGGATGCACGACCTCGGCCAGCCGGTCGCGCGCTCGACCACCATCAGCCTCGACGAGGGCGAGAGCGTCCAGGACCTCGACGCGGACGCGCTCGGCGAGCGCGTCGAGGACGCCGTCGAATCGGTCGGCGGACTGCCGGTCATCATGCGGACCACGTACACGCTGGGCGGCTCCGGTTCCGGCGTCGTCGAGGACATGGAGGTCCTCAAAGAGCGCGTTCGCAAGGGCCTGCGCCTCTCCCGGAACGACGAGGTGCTCATCACCGAATCCATCGCCGGCTGGGTCGAACTCGAGTACGAGGTGATGCGCGACGCCGGCGACTCCACGGTCATCATCTGCAACATGGAGAACATCGACCCGATGGGCATCCACACCGGGGAGTCTACGGTCGTCACGCCGTCGCAGGTCATCCCGGACGACGGTCACCAGGAGATGCGCGACGCGGCCCTGGAGGTCATCCGCGATCTCGGTATCGAGGGCGGCTGTAACATCCAGTTCGCGTGGCGCGACGACGGCACGCCGGGCGGCGAGTATCGCGTGGTGGAGGTGAACCCGCGCGTCTCGCGCTCCTCCGCGCTCGCCTCGAAGGCGACCGGCTACCCCATCGCGCGCGTCACCGCGAAGGTCGCGCTCGGCAAGCGCCTCCACGAGATCACGAACGAGATCACGGGCGAGACGACGGCCGCCTTCGAGCCCGCGATCGACTACGTCGTCACGAAGGTGCCGCGCTGGCCCAAGGACAAGTTCGACAACGTGGACTTCACGCTCGGCACCGCGATGAAGAGCACGGGCGAGGCGATGGCGATCGGACGCACCTTCGAGGAGTCGCTGTTGAAGGCGATGCGTTCGAGCGAGTACGAACCCGATGTCGACTGGGAGAGCCTCTCGGACGACGAGCTCGCCGAGACGTACGTCGCGCGCCCGAGCCCGGATCGCCCCTACGCGATTTTCGAGGCGTTCGACCGCGGCTTCACGATCGACGAAGTCGTCGATCTCACCGGCATAGAGGAGTGGTACGTCGAGCGCTTCGCGCGGATCGCCGACGCCGCCGACGGCGCGAAAGACGGCGCGTTCACCGACGCCGCCATCGAGGGCTTCACGAACCACGAGATCACGGCGCTCGCCGGCGGCGCGTTCGACGACACGCACCCGTCGTGGTTGCCCGCGGACGTCGAGGCCGAGGCCTCCGCCGACGGGCCCGAAGCGCGCCCCGACGGCGCGGGCGTGAGCGTCGCGGACGTCGAGGCCGACGTCCCCGGGCGCACCTACAAGCAGGTCGACACCTGCGCGGGCGAGTTCGAGGCCCAGACGCCGTACTACTACTCCTCGCGCAAGCCCGAGTGGTTCAGCGGACCCTTCGAGGGCGAGTCCGCGGGCGGCGAGCTCCGCGTCGATCACGACACCGACTCGGTCGTCGTCGTCGGCGGCGGCCCCATCCGCATCGGACAGGGCGTCGAGTTCGACTACTGTTCCGTCCACGCCGTCCGCGCGCTGCGCGAGGAGGGCGTCGAGGCCCACGTCGTCAACAACAACCCGGAGACGGTCTCGACCGACTACGACACCAGCGATGGCCTGTTCTTCGAGCCGATCACCGCCGAGGAGGTCGCGGACGTCGTCGAGGCCACCGGCGCCGACGGCGTGATGGTCCAGTTCGGCGGCCAGACGTCCGTCAACGTCGCGGACGAGCTCGAAGCCGAGATCGACCGTCGCGGGCTCGACGCGGAGATCCTCGGGACGAGCGTCGAGGCGATGGACTTAGCGGAGGACCGCGATCGCTTCAACGTCCTGATGGACGGCCTCGGAATCAGCCAGCCGGACGGCGGCACGGCGACGAGCAAAGCGGAGGCCCTCGACCTCGCGCACGACCTCGGGTACCCCGTGCTCGTTCGCCCCTCCTACGTCCTCGGTGGGCGCGCGATGGACGTCGTCCACAGCGACGCGGAGCTCGAGGGGTACATCGAGGAGGCCGTCCGGGTCGCCCCCGACAAGCCGATCCTCGTCGACGAGTTCCTCGCGGACGCCGTCGAGCTCGACGTTGACGCCGTCTCGGACGGCGAGGACGTCCTCATCGGCGGCGTAATGGAGCACGTCGAGGCCGCCGGCGTCCACAGCGGTGACTCGGCCTGCGTCATCCCGCCGCGCAACCTCGACGACGAGACGCTCGGTCGCGTCCGCGAGGTCGTCGAGGAGATCGCGCGCGCGCTCGAAACCGTCGGCCTGCTCAACGTCCAGCTCGCCGTGAAGGACGGCGAAGTCTACGTGCTGGAGGCGAACCCCCGCTCATCGCGCACCGTTCCGTTCGTCTCGAAGGCGACCGGCGTCCCCATCGCCAAGCTCGCCGCGAAGGTCATGGCGGGCGACTCGCTCGCCGACCTCGGCGTCGAGGAGGGCGTCCCCGAGCAGTTCAGCGTCAAGGAGGTCGTCCTCCCGTTCGATCGCTTCGAGGGCGCGGACCCGCGTCTCGGTCCCGAGATGAAGTCCACGGGCGAGGTCATGGGGACCGCCCGGAGCTTCGGGAAGGCCTACGAGAAGGCCCAATCCGCGGCCGGCAACCCGCTTCCCGAGGGCGGCGTCGCCGTCGTGGACTTCGACCTCGACGGCTTCGACGACTACTACGACGTCCGCGCGTTCGACGACGTCCCCGAGGCGATCCGGCAGAACGACCTCGACCTCTACGTGGGCGACGACGTCCACGCGCTCCAGACCGCCATCGAGGAGGAACTCCCCTACATCTCCACGATCGCCAGCGCCGAGGCGAGCCTCGAAGCCCTCGCCCACCGCGACGACGACCTCGATGTCGCCTCCGTCAGCTCCCGCCCCATCACGAACACCACGTGGGGCGGCGACTGACGCCTCGCGGGCGGTACCTCGTCTCCTCCCACGACGGCTCTTTTCGCGGATCGTCCCCAGACGGCCAGCGCGACTCGCGCGGCGTCATCGAGCGCCGTCGCTCGCCGCGCGAGTCGGGACAGGAAACTTCGGAGGACCGCCGGAATCCGAGAGAGCCGCGCGTTCGAGCGCTTACGCGGTGACTTGCCGGCTCTCCGCGAGTTCGAGAACTTCGTCGAAGAAGTCGAGGGTGTCGTGCGGGCCGGGGTTCGCCTCGGGGTGGTACTGGCGGGTGAGGATGCCGTACTCGGTGCTGTCGAGGCCTTCGGGGGTGTCGTCGTTGACGTTCACCTGCGTGACGGTGAGGTCGCCGGGCTCGGCGACCGTGTAGCCGTGGTTCTGCGTCGTCATGACGACCCGTCCCGTATCGTGGTCGAGGACGGGCTGGTTGACCCCGCGGTGACCGAAGTCCATCTTCTCCGTCGTCCCGCCGAGGGCGCGCGCGACGACCTGCTGGCCGAGGCAGATGCCCGCGATGGGGAGCTCGCCGGTGAAGTGCTCGACGAGGGTCCGGGCCGCCTCGAAGTTCGCGGGATCGCCGGGGCCGTTCGAGATGAAGAGGACGTCCGGATCGAGCGCCTCGACGTCCTCGGGCGTGGTGTCGTAGGGGAGGACGTGCACGTCGGCGTTCCGCGCGGTGAGCGAGTCGACGATGGAGCCCTTCGCGCCACAGTCGATCAGCGCGACGCGTGCACCGGATCCCTCGTGGTGGATCGGCTCGTCGACGCTGACGTCCGCGCCGATGTCCGTGATGTCGCTCATGTGCGGGCACGTGTCGAGTTGCGCCTTCGCCTCCTCGGGCGAGGCGTCGGGGCCGGCGGAGACGCCGACCTTCATCGCGCCGCGGTCGCGGATGTCCGTGACGAGATCGCGCGTGTCGACGTGGTCGACGGCGGGAACGCCCTCCGACTCGAGCCATTCGGCGACGTCGTCGGTCATCTCGCGCGCGACGACGGCGTAGGGGTGGACGCGATCAGACTCGAAGCGCTCCTCTCGGACGCCGTAGTTCCCGATGAGGGGGTAGGAGAAGGTGAGCACCTGGGCCTCGTAGGAGGGGTCGGTGAGACTCTCCTCGTACCCGGTGTAGGCGGTCGTGAACACGAGTTCGCCCTGGGCCGCACCCGGGGCGCGTGCACGCGCTTCGACTACGTCCCCCGTTTCGAGGGCGAGGTAGGCGTCCGACATTACGAGAAGCGAACGCACCTCCCGACAATAAGCCTTGCTTTCGTAGCGTCGTTACGAAATTCGTAACTCCTTTCGCACGCCACGCCGTCCGTCCCGTATGGACGACCTCGACCGGCAGATCCTGGACGTCCTCCGACGCGACGCCAGGACCCCCTACACCGAGATCGGTGACGAACTCGGCGTCAGCGAGGGTACCATCCGCAACCGCGTCGAGCGCTTGCAGGAGGACGGCGTCATCGAGCGCTTCACCATCTCGACCAGCACGGGGAACGTCAAGGCGATGATCGAAGTCGACGTCGCCGTCGACGTCGACACTCACCGCGTCGGCGATCAGATCGCCGAGTGGCCCGAAGTCGATTTCGTCTGGCAGGTCTCCGGCGAACTCGACATCGTCGTCGTCGTCGACGCAGACGACACCGGCCGCGTCAACGAACTCATCACCAAGACGCGCGAACTCGACGACGTTACGACGACGAAGACGCGACTCATACTGGACGAAACCCTGTAAATCGACCTTTTGCCGCGCTCGTGGTTCGAGAGACGGTGTCGCCGTCTCTCATCATCATGAAAGCGCGAAGCGCCTTTCGAATGACTTCGCTCGCTGGCAAAAGCTCGGCCAAAAGCGGCGTCGGCCACCTTCGGTGGTCTCGCCGCCTCGCGCCTCCGGCGCGAGTGAACCGGCGACCTACCGGGTCCTAACGACCGCTCGCTCGCGGATGCTATCCTCCGTGGTTCGTTCGGTCTATGTGTGTATCGGACGATACCAGTATCATCGTATTGTAAGGCCTGTGTGCGGACGAACTGACTATATGTTGGGATACTAGACAAACCGTATGAACCGCGCCCTCCCTGTCGCACTCGGTGTCGGCGTCCTCGTCGCTGCCGCCGTCTACGCTTTGCTCGTCTCTGATTGGTACGTTGCGGGCTGTCTCGGTGGAACATACGCAGGAGTAGCGTACTTCGCGTCTGCCTACTCTAGTACCGTCTTCCGGTATCGAACGAGATTCACCGAGCGCACGGACAAGGTCGGTGATTTCATTGGTCTCATGGGGGTCAACCTTGGCATTCTTGCGTTCATCGCTTACCTCAACACGTCCACTCGCGTGACAGCCGCCCTCGTCATCTGGTACACTGGAGCCGTGGCATTCATCCTCTTTGCAACGCACGTCCGCCACGAAGTCGGCGCGTAAGACCGAGGGTCTACATCGAACCCTCCACGCGGTAGTGTTCGGCGACCGAGCGGGTCGATAGACCCCGGTAGGTCGCCGATTCCCTCGCGCGTTAGCGCGAGGCCGAGGAGGGACCGGAGATCCCGACGTTGGCTTTTGGTCGAGCTTTTGCAAGCGCAGGCGCGGCTTCGCCGCGCCGAGTGCTGCAAAAGGTCGTTTAGAAGAACTCGTCGAGGCCGCTCTGCATGTCGTCGTCCTCGGCGTCGTCGCTCTTCGTGTCCGTCTCCTGTTCGTCGACGAAGACGTCGGCCTTGTCGCCCGTTTCGTCGGTTTCCGCTGTATCCTCTTTCGCCTCGACGTCGGCGTCGACGTCCGTCTGCCCGGCGAACGCGCCCCCGGAGTGTTCGACGGCGGCTTCGGCCTTCGACGCCTCGGCGTCGGCGACGATGTCCGCCACCTTGTTCGTGTCCTTCCCGCTGCCGGTGACGAACGCGACGTGCTCTGCCTCCAGGTCGTAGGCGGCGGCCATCGCCACGGTGAGCTCGCGGGGCTTGCAGTGATGCGTCATCGCGGCGAGGAACGGCATGACCTCGCGGCGGGCGCTCGCCATCGAGCACCCCGATTTCTCGGCGATCTTGCGGGCGACGTAGTCGCGGGTGTTCCGCGTGCCTTTCGTCCGGCCGAGCTTCGACCAGTAGGACGGGGGGCCGTAGCGCGTCCACCCGCCCTTGGGCTCGCGGCGGGCGGCGGCGACGCCGGCGGCGACGTTGTCGGTCGCGTAGCGCCAGTAGGAGTAGTCCTGCGTGGCGCGCACGCGCCCGAGCCACTTATCGGCGTTCGCGAGGAAACCGTAGGCGTCCGCGAGCTCGGCCCCGCCGTAGTCCTTCGGGACGTTGTCCTCCACCCAGTTGAGGAGGTCGTCCGGCGTCTCGTCGACGTCGTAGGCGGCGTAGAGCGACTCCTGTGCGCCCTTCTCTTTGATGACGTCGTCGAGGAAGTCGAAGATGCCCTCGGTGGTGTCTCGATCACCGGTGACGATGTCGTCCTCGGTGAGGACTTCGCGTTCCTCGGCGAGCGCCTGGAGGTCGTTGATCGCCGACCGGAGGTCTCCCGCGTTCTTCTGGGCGAGCGCCGAGAGCGCGGCGTCCTCGTACTCGACGCCCTCGCGTCGACAGACGTCGCGGAGGACGGGGACGATGGAGCGCTTGCCGACGTCGCGGAACTCGATCTCCTGACAGGCGTTCCGGAGGGCGTTCGACATGTCGTAGTACTCGTTGGCGATGAGCACCATCGGCTGGGTCGCTTCCTTGACGAGGCGCGTGACGGCGCGCGCGCCCCCGCGATCGGCGTTCCCGTGGATGTTGTCCGCTTCGTCCATGATGACGAGCTTTCGACCGCCGGTGCCACCGCCGAGCGTGCCGGATTTCGCGGCCTCGCCAGCGACGCGCTCGATGACGTCCTTCGTGCGCGTGTCGCTCGCGTTCAACTCGATCGCGTCCCACCCCATGTCGTTGGCGAGCGCGTGCGCCGCGGAGGTCTTCCCCACGCCGGGGCTCCCGTGGACGACGACGGCTTCCCGGTGATCGTCCCACGTCTCCGCCCACTGCTTGAGGTCGTCGCGGGCCGAGTCGTTCCCGCGGACCTCCGAGAGCGTCGTCGGGCGGTACTTCTCCGTCCAGTCTACCATTACGCGAGAAGAGACGCGAACCGCGGTTAGGTGTTCCGGGACGGGCCGGATCGAACGCGCCGGCTACTCGGAGTGCGCGGCGACGTACGTCACCGGGCACGGCGAGTCGAGGATGATGTCTTGGGCGGTGCTGCCGAAGACGGCTTTCCCCGTCGGCGAGCGCGGCCGCCCGCAGACGAAGACCTGATCCGCGCCGACTTCGCCGGCGGCCGCGACGACCTCCTCCGCGACCTTTCCGACCGCGCCGTGGACCTCGTAGTCGATCCCGTGCTCGTCGAGCGTCGCGCCGAGGCGCTCGATCGTCTCGTGGTCCGCCAAGACGTCGTCGGCGTCGTCTCGGCTCGCCCCCTCGTGGCCGAGGCGCTCGGCGGCGTCGAGGAACTCCTCGCCCGTGACGACGTAGGTCAGCACGACCGTCGCCTCGGCCGGTCCGGCGACCCGCATCGCGGCGTCGAGCAGCCGATCCGCGTTCTCGTCGGTTATCGCCGGACTGAGCGCGACCAGTACCGTGTCGAGCGTCGGTTCCATGTCACTCCGTCCATCACGGATCGACATAATACTACGCCCCCGGGAGCGGTCGTGCGTGACGACGCGCGTTTCGCCCGACTGCGACGGATCGAGACCGCGTTCGCTGCCCGTCGATCGACGCGACCGGAGCTCCCGCGACGGACCACCGCGGCGCTTCGGAACCGCCTCGACCTGTCGCTTCGACCGGCGCCCGTCCGGAGGAGGGGCCGCTTCGCACGACCGGGAAGGCCTGTCTTCGCACACAAAACCCTCTGTTCGTACGCGAGAGACGGTATCCAGCGATTCGACCAAGCGGCGCGCCACCACGTCGAGCGTGACAACAGTTATTACCCATGCGCACAAATATCGTGATAGATGGTATCGAGTGCCATACCACCGTCGGACGAAGCGCGCGAGATATTCACCGACCTCGGGTACGAGGTGACCGGCGACGCGGAGAACAGCTTCCGCGCCGCACGCGAGTGGAAGGAGATCGACGTGCTCGCCGTGACCGACGAGGTGCGAACCGACGGGGACGATCGGATGCGCTGTTTCGTCACGTGGAACGATCACGTCGAGCGCCTCGAACGCGCGCTCTCGACCGAGGAGCACGACGCCGAGTGGGCGGTCATCGGCGTCGCCGAGGACGGCGACTACGAGGTCGCGCGCGCTCCGCCGACGGCGTAACGCACCGATACCACCACACCGGGCCGTAGCTATTTGTCCGGTCCACCCGACGATCCGTGCGTGCTATCGCTCACGACTATCGTCACGGACACCCTCTCGCGGTTCATCGATGGGATCGTCGCCGCGCTCCCGAAGCTCATCACGGGGATCGTCTTCCTCCTCCTCGCCGCCGTCGGCATCCGAATCGCGGTGTGGGCGGCCGCGAGCGTCGTCTCGCGAACGACCGACCAGCCGATCTACGTCCAGTTCGTCCGCACGATCGTCGGCGTCTTCCTCTGGTTCGGCGCGCTCCTCGCGTTCCTCACGCTCGTCGGGCTCCCCGGGATCGCGGCCGCGCTCGGCACCGCCTCGGGCTTCCTCGCGCTCGGCGTCTCTTACGCCCTCAGCGGGATGCTCGCGGACGCCGTCGCCGGCGTCTACCTCCTGCGCGATCCCGACTTCAACCCCGGCGACCGCGTCGTGGCCGGCGACACCGACGGGACGGTGACGGAGATCGAACTCCGGAAGACCCGCTTCGCGGTCGACGACGGTGTCGTCGTGCGCGCGAACGCCGAGGTCGAGAAGAAGTGGACGAAGAAGACGGAATCGGAGTGAGCCGTGTCACACCGGCGGGGAGCATATACCCGCTCGACGCCTTTCGGGAGCTATGTTCGTCGGACACGAGACGATCGCGTTCGCCCTCGTCGCGCTCGCCGCCGTCCGCTACGGTCTCGGACGCAAGCGCGCGCTCGCGCTCGGCGTCGCCGCCGGCTGTTTCGCCGCCGTCCCCGACGTCGACATGGCCTACGCCCCGCTCGGCCTCCTCACCGTCCAGAGCGCCGACGCGCTCGCCGCCGCCAACGCCTTCTGGGGCGCGAGCACCGAGGTCCACCGCGCCGTCACGCACTCGCTCGTCGTCGCGCCGTTCGCCGCCGCCGTCTTCGCGCTCACCGCCGCTCGGCGGCGCCGCGAGCGAGCGCTCGCCGGGCTGGGCGCGCTCGCGCTGTCCGTGGGCACGCTCGCCGTCTCCGGCGTCCTCGCCGGCGCCGTGATGGCGCTCTACGTCCTCGCGGGCATCGCCGTCGCGCTCGTCGCCGCCAGCCGCCTCGAACTCGGATCGCGCGCGCTCGCGGCGACCGCGCTCGTCGGCCTCCTCACGCACCCCTTCGGCGACCTCCTGACGGGGACGCCGCCGGACTTCCTCTACCCGCTCCCGTGGCACCTGCTCGCCGCGCGCCCCGCGCCGTTCGCCGACCCGACGCTCGACCTGCTCGCGGCGTTCGCGCTCGAACTCGCCTGCCTCTGGGCGGGCGTCTACGCCTATCACCGCGTCTCGGGGGCGCCGATCCGCGAGCACTTACACGGCCGGGCCGCCGCCGGCGCCGCGTACGCGCTCGCCGCGCTCGTCATCACGCCGCCGACGCTCGACGTCTCGTATCACTTCGTCTTCAGCGTCGTCGCCGTCGGCACCGTCGGTGTCGTCGAACCCACGAACCGTCGCCTCCCCGACCTCCCGAGCGCCGCCGTCACCGGTCTCGCGGCCGTCACCGTCGCCGGCGTCGGCTACACGCTCGCCTACCTGCTCCTCTGAGCGGGCCCGCCCGACACTTTTGTAACACGGCCCTGCGAAGCGTCGTAGAACGATGGACGGCACGCGACTCGGTCGGGTACTCGAGACCGAGCGGACGAACGCCGCGCTCTCGTGGGCGCTCGTCGCGCTCGTCGTCGCCGTCGCGGGCGCGAGTCTCTGGGAGGGAGACCTCGCGTGGAGCGCGTTCTGCGCGGGCGTCGCGGCGCTCGCCGTCGTCCCCCCGGCCGCGTATCGGAATCACCGCGTGATGCTCCCCTGGGAGGTGCTCGTCGTCGCGTTCCTCCCCGTCCTCGGGCACGCGCTCGCCACGTGGTGGCTGACGAGCGCCATTGCCACCTACCTCTCCGTGGCGGCGCTCGCGCTCGTCCTCGTCGTCGAACTCGACGTCTTCACGGCCGTTCGGATGACGGATCACGTCGCCGCGTTCGCCGTCGTCGTCGCCACGATGGCCATCGCGGGCCTCTGGGCGGTCGTCCAGTGGCTCAGCGACGTCTATCTCGGGACGACGCTCGTCTACGTTTCCCGCCCCGTTACGCCCGCCGTCGACGCCGCGTCCCTCGACGCGCTCATGTGGGACTTCGTCGCCGCGACCGCCTGCGGCGTCGTCGGCGCCGGGCTCTTCGTCCTCTACTTCCAGCGCCGCGTCCGCGCCGACGCGCGCTTCGCGGCGGAGGTGCGCGAATGAGGATCCGCGATCGCCTCGGGATCTCGAAGCACCGGCAGGCGCAACTCGCGCACGTCCTCCAGCTCTGTCTCGTCGGCTTCGTCTTCGTCGGCCTCTACGAGGGGCAACTCGGCGTCGTTGTCAACGCCGCCGTCGGCCTCGGCGTCTCCACACTCCCGGCCGTCCTCGAACGCGACTACGGCGTCCCGATGGACCCCGCCCTCGTCCTCTGGGTGACGCTCGCCGTCTTCCTCCACGCCCTCGGCACCGTCGGCGTCCCGGGGACGGGCTCGTTCTACGGGAACGTCTGGTGGTGGGACCACCTCACGCACACCCTCTCGTCGTCTGTCGTGGCCGCGGCCGGCTACGCCGCCGTCCGCGCCATCGACGAGCACACCGACGCCGTCTACTTCCCGCCCGCGTTCCTCTTCGTCCTCCTCTTCGTCATCACGCTCGCCTTCGGCGTCTTCTGGGAGATCGTCGAGTTCGCCATCTCCGAGGTCGCGGCCCTCGCCGGGGTCACGAGCGTCCTCACGCAGTACGGCGTCACCGACACGATGCTCGATCTCCTCTTCGACACCGCCGGCGCGCTCGTCGTCGCCGTCGGCGGGACGACGTATCTCTCCGGCGTCGTCGATACCCTCGCCGCGCGTCTCGACGCCCGCAGCGAGGAGTGATCCGTCGGCGGCCACGTTTAAGACGACGGCGGATGAAAGATCGGTATGGTCTACAAGAAGATCGACCTCGTCGGGACCAGCACCGAGAGCTTCGACGACGCCGTCGACGACGCGCTCGACCGAGCCGAGGAGACGCTCGACAACGTCTCGTGGGCCGAAGTCGTCGAACAACGCGTCGGCATCGAGGGGCACGACGACCGCCAGTATCAGGTCGAAGTCGAAGTCGCGTTCGGCCTCGACGACTGACTCGGCTGACGCGACGCGCATCCTTCCCCGATTTTTCCTTCTCCCTTTTCGGTGCTCACGGCTCCGCGCTACCCCGTCTAAATCACGCCACTCACGCTTCGCCCATGCTCTGTGTCCGTCGTTCCGCGAGCCCGCGCTATGTTCGTCCTCGCGCTACTCACGGGTCGTGCCCCCGCTCGTCCTTCCGCGGTTTCTCGCTATCCCTCGGAACCGCGCGCTACTCGAACCCCCGACCCCCGCTCACGTAGTCGGGACGCGTCGGCGGCTCCGCCTCGCTTCTCCCTTCGAGCACCGGGAGGTCGAGGATGCAGTAGTAGGCGCGGTACGCCCGCGCGACCGTCGTCGTGACGGCGCGAACGGCGTCGTCGAAGTCCTCGGCCGCGAAACGCCCGCCGGGGAAGAGTCGCCGGTGGACGTAGAAGTCCGCCAGCGCACCGTTGCGCGTGTAGTGGGGTTCGTAGATCGCGTCTGTCGTCTCGCACTCCGCCTCGATCGTCTCGACGGCCTCACGCATCCCGTCGGCCTCGTCGACGACGGCGCGCGCGGCGACGTGACGCTCCGGTTCGTCGCCGTCCTCGTACGCGACGTCCCGCGACGCGTACTCCTCGACGTCGGCGTCGCCGAGTTCGAAGGCGAGCGCTTGGACGGGCGAGTGGTGGGAGGTGACGTAGAGGTACTCAGCGCTCGCCGGGCCGTACACCAAGAAGGGCTCGTCGTCGACCGTGGTGAAGCGATAGCCGCGACAGTCGGCACCGTGGCGATCCGTGAACGATTCGAGCGTCCCCTCGTGGGTGTGGCGGGCGGCCTCGGCGTAGCCCGCGACGACTCCGAGGGCGTCCGCGCGCGTGCTGGGCATACCCGCGAAAGGGGGAGCGCGCCTAAATCAGGTCCGGAAGGACTCGCCGCACCCGCACTCGGCCTCGACGTTCGGGTTCTCGACGTTGAAACCGGCGGCCTGCAGGCCGCTCTCGTAGTCGAGTCGGCTGCCCGCGATATACTGCTCGCTCGCCGGGTCGACGAAGACGCGCAGGCCGTGGGCCTCGACGATGGTGTCGTCCTCCTCGGGCGCGTCGTCGAACCGCATCCCGTAGGAGAGCCCGGCGCAGCCGCCCTGCTGGACGAAGAGGCGCAGGCCCGCGACGTCCGTGTCCAGCCCCTCGCCGTCGAGCAGCGAGAGCGCCTGCTCGGCGGCGTCCTCCGTCACGCGGACCGTCTCGGCCGGTGATCCGCTGTCGGCAGTCGTACTCATACACGTGGCAACGTCGCCCAGATGGTTAACTGTGGCGTCGGATGGGCCATCCGCCGGTACCCCGGACGGAGCGGCCGGACAACGACGCCGCGCGGGAGGCGCGTGCGTCTCCGATCAGCGACCCGCCGCGGCGGCTTCACGATCGTCCGACTCGCTCAGCGCCGCGGTCGTCGACCGGCGTCGTCTCCGGGAGCCAGAGTCTGACCGTCGTCCCGTCGTCGGTCCGCTCGAAGGTGACGTCGCCGCCGAGGCGACGCAGACACCAGACGACCGTCCACAGCCCGAGCCCGCTCCCGTGTTCGAGGTCGCTCTCCGTCCCGTTCGTCAGCACCTCGACCTCGGCCGCCGGGATCCCGGGTCCGTCGTCGTGCACCGCGAGGACGACCGCGTACTCGTCGCCGTCGGCGGTCGACGCGTCGATCTCGACGGACGGCGTCGAGTCGATCGCGTGCTCGATGGCGTTCTCGACGACGTTCTCCAACGCGAAGGCGAGGTGTCGCCGGTCGGTGGCGACGACGAGGTCGTCGGGTCCGCGCCCCGTGATCGCCGCCCGCTCGTCGAACTCCTCGACGACTTCCGCGACGACGTCCGTGACGGCGACGTCCGCGATAGCGAGGTCGCGACGTCGGAGCCGATCGAAGCGGCGCGCCTTCTCGCCGATGGCGGCCAGCGCCGCCCCGCTCTCGTGGGCGGTGGCGGTGAGCGTCCGTATCTTCGGGTCGTCGGCCTCCTCCTCGATGACCGCGGTCGACCCGAGAACGGTCGTCAGTTTGTTCCGGAGGTTGTGCCGGAGGACGCGGTTGAACACCTCCAGTCGCTGTTCGTTCTCGCGCTCGGCGGTGACGTCGCGGAACAACAGCGTGTGACCGACGACGGCGTCCCCCGAGACGAGCGGCGAGCGGTGGACCGCGAACACGTACCGTCCGTCGTCGGTCGTGACGGTGATCGAGTGGTCGTCCCCGTCCCGGACCGCGTCGAGGTCGACGGTGAGGACGGCCGCGGCGTCGCGGCCGATCGTCGCCGCTTCGTCCCCGTCGACGAGGACGTCGAGCGCGGCGGCGTTGACGTCGACGATCCGGCCGGCGTCGTCGACGACCACGACGGGGTCCGGGAGCGCGTCGATCGCCTGTTCGTCCACGACCCGGCCGGCTTTCGGACTGGCGTCGAACAGCTGCTTGCCGGCGAACGCGTACGCGTCGAGGCCCGCGTGGACCACCGAGAGGGGGACCGCCCAGATGAGCGTCGAGGCCGGCCCGAGATCGAGGACCCACACCGCGACGCCGACGCCGGGCGGGACCGTGCTGAGCGCGACGGCGACGGCCTCGCTCCGGTAGAGCGGGCCGTAGCTGAGTATCGTCTCGACGAGCAGGTAGACGCCGACGGCCACGTACGCCATGTCGACCGCGAGGGTGGCGAGCGCGCCCGACCGGAGGGTGTAGTCGAGCGTGACGACGCCGAGGACGCGGACGGGGGTGGGATCGGTCCAGAAGAGGTCGTGGAACGACGACGTGAGGAGGAGGAGGCTCCCGAGCGCCGGGACGACGGCGAGGGCGGCGAACGCCATCCACCCCCGCGAGCCGACGCGCCCCGTGTATTCGAGCGCGAACCCGAGGAAGAGATAGCCGAGCCACACGAGCGCGAGGACGCACACCACCTCGAAGGCGACGCGCCACGTCGGCGCGGTGACGAACAGCCCCACGCTGTACGCGAGACACCCAACCGCTTGCGTGGCGATCGTTGCGAGGAGCCAGTCGACGCTCGGCCGACCGCGGCGGGGGAGGAGGTACGCGGTGAGCGCCGCCAGCGAGACCGCCGCGGCGACCGACGCGACGGCGACCGGCGGGACCGGCTGCGAGAGCGCGTTCATCGGGGGGACCCCTCCTGATCGCCGGCGCGACGCGGACGCGTCCCCACGTCAGACGTGTGTGGTCCCGCTGACGGGGCGCACGGACGCGCTCGGACGCGGCGCGGGCGTCGGCGGCGAGAACGGCGATCGAACGGCGCGGCGTCGGCCGGCGCGCCCGCCCGTGACCGACGCGCGTCTCGCGTCACTCCGTGTCCGCGAAGCGCGCGTCGACGCTGTTCGCGTGTCCCTCCAGTCCCTCCGCGTTCGCGAGGGTCGTCACGGTGTCGCGCAGGTCCGCGAGCGCGTCCCGATCGAGGCGCTGGACGGTGCTCGCGCGGAGGAACGTATCGACGCTCAGCCCGCCCTTCACGCGCGCGCCGGCGTTCGTCGGGAGGACGTGGTTCGTCCCCGTCGCGTAATCGCCCGCCGCGACGGGCGTGTACGGCCCGAGGAAGACGCTCCCCGCGTCGTCGATCCGATCCAGGATCCCCTCGTCGTCGGCCGCTTGGATCGAGAGGTGCTCGGCGGCGTACTCCTCCGCGAACAGCACGGCCTCGCTCATCGAGCGCGCGTGGAAGACGCCGCTGGCGTCGGCGTCGAGCGCCGACTCGATGACGTCCGCTCGCTCCCGGTCGGCGATCCCGTCCGCGACGGCCTCGCTGATCGCCTCCGCGGTCGCCTCGTCGTCCGTCACGGCGACCACGGACGCCTCGGGGTCGTGCTCGGCCTGCGCGAGCAGGTCGGCGGCGACGTACTCGGGCTCACAGGTCTCGTCCGCCACGACGCAGACCTCCGAGGGGCCCGCGAGGAAGTCGATCTCGACGTCCCCGCGAACCTCGGCCTTCCCCGCGGTCACCCACTTGTTGCCGGGCCCGACGATCAGCTGCGTGCGGTCGACGGTCTCCGTCCCGTAGGCGAGCGCGGCGATGGCCTGCGCCCCGCCCGCGGCGTACACGCGATCCGCGCCCGCCGCGTGGCAGGCCGCGAGCGTCACGGGGTGCATCTCCTCCGCGGGCGGGGTCGCGACCGCGACCTGCTCGACGCCCGCGACCTTGGCGGGCACCACGGTCATGATGACGCTGGACGGGTACGTCGCCGCCCCGCCGGGGGCGTACGCGCCGACGCGCTCGATCGGGCGGAACCGACGGCCGAGTTCGCGTCCGTCGACCGTCTCCGTCCAGTCCTCGGGGAGCTGGCGCTCGTGGAACGCCCGGACGTTCCCGATCGCCGTCTCGATCGCCTCGCGGACGTCGTCGTCGATGTCGTCGTACGCGCGCGCCGCTTGATCCGTGACGTCGACGTTTCCGACCTCGACGCCGTCGAACTCGCTGGAGAACTCGCGGAGCGCGGCGTCGCCCTCCGCGCGGACGCGCGAGACGATGTCGCGGACGTCGTCGCGCACCGCGTCGATGCCGGCGTCGCGCTCGAACAGCGCGCGCCGTCGCGCCGGCCCGAGAGCCGCGAGCGCCTCGGCTTCGATGGTCATATCGGATCTCTCGGGCGGGCGGCGGTAAACCGTTACGCTACCGCGGAACGCGGACGGCGGAGGCGCGCACCCGCCGAGGCCACCACCTTCTTCCGAGCGGCAACCGCGTCAGTTGATCATGGGCACGTCTCGCGGGAACGGGGGATCGAACGCCAATCGGGCTGGGGAGACGCCGGTGGGGACGGGTCACCCCGAGACAGTCACGGACGAGACGACGGTGACGGAGGAGGGGACGGAGCTCGAACGCTCCATCGGCCTCGCCGGCGGGCTCTCGATCGGCGTCGGGACGATGATCGGTGCGGGCATCTTCGTCTTCCCGGGGCTCGCCGCGGGCCGCGCCGGGCCGGCGGCGGCCGGGTCGTTCACCATCGGCGCCGTCATCGCCCTGCTGGTCGCCCTCCCCGCCTCCGAGCTGGCGACCGCGATGCCGAAATCCGGCGGGGGGTACTACTTCATCTCGCGGGCGCTCGGCGCGCTTCCGGGCGCGGTCGTCGGCATCAGCATCTGGCTCGGGCTCGTCTTCGCCACCGCGTTCTACCTCGTCGGCTTCGGCAACTACGCGGCGGAGATGCTCCAGCAGGCCGGGCTCGGCACCTCGATCGGCGGTATCGGCGTCATCACGCCGCTCGCGCTCGTCTTCGGCGTGCTCCTCACCGCCCTCAACCTCGTCGGGACGGAGAACGCCGCGAAGCTGCAGAACTACGTCGTCGGCCTCCTGCTCTCCATCCTCGTCGCCTTCCTCGGATACGGCGGCCTCGACGCGATCGGCGTCTTCGGGACGCAGACGACGCCCGAGGCGTTCGCGCCGTTCGGCGTCGCCCCCGTGTTCACCACCGCGGCGCTCGTCTTCACCTCCTACCTCGGCTTCGCGCAGGTCGCGACCGTCGCCGGCGACATCAAGAAACCGGGGCGGAACCTCCCGCTGGCGATGGTCGGTAGCGTCCTCGCCGTCGGCGTGCTCTACGTCGCAACCATCTTCGTGGCGACCAGCGCGATGGGCTCCGCGGCGCTCCGTGACGCCGGTGAGACCGCCATCGTCAGCGTCGCGGATCAGTTCCTCGGGACGGCCGGCGTCGTCGCCATCCTCCTCGCGGGCCTCCTCGCTACCGTCTCCTCCGCGAACGCCTCCATCCTCTCGACGTCGCGCGCCGTCTTCGCCGTCAGCAAGGACGCGCTCATCCCGGCGTTCGCCAGCCACATGAACCTCCGGTACGGGACGCCACACGTCGCGCTGGCGATGGCGGGCGGGCCCGTGCTCGTCCTCGTCGCGCTCGGGGAGACCGAGGTGCTCGCCGAGGTCGCGTCGTTCCTCCACCTCGTCATGTACGGGCTGATGTGCGTCGCGCTCGTCGCGATGCGTCGGAACGAACCCGAGTGGTACGACCCGGACTTCCGCGTGCCCGCCTACCGGCTCGTCGCGGGCCTCGGCGCGCTCGCGAGCTTCGGCCTCATCTTCTTCATGCAACTCGCCTCCCAGGTCATCGGCGTCGTCATCATGATCGCGGCCGCCGGGTGGTACAAGTACTACGCGAGCGACGTGACGCTCAAGGGGGTGTTGTAACATGTCAGATCTCTCGATCCGCGAACCGCCGACGGTGCTCGTCCCCGTCGAGGTGCTGGAAGGGGAGTCGATCAGCGACTCGCTCGCGGCGTTCCTCGCGCCCGCGAACGTCGTCGTCCTCGGTTACCACGTCCTCCCGGAGCAAACGCCGACCGAACAGGCGAGTCTGCAGTTCGAGGACCGCGCACAGGAGGCCGTCTCGGACCTCGCCGCCGTCTTTCGGGCGGCCGACGGCGCGGACGTCGAGACGCGCGTTGCGTTCACCCACGATCGGGAGCAGACCGTCGAGCGCGTCGCCACCGAGGTCGGCGCGACCGCCGTCCTCCTCCCGAACCCCGTGGGGGCGGTCTCGGACGTGGTCGTCCCGTTCCGCGGCGCGATCGACGCCGACCGCCTCGCGGACCTCGTCGCTACGCTCCTCGCCGACGGCGAGGGCACCGTGACGCTCTGGGGGATCGAGAGCGACGGCTTCGACGCCGCGGCGACCGTCGAACGCGCCCGTTCGAGCCTCCGGGAGCGCGGTCTCGACGCCGCGCGGATCACGACCGAGACCACCGCCGCCGAGTCGCCCATCCGCGACATCGTGGTGCGCTCCGCCGACTTCGACGTCATCGTGATGGGCGAGGGCGACGACTCGCTCTGGTCCGCGCTCTTCGGCGGGGAGAGCGAGCGCGTGGCGGACGGTGCCGTCGCGCCCGTCCTCGTCGTCCGCGACCGCGAGACGGAGTAAGACCGCGACCCGTCCGCTGGCGCCGACGTTCGTGCGACCGATCGGAATCGGTCGCCGCGCGATTCCCGCCCGTCCCGTACGCGAGGCCGACTTCCGGGACCCGTAGCCAGTGCGCGGAGCGGACGCTATACGAGACGTAATGTGCTGCCCGGAACACTAACGACCGGCCTCATCCCGGGGCGGCGTGCCGCGTCGGCCGGGAAACCCTCGTGCCGGGCAGGATCGCCGCGAGGTCAGTTGGGCCCCGCGGGGGGCGTGACGTGCCCTACGCGCGCGGTCCCTCTCGGGAGCCGCGTGTATGCCGCGCGCCCGGGTTCTCCACGCGTCATCGCGCCCGGAGCGGGCGGGCTCGGGTGGGGACTTGAGGCGCGCGAGAGGGCCTACGCGGGGCGCGCGTTTGAGGCCTCCGCCTTACGCCCGCGCGTCGACGTCGCGTGCGTCCTCGTCGATACGGGCCTCGCTCGCCACCTCGGCGGGCGAGAGGGGCCCACGGTTGTCGAGGACCACGCGGGCGAGCTTCGCGTGGCACGAGAGTTGGACGGTGCCGCTCATACCGCGACGTTGCCGATGCCCGCCAAAAACCCTTGCCTTACCGGCGAGGACGGTGTCAGCCGTGGGTACGGGCGAGGCTCGTGGCGCTCTCACTCACGCGACAGGCGGGTGCACCGTCGGTAGACGTTCGTCCACCGATCCCGTCCCGACGCAAAGCTTGATAACGTATGCCACGGTACTAGTGCGTATGGAACAGAAAGTCCTCGACGTTGATCGGTACGTACCGAGCGACTACCTCAAGCGCAAGCTCCTCTCCGGGGAGATCGAGACGCTGACGCTCCACGAGCGCGTCGCGGACCCCGGCGACACCTTCGAGGTACAGGGTGCGACGTTCGAGATAACGGCCGTCGAAGTACGCGACGCGGCCGACCTCGACGTCCCCGACGAGGACGGGAACGCCGTCGTCCACTTCTTCGAGCGCGTGGCGTAGGGCCTAGAGCCAGCCCTCGCGGTCGAGCAGTTCGCCGTTGAGGACGGAGGCGCCCGCGGCCCCCCGGAGCGTGTTGTGCGCGAGCGTGTTGTACTGGACGCCCGCGGGCGTCTCCTGCACGCCGCCGGCCGCGACCGCCATGCCGTCCCCGAGGAACCGATCGAGGCGCGGCTGCGGGCGATCCGGTTCGTCGAAGGACTCGATCAGCGGATCGGGCGCGCTCGGGAGGTCCTGCGTCGCCGCGTCGTCGAAGGCATCGTAGACGTCCGCCACCGTCGGATCGTCGCCGAGTTCGGCCCAGACGTTCTCCAGGTGGCCGTCGAGCGTCGCCACGCGGTTACACGAGGCCGACACCTCGACGTCGTGCCACTGGACCCGGCTCCCGTCGAACTCCCCGAGGAGCTTGCGCGATTCGGTCTCCATCTTCTCCTCCTCGCCGCCGATGTACGGGATGACGTTGTCGAGGATCTCCATGGACGTCACGCCGGAGTAGCCCGCGCCGGAGACGGCCTGGAGGGTGGAGACGTGCACGCGCTCCAGCCCGAAGGCGTCGAGCGCGGCGAGCGTCGGGACCATCGTGATCGTCGAGCAGTTCGGGTTCTTCACGAGCGCGCCGTCCCACCCTCGCTCGTCGCGCTGGACGTCGATGAGGTCGAGGTGGTCGGGGTTGACCTCGGGGATGACGAGCGGGACGTCGTCGGCGGCGCGCTCGTTCGAGGAGTTCGAGGAGACGACGTATCCCGCCTCGCAGAAGTCCGACTCGACGCGCTCGGCGACCGACGAGGGCAGCGAGGAGAAGATCAGATCGACGTCGTCGGGGACGGCCGCGGGCGTCGTCTCGACGACGTCGACGTCCGCGACCGCGTCCGGGATCGGCGTGTCGACGCGCCACTTCGCGGCCTCGTGGTAGGGGCTCCCGGCCGACTCGGCCGAGGCGGTCAGGGCGGCGATCTCGAACGTCGGGTGCTCGGAGAGCAACTGGATGAACCGCTGTCCGACGGCACCAGTCGCTCCGAGTACGGCAACGCGTGTCATTACCTCACAGAAGACGTGAGGACGACAAAGTGGCTTCGGTTTGGACGCTCAGTTCCGCTTGTGCGTGATGTAGCCCGCGATCCGGTTGCGGACCTCCTTGGACTCGATGTTCGTGAGCTCGGAGACCGCGTCCTTGTTGTGCTCGAAGTCCTGACGGCTGAACGCGTCCGGGTATCGTTCGAGGAGGATGTTCCCCGTCTTCTTGACGTAGTCGGGCTTGATGGCCATGGTCGCAGTTCGACCGGGGAGCGTTAAAACGTTCTGTCTTCGACTCTCCCGCCGACTCCCGCCGACCGCCCCCGCGCGTCCGCGAACCACTCGGTGACGGCGTTGCGTACCCGCGCGCGCACCATCGAGTCGTCGCTCGGCCGACCGATCGAGACCGCGTCCGCGCCGTACGCGAGGTACTCGCGCACCGTCTCACGGTCCCGCACGCCGTTGTTGGCGATCAGGACCCCGTCGAAGGCCGCGCGGACGCTCGCCACGACGCCCTCCGCGTCCATCGCGTCGACGTGCAGGACGGTCGCGCCCGCCTCGTCGAGGGCGCCCGCGAGCGCCGGCAGATCGACGCCCGACACCGCCGCGCGGACCTTCACGCTCGTCGTCGCGCCTTCGTCGCTCGCCGCCGCGACGATGTCACACAGCCGATCGGTGTCCGCGAGCAGCGTCTCGCCCGCGCCCGCCGCGCACATCTCGGATTGGCGACAGTGCGCGTTCACCTCCAGGAGCGCGTCGCGCGCCGCGCAGACGCGGGCGACGGGGCGGATCGCCTCCGGCGTCGTCGCACGGACGTTCACCCCCGCGTCGATCGGTGCGTCCGCGAGGCGTTCGAGCTCGTCGGCGACGAACGCCACGGGATCGTCCGGCAGGAACTCCTCTCGGTTCCGGTCGGCGACCATGCGCTCCGCCGCCGCTCTGGTGGGGTCGTCGACCGCGATCCCGCCGAGGAACGCGAGGCCGGCCTCGCCGCTCGCGTCGCGCGCCCACTCGGCGTCCGCCTCCCCGGAGAGGCTGGCGAGCGCGACCTGCGGGCGGAAGTCCGCGCCGGTATCTCGGTCCGCGTTCGCGTCCGTCTCCGCGTCCGACTCACCCATCGACGGCCTCCAGCGCGTCCGCGCAGGCGCGAGCGACGCGCGCCGCGTCCGCGTCGTCGTCCATGCGCGTGTCCGTGCGGACGACCGGCCGATCGAGCGCCGTCCCGTCCTCGGTATCGAGCACGAACGCGTCCGCGAAGTCGTAGGCCTCGGCGACGCCCGCCGTGCTGGGCTCGCGGCCCGTCGCGCGCATGAGGTCGTCCGCCGGTCCGCTGAACACCTCGTCCTCCACGAACGGCGAGACGGCGACCACGGGCGTCTCGCGGAGCGCCTCGCGCACGCCGTCGAGGGCGAGCAGCGGTCCGAGGCTCGTCACGGGGTTCGACGGCCCGACGATCACGGGCTCGCGGAGCGCCTCGCGCACCGCGTCGGTCGGTTCGGCCTCGTCAGCGCCGCGGAACTCCACGGCCGCGACGTCGACGTCGGCGCGCCGGTCCACCCAGAACTCCTGGAAGTGCATGACCTCATCGCCGGTCCCCCGCGCGTCGCCGTGCGACGCGTCGCTCGCGGTGTCACCGCTCGCGCTGTGTGCAGCCTCGCTTCGGTCGGCCGCGTGGCTCACGGCGTCGCCGTTCGCGCGGTCCGCGTCGCTGCGCGACGCGTGGATCAGCGTCGCCACCGGGTCGTCGCTCATCGGGAGGAGGGTGAGATCGAGGTCGAAGGCGTCCGCGAGCGTCCGCGTGACCTCCGTGAGGCTCTTGCCCTCGTCGAGGAGGCTCGTCCGTAAGAGGTGGACGGCGCGGTCCCGATCGCCGATCGTCATGAACTCGCGCGCCCCGGAGAAGCGCCGCCAGCGCGCGACGTCGCGGCCCGCGGTCTGCGCCTCGGCGTCGAGGTAGCGCGGCCCCGAATCGAGGCCCGCGCGCTCCGCGAGCGAGTCGAGCTCGTCGTGCGTCTCGTGGGTGTCGCCCTCGATCCCCCACCAGAACTCCCGGTCGAGGACGCCGCCGCGATCGAAGAGCACCGTGTCGAGGTCCGGCGAGACGAGGACGCCACCGAGTTCGACGTCGTCGCCCGTGTTGGCGACCACCGTCGTCTCCGCCGGGTCGAAGATCTCGGCCGCGCCGGCGAGGAGCTTGGGGGTCCCGGTCCCCCCGGAGAGGAACGTCGGCATGGATCCCGAGAGGAACGGCGAGCGGTAAACGCTTGCGTCAGCGGTGGGCGACGAGCGCGGTGACTACTCCGCGATCACGCGGTCGTCGTCGTGGTCGTCGTATCGCTGCTCGTCGACGTCTCGGTCGCAGTCGCGGACGTCGAAGTCGTCGTTTCGTTGCTCGCCGTCTCGTTGGCGAAGCGCTGTTCGGCCTGACTCAGCCACGCGGGCGTCGGATCGGTCGAGCCGATCGCGGTGTAGGTCCGCGTCGAGTCGAGCGTGGCCTGTTCGGTCGACACGTGGAACTGCTGGCGCTTCACGACCCCGTCGCTCGTGATGCCGAGCTGGACGGTGACGTTCGCCTCGCTGGCGTTCCCGAAGGCGGAGGTGTTCGCGATCGGCAGCGTCTCGGGGTGCGCGACGTACGTGTGGAGCGTCGATCCGTCGAACGTCGTCGTCCCGTCGTACGTGAAGTTCGTGCGCTCCGTGACCGAGGCCACACCGGGCGACGCGTACGCGCTCGCGTTCGCCGAGCGCAACGCGCCCTGCGCGAACGCCGTGCGGTTGCCGGTGGCGATGCGGGTGTAGGCGGTCCCGTTCGGTCCCTGATACACCTGACTGTCCCGCGCTCCCTGCATGATTCGCAGGGAGTACGCGTTCGTGTCGAGGTCCGCGCGCACCGCGGTCAGACGCGAGGCGGACTGGCCGCTCGCGTAGCTGGCGTTCGACTGAACGCGGTAGGTGAAGCTCCCCGCGTCGCGGACCGCGTCGGCGTGTACCCGGTCGATCTGCGTTCCGTTCAGCGGCGTCTGGTAGGGCTGGGCGGTCGTCGCGTCGCCGCTCGTCCCTTGCGGACCGGAGATCGCGCTACAGCCCGCGAGGGCCACTAGCGCGACGAGACAGAGAGCGGCAAACACTTTCCTGTGGCGCACGCCCGGAAGTCGGGACGCCCTCCGGTATAAGCTGTCGATCCGTCGCACGCCCCCGGCCGTTTTTGTAGGGCGGCGCGCGAACCACCGACCGTGACGACGATCAAGGACAGCGTCCACGACCACATCGAGGTGCGCGGCGTCGCGGCCGCCCTCCTCGATACGCCGCCCGTCCAGCGCCTCCGGCGCGTCCACCAGCTCGGCACCGCGAGCCTCGTCTACCCCGCCGCGAACCACACCCGCTTCGAGCACAGCCTCGGGGTCTACCACCTCGCCCGCGAGGCGCTCGACAGCCTCGACGTGGACGGCGCCCGGGCGAAACGCGTTCGCGCCGCCGCGATCCTCCACGATGCCGGCCACGGCCCGTTCAGCCACGCGATCGAGGACCTGATCCACGACCGGACCGGGAAGTACCACGACGACGTCGACGACCTGCTCGGCTCGGGGGACGTCGCCCGCGTCCTCGATGAGCACGGCCTCGATCCCGCGCGCGTCGCGGCGATGGTGCGCGGCGAGGGCGACCTCGCGGGGATCGTCGCGGGCGAACTCGACGTGGACCGCATGGACTACCTCGTGCGCGACGCCCACCACACCGGCGTCCCGTACGGGACGATCGACCACGGGCGTCTCGTGCGCGCGCTCACCCGCCACGACGGCGCACTCGTGCTCGACGAGGGGAACGTTCAGAGCGCCGAATCGCTCCTGCTCGCGCGCGCCCTGATGAACCCGACCGTCTACAACCACCACGTCGCGCGGATCTCGACGGCGATGCTCCGCCGCGCCGCCGAGCGCCTGCTGGCGACCACGGAGACGACGCCCGAGACCCTCCGCCGGATGGACGATCCCGCGCTCCGGACGGCGCTCCGCGACCGCGACGCGAGCGCCGCCTTCGCCCGACGCCTCGATCGACGCGACCTCTACAAGCGCGCCGTCTGGGCGGAGATGGCCGACGTCGCGGACGATCCGTTCGCGGACGACCCCGTCCTCGACGCCGACGGGGGCGAGGTCCGCGGGTACGAGCGCGAGATCGCCGCCCGGGCCGGCGTGGACCGCGACGCGGTCCTCCTCGACGTCCGCGAGCGCCCGACGATGCGCGAATCCGACTCGCGCGTCCTCGTCAACGGGGAGGTCCGGCGGCTCGACGAGCAGTCGACGCTCGTGCGCGCGCTCCAGATGGCCCAGCGCGAACAGTGGCGCCTCGGCGTCTACGCGCCCCCCGACGAGGTGGACGCCGTCGGCCGCGCCGCCGTCGACGTCCTCGGTCTCGACATCGACGGCGCGCTCGTCAACGAGACGACGCGCGGCCAGTACAACCTCGGTGACTTCGGGGAGAACTAAACCGATGTACCACGCAGACGACCCATGGAGCTAGAGGGAACGATCCTCGCGGGCCGCGACTTCGCGGCCGTCGAGGGGCGCGTCGTCGTCGAGGACGGAGAGATCGTCGCCGTCGAGGAGGCGAGCGTGGACAGCGACGACATCGTCCTCCCGGCGTTCGTGAACGCGCACACGCACATCGGGGACTCGATCGCGAAGGACGCCGGGCGCGGGCTCTCCCTCGAAGAGCTCGTCGCGCCGCCCGACGGACTGAAACACCGCCTCCTGCGCGAGGCGGACCGCACGGCCCTCGTCGAGGGGATGCGCCGCTCGCTGTCCTTCATGGCGGAGTCGGGGACCGCGGCGACGCTGGAGTTCCGCGAGGGCGGCGTGCCGGGCGTGGAAGCGCTGCGCGACGCGAGCGACGGGATCGAGATCGACGCGCTCGCGTTCGGGCGCGACGACCCCGACGTCCTCGACGTTTCCGATGGGTACGGCGCGAGCGGCGCGAACGACGCCGACTTCGCGGTCGAGCGCGGCCGGGCGCGCGACGCCGGCAAACCCTTCGCCATCCACGCCGGCGAGGTCGACGCGACCGACATCCACCCCGCGATCGACCTCGACCCCGACCTGCTCGTCCACATGGTCCACGCCGACGACGAGCACCTCGCGCGCGTCGCGGACGACGGGATCCCGATCGCCGTCTGCCCGCGCTCCAACCTCGTGACCGACGTCGGCCTCCCGGACGTCCCCGGCCTCCTCGCGCACACGACGGTCGCGCTCGGGACGGACAACGTGATGTTGAACTCGCCGTCGATGTTCCGCGAGATGGCCTATACGGCCAAACGCTACGACGTGACGGCCGTCGATGTCCTGCGGATGGCGACGACCGCCGGCGCGGAGATCGCCGGGCGAAACGACGGCCTGATCGAGGCGGGACGGGACGCGAACCTCCTCGTCCTCGACGGCGACACGCACAACCTCGCCGGCTACCGCGATCCCGTGCGCGCGGCGGTGCGGCGCGCGGGCGCGAGCGACGTGAAGCGCGTCCTCCACGCCTGACTCGCACTCGCACTACTCCGCGGGGCGGAGGTGTTCGCAGTCGCCGGCGTGGACGATCCGGCGCTCGGCTCCGGTGTCGACGACGAGCGCGCCGGTGTCCGTCACGTCGACGGCCTCGCCGACGATCGTCTCCGAGGGGAGCGTGACGCGCACGCGACGGCCGAGCGTCGCCGCGTGCTCGCGCCACGCCGCACGGGCCGCGTCCGGATCGTCGCGCAGGTCGTCGAAGCGTTCCAACACGCGCTGGACGAGCACGCGGCGATCGACGGGGTCGCCGCCGCGCTCGACGAGGAGGCTCGTCGCGTCCGCCGGCAGCGCGTCGCCCGCCACGTTCGCGTTCAGCCCGAGGCCGGAGATCACCCACGACACCCGCTCGGCCTCGCCCTCCATCTCGGTGAGGATCCCCGCGAGCTTCCGCCCGCCGCGCTCGGCGTCGGGGTCGAGGACGAGGAGGTCGTTCGGCCACTTGATCCGCGCGTCGACGCCCGCCTCGCGGACGGCCCCGCAGGCGGCGGCGCCGGCGGCGATCGTGAGCAGCGAGACGCGCGAGGGGGCGAGCGCCGGCCGGCAGACGACGCTCAGCCAGACGCCGCCCGACGGTGACGACCACGCGCGATCGAGACGGCCGCGACCGCCCGTCTGCTCGTCGGCGAGGACGACGACGTCCGTCGCGCCGTCGGCCGCGAGCTCGCGCGCACGATCGTTCGTGCTCGGGATGCTGTCGTGATACTCGACCTCGAAGGGCGCTTCACAGCCGTACTCGACGGCGAGCCCGCCGAACTCCGGAATCGCGTCGAGGACGTATCCCTCGTCGGTGCTCTCGATGGCGAAGCCGGCCTCGCGCAGCGACTCGACGTGCTTCCACACCGCGGCCCGCGAGACGCCGAGGCGGTCGGCGAGCGCGGGGCCGGCGACGGGACCGGCCGCGAGCGCGTCGAGGACCGCGCGGCGCGTGTCGTTCATGCTCGCGGGTAGGTGATCCGGCGATAAGAACGCCTCCCCTCGCGGTCGGTCGGGCGGACCGACCGCGAGACTCCACGGCGTGCGTCCAGTACGATCGGCGCCGCTCGCTCACGCATCGCTCGCTCAGCGCCCGCTCGTTCCCGTTCGGCCACGCCCTCGCTCGTTCAGCTGTGCCTCAGTCGATGACGACGAGCGTATCGCCCATGTCGACGCTCTCCCCCTCCGCGACGGGGACCTGTGAGACGGTCCCGCCGTGGGACGCGACGACGTCGTTCTCCATCTTCATCGCCTCTAAGACGACGAGGACGTCGCCGGGTTCGACGACGTCGCCGGGTTCGACGTCGACGGAGAGGATCGTCCCCTGCATCTCCGCCGCGACGGTCTCGCCGCCGCCCTCGACGACCGTCTCTCCCTCGTCGTCCGCCACGTGCGCGGGCGGCTCGGCGCCGTCGTCGTCGCCGATCCCGTCGAGGTCGACGTCGCGGAGCGCGGGTGCGTCGTGGGATTCGAGGGACACCTCGAAGCGCTTGCCGTTCACCTCGACGGTGAACTCGCGCTCGTTCGTCTCCGCGTCGTCCACCGGGGCGCTCGCTTCGCTCCCCCAGCGCTCTTGGGCTTCGAGGAGACGCGTCTCGTCGAAGCGCTCGTCGAGGTACGTCGTCGTGTGTTCGCCGGCGACGAAGCGCTCGTCGTCGAGCATCAGCCGGTGGAAGGGGACGACGGTGACGATGCCCTCGATCTCGTACTCGGCGAGCGCACGCCTCGCTCGCGCGATGCACTCGGCGCGATCGCTCCCCGAGACGATCAGCTTCGCCACCATCGAATCGTAGTCGGTGACGAGGTCGTCGCCCTGCCGGAGCGCGTCGTCGACGCGGACGCCCGGCCCGCCCGGCGGGTCGTACGTCTCCAGCGTGCCGCCGGTCGCGGGCGCGAAGTCGTCCGCGGCGTTCTCGGCGTTGATCCGGAACTCAATCGCGTGGCCCTCGACGTCCACGTCGTCCTGCGCGAAGTCGATCTCCTCACCCGCGGCGACGCGGAGTTGCCACTTCACGATGTCGATGCCGGTGATCTCCTCGGTGACGGTGTGCTCGACCTGGATGCGGGTGTTCACTTCGAGGAAGTAGAACTCGCCGTCGGCGACGAGGAACTCGACCGTCCCGGCGTTCACGTAGTCGGCGGCCGCGACGCCGCGGCGGGCGGCCGCGTGGATCTCCTCGCGGAGGTCGCCCTCAAGGGTGGGGCTCGGCCCCTCCTCGATGATCTTCTGGTGGCGTCGCTGCAGGGAGCAGTCGCGCTCGCCGAGGTGCCGGACGGTCCCGTGCTCGTCCGCGAGGACCTGTACCTCGATGTGTTTCGGGTCCGCGAGGTAGCGTTCGAGGTAGACGGCGTCGTTCCCGAAGTAGGCCTCGCCCTCGCGTCTCGCGGCGTCGAGTTGCGCCTCGATCTCGCTCGCCGCCTCGACGACCTTCATGCCGCGTCCGCCGCCACCCCCCTCGGCCTTGATGGCGATCGGGTAGCCGTGGCGATCGCCGAACGCCCGGACCTCGTCGGGGTCCGTGACGGGCTCCGTGGTGCCGGGGACGATCGGGACGTCCGCGTCGTCCATCACCTCGCGCGCGCCGGTCTTCTCGCCGAGTCGGCGCATCGACTCGGACGATGGGCCGACCCACGTCACGCCGTCGGTGTCCTCGACGCGCGCCGCGAAGTCGGCGTTCTCCGCGAGGAAGCCGTATCCCGGGTGGATCGCGTCGGCGCCCGACTCCTTCGCGGCCGCGACGATGGCCTCGCCGTCGAGGTACGACTCGGCGGCGCGGGCCGGTCCGACGCGGTAGGCCTCGTCCGCGTACCGGACGTGGCCGGCGTGCTTGTCGGCCTCCGAGTAGACCGCGACCGTCTCGACACCGAGGTCCGCGCACGCCCGCATCACGCGCACGGCTATCTCCCCCCGGTTCGCGACGAGCACCTTCTCGAACATACGACCACTTCCGACAGCGATCACGTTAGCGTGTCGATTCGTGTTATCGACGATCGTCGGGACGGCGAGGCGACACCCCTATGTCCCCGAGGGCGCTCCCGGCGGAGGGACATGGCTCTCAGCGACCGACTCGCCGACGCCTTCGACCTGGACGCGCACGACACCGACCTCCGCACCGAGGTCCTCGCCGGACTCACGACGTTCCTCACGATGTCCTACATCGTCGTCGTCAACCCGGCGATCCTCGTCGCCGCCATCGACACGGGCGCGGGAGAAGCCGCGACGATGCAGATGCTCGCCGTCGTCACCGCCCTCTCCGCCGGCGTCGCCACGCTCGTGATGGCGCTCTACGCGAACCGGCCGTTCGGGCTCGCGCCCGGGATGGGTCTCAACGCCTTCTTCGCGTTCACCGTCGTCGGCGCGATGGGTATCCCCTGGGAGACGGCGCTCGCCGCCATCGTCGTCGAGGGCGTGTTGTTCGTCCTCCTCACGCTCGTCGGCGCGCGCGAGTACGTCATCCGGCTCTTCCCCGAGCCCGTGAAGTTCGCCGTCGGCGCGGCGCTCGGGCTCTTCCTCGCCATCATCGGCCTCGAAAAGACCTTCATCGTCGTCGCTGACCCCTCCACGCTCCTCACGCTCGGACGCATCGCCGCCGATCCCGTGGCGCTCATCAGCGTCCTCGGGCTCTTTCTCACCTTCGGCCTCTACGTTCGCGGCGTCACGGGCAGCATCGTCGTCGGCGTCGCCGTGACGAGCCTCCTCGGGTGGGGCGCGGCCGCCCTCGGCGTCGTCAGCCCGCACGAGTCGGTCCCGCTCGCGCCGAGCCTCCCCGCGCCCACGTGGGACGTCTCGCCGCTCGTCGGCGCGTTCCTCCGCGGCCTCGCGGACGTCGACGCCCTCGCGTTCACGCTCGTCGTCCTCACCTTCTTCTTCGTCGACTTCCTCGAAACCGCGGGGACGCTCGTCGGCGTCGGACAGGCCGGCGGCTTCCTCGACGAGGACGGCGACCTCCCCGAGATGGAAAAGCCCCTGATGGCGGACGCGATCGGCACGACGGTCGGCGGGATGCTCGGTACCTCGACCGTCACGACGTACGTCGAGTCTGCGACCGGCATCGAGGAGGGCGGCCGGACGGGGCTGACCGCGCTCGTCGTCGCGCTCTGCTTCTTCGCCGCCGTCGCGTTCGTTCCGTTCGCCGCCGCGATCCCGCAGTACGCGAGCCACATCGCCCTCGTCGTCGTCGCCGTCCTCATGCTCGGCAACGTCGCCGAGGTCGACTGGCACGACCCGACGCACGCCGTCCCGGCCGGACTGACGGTCATCGTCATGCCCTTCACCTACTCCATCGCGTACGGAATCGCCGCCGGCGTCATCGCCTACCCCGTGATGAAGGCGTTCGCGGGCGAGCGCGGCGACGTCCACCGCGGTCAGTGGGCACTCGCCGTCCTCTTCGCCGGCTACTTCGCCCTCCGGACGGGCGGCGTGCTCGGAAGCGTGTGACCCCTCAGAAGCGGTCCGCGCGCCCCGCCGCGCTCCACGCGTCCGTGGGCGCGCCGTCCGGCACCCGCCCGCCGCGGCCGTCCGCGCCCGTCGCCGCCAACCGCCCGGCGAAGCGCCACTTCGCGCCGTCCCACGTTTCGTTCTCCCCGTCGTCGCTCGCCGCCGCGGCGGCCGCGAGCGCCGCGCGTTCCCCGTCGAGATACGCGCTCACGGCCGCGATCGCCGCGGCCGCCTCCGCGTCGCTCGCCGCCGGCGGTGCCTCGACGGTCGCGTTCATAGCGGGATGTTGCCGTGTTTCTTGTCCGGGCCGTCCTCGCGCTTCGTCGCGAGCATTTCGAGGTCGCTGATGAGGCGCACGCGGGTCTCCGCGGGCTCGATGACGTCGTCGAGGAACCCCCGGTCGGCGGCCGTGTAGGGGTTGGCGAACTCCTCTCTGTACTCCTCGACGAGCGCGTCGCGGAGCTCGTCCGGGTCGTCGGCTTCCGCGAGCTCCGAGCGATAGAGGACGTTGACGGCGCCTCGCGGGCCCATCACGGCGATTTCGGCCGTGGGCCACGCGTAGTTGACGTCCGCGCCGAGGTGCTTCGACGCCATCACGTCGTACGCGCCGCCGTAGGCCTTGCGCGTGATGACGGTCAGCAGGGGCACCGAGGCCTCGCTGTACGCGTAGAGGAGCTTCGCGCCGTGGCGGATGATCCCTTCGTGCTCCTGATCGGTCCCGGGCAGGAACCCCGGGACGTCCACGAACGAGACGACGGGGACGTTGAAGGAGTCGCAAAAGCGCACGAACCGACTCGCCTTCTCGGAGGCGTCGATGTCGAGCGTCCCCGCGTTCACGCGCGGTTGGTTCGCCACGATCCCCACGGAGCGCCCGTCGAGGCGCGCGAATCCCACGACGAGGTTCTTCGCGTAGTCGGGTTGGACCTCGAAGAACGACCCCTCGTCCATCACCTCGTCGACGACGTCCGTCGCGTCGTACGGCTTGCGCGGTTCGTCCGGAACGATGTCTTCGAGGGCCTCGGGGCGCCGCTCCGGGTCGTCCCACGGATCCACCCGTGGCGGGTCCTCGACGTTGTTCTGCGGGAGGTAGGAGAGCAGTCGCTTGATGTTATCGAGGGCGGACTCCTCCGTCTCCTCGGCGAAGTGCGCGACGCCGGACGTCGCGGTGTGGGTCGTCGCGCCGCCGAGCTCGTCGAAACCGACCTCCTCGCCCGTGACGGTCTCGATGACGTCCGGGCCGGTGATGAACATGTGACTCGTCTCCTTCACCATGAAGACGAAGTCCGTGAGCGCCGGCGAGTAGACCGCGCCGCCCGCACAGGGTCCCATGATCGCCGAGATCTGGGGGACGACGCCGCTCGCCTCCTGGTTCTTGCGGAAGATCTCCCCCACGCCGCCGAGGGACTCGACGCCCTCCTGGATGCGCGCGCCGGCGGAGTCGTTGAGGCCGACGACGGGCGCGCCGACCTCCATCGCTTTATCCATGACCTTACAGACCTTCTCGCAGAACACCTCGCCGAGCGACCCGCCGTAGGCCGTGAAGTCGTGGGCGAAGACGAACGTCTTCCGCCCGTTCACCTCGCCGTAGCCGGTGACGACGCCGTCTCCGGGGAGTTTGTTCTCCTCCATCCCGAAGTTGTGCGAGCGGTGCGTCCGCAGCGCGTCGAACTCCCGGAAGGTCCCGTCGTCGAGGAAGTAGTCGATGCGTTCGCGCGCCGTCATCTTGCCCTTCTCGTGTTGGGACTCGATGCGGGATTCGCCGCCGCCCTTCTCGGCGCGGCGTTTGCGCTCGCGCAACTCCTCGATGCGCTCGTCCATCGTCATCTGTTGAATCCCGTTTCACCGGTCGTCGTCAAAAGGTCACCGACACCGACCGCCGGGTCAGAAGACGGAGTCGGGGCGTCGGAGACCGAGGACGGCGATCACCGTCAGGACGACCGCGGCGGCGAGCACGGCCGTCGAGGACGCGACGGTGACGCCGAGCACGGAGAGGGGGGCCGCGGAGACGCCGAGCGTGCTGAGCAGCCGGCTGATGACGGTGAACAGCAGGAAGATCGGGATCGGGACGCCGACGAAGAGGAGCCACGGCGACCCGAGGGCGCGCCCGAGGGGGCCCGCGCCGGCTTCGTACTCCGACAGCGCGTTCTTCCCGAGCACCCACCCGACGAAGAGGAGGAAGCCCGCGAGGCCCGTGGGCATTAGGAGGTTCACGAGCGTGTCCGCGAAGAGGCTGAAGACGCTCGCGTCGAGCGCGCAGACCGCGGCGCCGACGGCGACGACGCCGGCCATGACGCCGGTCGCCCGCCCGCGCGAGAAGTCGCGTTCGTCGACGAGGTAGGCGACGGGGATCTCGAGCATGCTGATCGAGGAGGAGAGCGCCGCGAGGAGGACGACCGCGAAGAAGACGACGCCGAGGACGCGCCCGAAGAGGCCGAGCGTCGAGAACGCGCTCGCCACCGAGACGAAGATCGCGCCGGGACCGCCGCTCCCGACATCGAGCCCGAAGCTGAACAGCAGCGGGAAGACGAGCAGGCCTGCGAGGACGCCGACCGCCGTGTTGAGGACGGCGATGGTCGTGGCGTCGAAGGGGAGCGAGCGCTCCTCGCCGAGGTAGGAGGCGTACGTGATCATCGTCCCCGTCCCGACGGAGAGCGTGAACATCGCCTGTCCGACGGCCGCGGGGAGGATGTCGAGGAAGTGCGTTCGGAGGTACGCGAGGTCGGGCGAGAGGAAGAACGTCAGCCCGTCCATCGAGCCGGGGCGCGTGAACGTCCACGCGATGAGCGCGATGAGGAAGACGACGATGGCGGGCATCATCAGCTTCGTCGCGCGCTCGATGCCGCGCTCGACGCCGCCGTAGACGATGACCGCCGTCGCGGCGAGGAAGAGCAGCGCGAAGCCGAAGGCCGGCAGCCCGTAGTTCACGGAGCCGAAGTAGGCGCCGGGGTCGGCGAAGTAGCCGCCCGTGATCGAGGCGGCGGTGTAGCGGACGAACCAGCCGCCCACGACGGTGTAAAACGAGACCAAGAGAACGGTCGTACAGACCGCGAGCAATCCGAACGCCCCCCAGAGGCGCGAGCCACCGGAGAGCGAGCGGAGCGCGCCGACCGGGTTGCGTTTCGATCGGCGCCCGATGACGAATGCCCCGAGGAGTCCGGGGACGCCGACCAGCACGATGATACAGAGATAGAGGAGGAGGAACGCGCTACCGCCGTTGTTCGCGGTCATCCACGGGAATCGCCAGACGTTCCCGAGGCCGACCGCCGAACCGACCGCGGCGAGGATGAACCCCACCTGTGTCTTCCACGTCTCTCGTGTCATGGGACGCCGTAGCGTGCAGGTGCTCAAGAGGGTTTCGTATAGCTACGCGCCCGGCGGCTCGACGAAAACGGACGAACACCGGCGCTCGGTGCGCCGCGGTGTCCCCTCAGAAGTACGCGCCGGTCACGATACCGCTGTAGAAGTTCGTCACGCCGAGGTAGAGCGTGTAGGCGACGACGATGGGGATGACGACGCGCACCCACCAGAGCCAGAGCGTCGTCGCGCCCTCCCCGAGCGTGGTGCCGCGTCCGAGCTCGTCGACGGACTCGCGGTTGGCGACCCACCCGGCGAAGAGCGCGATGAACAGCACCGCGACCGGGAGGAGGATGTTGAATACGAAGTCGTTGAACAGCCCGACGTAGCCGTAGGCGGGCGCGATGCCGATGACGAAGCTGACGACGCCGACGCCGACGGCGACCTTCGGGCGGTCGACCCCGTAGCGATCGACGACGTACGACGACGGCGCCTCGAGCAGGCTGATCGAGGAGGAGAGCGCCGCGAACAGCAGGACGATGAAGAAGACGAGACCGATGATCTGGCCGGCGGGGAGCTGGCCGAACGCGCCGGCGAGGGCGACGAAGGCGGTGCCGGCACCGCCGGAGGCGCCGCCGACGCCGCTCGTCGCGGCGAGGATCGGGAAGACGGCGAAGCCGGCGAGCAGCGCGACGACCGTGTTGAGCACGACGATGATCGCGCTGTCGGCGGGGAGACTGTCGTCACGGCCGAGGTAGGAGGCGTACGCGATCATCACGCCGAACCCGAGCGAGAGGGTGAAGAACGCCTGTCCCATCGCGGAGGGAACGATCGAGGTGAAGTTGTTGGCGATGACGCCGAAGTCCGGCGAGAGGTAGTACGCGTACCCGGCGGCGGAGCCGGAGAGCGTCGACGCCCACGCGGCGAGGCCGACGAGCAGGACGAGGATCGCGGGGATCATGAACTTGGTCGCCCGCTCGATCCCGTCCGCGACGCCGCCCGCGACGATGGCGATCGTGATCGCCATGAAGACGGCGTGTGCGCCGATAGCCACCGTTCCCGAGGAGACGGAGCCGAAGAAGGTGCCGGCCTGTCCGAGGTAGCCGCCGGTGACGCTCCCGACGATGTAGCTGATCACCCAGCCGCCGACGACGCTGTAGAACGAGAGCGTAATGAACGACGCGACGACGCCGATCGCGCCGGCGAACGTCCAGTTACCGTACCCCAACTCCGAGAAGGCCGAGACCGCGTTCTGTTTCGAGCGACGCCCGATGACGAACTCGATGAGCATCGTCGGGAAGCCGATGAGGAAGACCGCGAGCAGGTAGACGACGAGGAACGCCGCCCCGCCGTTCGATGCGGTCTGGAACGGGAACGACCAGATGTTGCCCAGCCCGACCGCGCTACCCACCGCGGCGAAGATGAACCCGACGCGTGACGTCCACGTCTCTCGTTGTGCCATGTCTACTCACGTGATGATGCGGGGGACTTATTAAGGGTACGCTTCCGCGGACCTTAGCGCCGGCTCAGGGCTCCACGACGAGCTTGCCGAAGAAGGAGTCCTCGACGACGGCGCGGTGCGCGTCGGCGGCCTCGTCGAGACCGTAGGTGCGCTCGATCTCGGGCGCGAGGCGACCGTCCGCGAGCAGTCCGGCGAGCCGGTCGAGCACGGCGCCGATGTCGGGCGTGTTGTACATGCTCATCAGCGAGACGGTGAGCTCCTTCGCGCGTGCGCTCGGAACGTCGGGGATCGTCGCCGCGGGTTCGGTGTCGCCGAGCCCGACGACGCGTGCGCCGTGGGCCGCGACGTCCGCGTCGAGGCCGACGTAGTCGTTCAGCCGGTGGTCGACGATCACGTCGGGCGCGCCCACCTCGGTGACGGCCGCGGCGAGGTCGTCGCGGCCGTAGTCGAGGACGGCGTCCGCGCCCAGCGTCCGTAGGCGGTCGTGGTACGCGTCGCTCGCGGTCGTCGTGACCGTCGCGCCCGCCGCGTCCGCGATCTGGACGGCCGCGTGGCCGACGCCGCCCGACCCGCCGTGGATCAGGCATGTCTCCGCGGGCTCGACGTCGGCGTGATCGACGAGCGCGCGCCACGCGGTGACGCCGACGACGGCGATCGCCGCGCCCTCCGCGAACGAGACGCCGTCGGGCAGCGCGGCGAGGTCCCCCGCGGGAACCGTGGCGTACTCGGCGTACGACCCGCGGCCGCTCGCGCCGATCCCCGTCCCGAAGACGCGATCGCCCGCCCGCCACGCGCCGACGCCCGGACCGACGGCGTCGACGACGCCCGCGACGTCGTCGCCCGGGATCGCGGGCAGACCGGGGAGCTCGTAGTCGCCCGCCCGATAGTAGGTGTCGACGGGGTTGACGGCCGCGGCCGCGACGTCGATCCGGACCTCGCCGTGGCCGGGTTCGGGCGTCGGGACGTCCTCGTCGACCTGCAGTACCTCCGGGCCGCCGGTCTCGTGGTAGCGGACAGCGCGCATACGGCCCCTATCGGCGGGGCGGCGAATAAGTGTGATCGATGGCGCGGCGGTCGGGAACCGATCCCTCGCGGTCGCTCGGCCTCACACGGGGGCGCCGCCCGGCGCCCCGTCCCACGCTTCGAGCGCCATCGCGGCCATGGCGGCGGTGAGCAGGACCCCCCAGACGAACGCGAGCATGCCGAGTCGCGGGAGGCCGAGCGCCGCCTGCACGACGAGCGTCGCGGGAAGGAGCCACTGGCCGATGACGAACCACCAGACGGCGACGCTCCGGCGCGTCCCGCTTGTGCCGTAGTGATCGACCGCGAGACCCGTGACGACGGCGAGGATTCCGAGGACGTCGAAGTGGGCGTGCGCGCCGACCAGTTGTCCCCAGTACGGCGGCACGCCGACGACGTGTCCCGCGACGTTTCCGATCCCCCAGAGCATCTGTACGGTCAGCCCCACGAATCCGGACGCCATGAGAACTCTCGGCATCGCGCGACAGTAGACGGATCGTATCATGTATCTTTTGTGCCGGGTGCGTCGCTCGACGGGCGGTGTGTGGCGCTCAGTCACGTTCCGATACTACTAACTCACCATCTCGGGAACCTACGGACGAGTTACACATGAGGCTGCACGAGTACCAGGCGAAGGACGTCTTCGCCGACGCGGGTGTCCCGACGCCCCCGTCCGCGCTCGCGACGACGGTCGACGAGGCCGTCGAGCACGCGGAGGAGATCGGGTATCCGGTGGCGGTGAAGGCACAGGTCCACGTCGGCGGACGTGGGAAGGCCGGCGGCATCAAGCTCGTCGAGAACGCCGAGGAGGCCCGCGAGGCCGCCGACGCGATCCTTGGCATGGACCTCAAGGGCTACCACGTCGACAAGGTCCTCGTTGAGGGGGCGGTCGACTTCAAGAACGAGCTCTACGTCGGGATCACGATGGATCGCGGCGAGGGCAAGCCCGTCGCCATGGTATCCACGCAGGGCGGCGTGAACATCGAGGAGGTGGCCGCGGAGAACCCCGAGGCCATCGCCCGCGAGCACATCGACCCCGCGTTCGGGATGCACCCCTATCAGGCCCGGAAGGCCGTCTACGACGCGGGCGTCCCGAAGGCGGTCGCACGCGACGTCGCGAGCGTCCTCACGACGCTCTACGACCTCTGGGAGAACAACGACGCGAGCGACGCCGAGATCAACCCCCTGATGATCACGGAGGACGACGAGGTCATCGCGGCCGACGCCGTCCTCAACGTCGACGACGACGCGCTCTTCCGTCACCCCGACCTCGCCGAGATGGAGGACGAGGCCGCGGAGGACGCCCTCGAAGCCAAGGCCAACGAGTACGGCTTCGACTACGTCCGCTTGGACGGGAACGTCGGCATCATCGGCAACGGCGCCGGCCTCGTCATGACGACGCTCGACCTCGTCGACTACTACGGCGGGAAGCCCGCGAACTTCCTCGACATCGGCGGCGGCGCGAAGGCCGAGCGCGTCGTGAACGCCCTCGACATGGTGTTCAGCGACGACAACGTCGACGCGGTCGTCTTCAACATCTTTGGCGGCATCACGCGTGGCGACGAGGTCGCCAAGGGCATCAACGAGGCCCTCGGCCAGTTCGACGAGATCCCGAAACCGGTCGTCGTCCGACTCGCCGGAACGAACGCCGAAGAGGGCCGTGAGATCCTCAACGACGAGCTCGTCACGGTCGAAGAGACGCTCGAAGGGGCGGTCCAGCGGACCGTCGAATACGCGGAGGACGAACAATGAGCATTCTAGTCGACGAAGACACCCGCGTCGTCGTGCAGGGTATCACGGGCGGCGAGGGTAAGTTCCACACCGAACAGATGATCGAGTACGGGACGAACGTCGTCGCCGGCACGTCGCCCGGCAAAGGCGGTCAGGAGGTCGCCGGCGTCCCGGTCTATGACACCGTGGAGGAAGCCGTCGAAGCGGAGGACGCCGACGCCTCGGTCGTCTTCGTCCCGCCCGCGTTCGCCGCGGACGCCATCTTCGAGGCCCTCGACACGGACCTCGACCTCGTCGTCGCCATCACGGAGGGCATCCCGACACAGGACATGGCGAAGGTCAACAAGCGCCTCGATGAGGTCGACACGCGCCTACAGGGCCCGAACTGCCCCGGCATCATCACGCCCGGCGAGTCGAAACTCGGCATCCTCCCGGGGAACATCTTCTCCGAGGGGAACGTCGGTCTCGTCTCGCGCTCCGGCACCCTCACCTACCAGGTCGTCGACTCGCTCACCCAGCGCGGCATCGGGCAGACGACCGCCATCGGCATCGGCGGCGACCCCATCATCGGCACGTCGTTCATCGACGCGCTCGAACTCTTCGAGAACGACCCCGACACCGACGCCGTGGTCATGTGCGGCGAAATCGGCGGCGAGGACGAGGAGGAGGCCGCCGCGTACATCGCCGAGCACATGGACACGCCCGTCGCGGGCTTCATCGCCGGCCGCACCGCGCCCCCAGGCAAGCGCATGGGGCACGCCGGCGCCATCGTCTCCGGCTCCGGGACGGGAACCGCCGCGTCCAAGATCGACGCGCTCAACGACGCCGGCGTTCCCGTGGGTGACACCCCCGAGGAAGTCGCCGACGACGTCGAAGATCTGCTGTAAGCGACGCGGCGCACCCGCCGGCCGTTCTCCGTTTTCGCGTTCGGTTTCTCCGCTCTGCCGGCCGGTCGCTCCCCTCGCATCGGGCGTTTCGTCTCGACCGACCGGGGACGACACGCCTCGGGCCGCACCGACCCGGGAAGTTAAAGGTGTCCCCGTCCCCACGCTCGCTCATGCCGGCCGACACCACTGCGGGGCGTCTCCCCGGATTCTTCTACCGATTCGCTCACCCGGCGCTCGCCGTCGTCAGCACCGTCGGGAGCCTCTTCTGGCTCGTCGGCTTCGCCCTCGCCGGCGCCGGCGTCGCGCTCCGCGCGAGCGATCCCGCGACCGCGTACCCCCTGTTTTTCTACGGGTCGATCGCCAGCCTCGTCGGCATCGCCGCCATCGGCGCCGTCGTCGGCTATCTCGTCGTCCTCTGGCTCCTCCGTGACGTCCTCGGCGTGCTCGACCGGGAGAAACCCGAACCGGGCGCGCGCCGCTAGCGACGCATCAGAACCGTTAATCCATCGAGGTGATACGCTCTCGCATGGAGACTACCCATCGCGTCGTCGCGGCCGACGCGCGGGACCTCGGCGCCCTCGACGACGACAGCGTCGATCTCGTCGTCACCTCCCCGCCCTACCCGATGGTCGAGATGTGGGACGACCTCTTCTGCGATCTCGATCCCGCCGTCGGCGACGCGCTCGACGCCGGCGACGGTCAGCGCGCCTACGACGCGATGCACCGGATTCTCGACGACGTCTGGGACGAGATCGCGCGCGTCCTCGCCCCCGGCGGGCTCGCGTGCCTCGACGTCGGCGACGCGACTCGAACCGTCGAGAACTACCGGGTCTACCGCAACCACGCTCGCGTCGCCGACGCGTTCGCCGAGCGCGGCTTCCATCCCCTCCCGGGGGTCCTCTGGCGCAAACCCACCAACACCGCCGCGAAGTTCATGGGGAGCGGGACCCTCCCACCCAACGCCTACGTCACCCTCGAGCACGAACACGTGCTCGTCCTCCGCAACGGCCCCGAACCCCGGGATTTCCCGCCCCACGACCCCGACCGCTACGCCGCCGCGTACTTCTGGGAGGAACGCAATCGTTGGTTCAGCGACGTCTGGACCGACGTCCGGGGCCGCCGACAGTCGCTTCCCGCCGCACGCGGCGAGCGCGAGCGCTCCGCCGCCTACCCCTTCGAGATCCCGTATCGGCTCATCAATATGTTCAGCGTCCGGGGCGACACCGTCCTCGATCCCTTCTGGGGGACCGGCACGACGACGCTCGCCGCGATGGCCGCCGCGCGCCACTCCGTCGGCTACGAACTCGACGACGGCCTCGTCGAGGGGTTCGCGAAGCGCGCCGCCGACGTCGAAACGTTCAGCGCTGACGTCGCCCGCGACCGACTGGAGCGCCACCGCGAGTTCGTCCGCGAGAGCGACGCCGCCTTCGACTACGACGCCACCCACTACGACGTCCCCGTGAAGACCAAACGCGAACGCGACATCCGCCTCTACCGCGTCAGTGACGTCGAACGCGAAGCGTGGGGCTACCGAACGAAACACGATCCGATCAGAGGGTGAGTCGGAACCGCGACCCCCTTCACGAGCGGCAAGGAACCGAGTGGGTCGGGGCGGATTCGAACCGCCGGCCTGCTCCGTGTGAAGGAGCCGTCATAACCGGACTAGACCACCGACCCGCACGACGTGGTAGCGGCAGGGCGGACTTAAGGCTGCTTATTCGACCCCGAGCGCCGACGCGGTCCCACACACCGTGTCAGTACGTGGGTTCGTCTTCGGGGACGCCGTTGCGGGCGTTGAGGAGTCTGGCGAGCGTGAACAGCGCGTCCGAGAGGCGGTTGAGGTAGACGACGACGGTCTCGTTGATCGCCTCGTCCTCGGCGAGCGCGACGGCGCGGCGTTCGGCGCGCCGGGCGACCGAGCGAGCGTGATGAAGGGACGCGCCGGACTCGCTCCCTCCGGGGAGGACGAAGTTGGTGAGCGGCTCGAGTTCGTCGTCGGCGTCGTCGATCCAGCCCTCGACGGTCTCGACGTGTGCGTCGGTGATTCGAGGGTCCTCGTCGGGGTCGGGATTGGCGAGGTCGGCCTGCGCGACGTGGAGGTGATGCTGTGCGTCGTGGAGGGCGCGATCGACGTCGTCGTAGCCCGTCGGGAGCGCGACGCCGAGGAGGCTGTTCACCTCGTCGACGGTGCCGTAGGCCTCGATCCGGGGGTTCGTCTTGGAGACGCGTTCCGCTCCGCGGAGGTCGGTGCGGCCTTCGTCGCCGCGGCCGGTGTAGATGGTCACGTCCCCGCCTCGGCGTCCGCGAGCGTTCGTTCGACGTACGTACAGATGTTCTCGGATTCGGGCATCGTGACGCCGCGTTCGTCGTCGACGAGGACGGGGACGGCCCGCTGGCCGCTGATTCGCTTGACCGCGTCGCGCTCGGAGTGCAGGGCCGCCGTCCACACCGTCTCGTAGTCGATGTCGTTCGCGTCGAGGGCGTCGTGCACCCGCTCGCAGTAGGGACACCCCTCCAGCGCGTAGAGCGTGATACTCACGCCGACGTGTGCGTGTCGCGGGGCAAAGAAGGTCCCGCCTGTGCGTCGTCCGCGGCGTCGCACGCCCACGCCCGCTCGGTGCGGCGAGTGCCTTTATGCGTCCGTCTCTCCTCGATAGAGGCGTGCGATACAGCGCGTTCGGGGCGACGTTCGACATCGACACGAGCCCGCTGGACGTCGCGGAGTCGTCGCTCCGCGCACAGCTCGCGTCGTACGAACGCGGGGGGCGAACGGCGTTCGACGTCGGCGTGACTTACGCCGAGGGGTTCACGGGCGAGGTGATGGCCGCGATGGCGGCGATCCCGTACGGGGAGACACGGACGTACGGCGACCTCGCGGCGACGCTCGATAGCGCGGCGGTCGCGGTCGGGCAGGCCTGCGGGCGCAACGCCGTCCCGATCGTCGTCCCGTGCCATCGCGTCGTCGCGGCGGACGGTCTCGGGGGGTTCTCGATCGACCACCCGGACGCGCTCGGGGTGAAGCGGCGCCTGCTCGAACACGAGGGCGCACTCGACGGCTCGCGGCAGGCGACGCTACCGGTGTAGCGCGCTCGGTCCCGATACGTTAAACACCCTCGCGCGTCGACCCGGAGGCATGGCCACGGAGCTCGATCACGACTGTCCGGAGTGCGAGGAGGAGCAGACGTTCTACCGCGCGGCGGCGACCAACCTCCACCTCGGGCTGAAGACGAAGTGGTACTGCCCGGAGTGCGACTACGGGTTCGTCCGCGTGAACGGCGACATCGACTCGTCGACGGCGTAAGAAGGACCGTTTTTCGCGCTCGCGCGTCAGTCCCGCGTGGCGTGCTCGTAGAACGCGATGGCCGCGCCGAGCAGCGTGAGGTTCTGCAGGAACGACGTGAGCTCCTCGCCGCGCGACTCCTCATCGACGTTCCAGAAGTCGTGCATGACCGGCGTGACGCCGAGGAAGAACCCGGCGATGCTGGCGGCGGCGAGCCGGGGGAGCTTCCAGAAGCCGATGCTCGCGCTCCCGCCGAGGAGGAGCGCGCTCGCCGCGGGGACGAGCTTGTCGGGGGCCGGGACGCCCTTCGCGTCCGCGTAGGCGATGCGACCGTCGAGGTTGGTGAGGTTCCGGATGGCGAGGATCGCGAGACCGCTCGCAAAGAGGAGGCGACTCAATCGTGACGGGACAGTGCCCGTGTCGTCAGCGTCCGTCATCGGCGTAACCGGAGGGTATCGATCGGTATAGTCGTCTCCCTCTCCGAGAGTACCGCCGGTATCGGTCGCCGTGTCGCGGGCCGCGCGCCGCGTGACGGAGAGCCTAGTACTCGGGATCCCGCGGTCCGCGCTCGACGACGCCGGGGTCCGCGCTCCCGACGGCGTTCGGGTCGCTCGCCGTGAGGGAGTCGTGGAGGTCCGGGATGTCGGCGAGCGACGGGCCGGTGTCGTCGCTCGGGGGACGCGGTGCCGGACCGGCGCCGCCCGCCGAACGCGCCGCCCGTCGCGCGCGGTCGGTCGCGTCCTCGTTCGCGGCGTCGTCGCGCTTCGCGGCGACGCGGTCGCGCGAGCGATCGAGATCCGCGGCCTCGTAGTGTTCGACGGCGGCGTCGAGGTGCGTCTCCACCGCCCCGTCGTCCTCGCGGCGGGCGAGGAGCGCGAGGCGCTCGTGACGCTGACCGCGGAGGTGATGTCGGATCTCGTCGGCGCGCGTCTCCGGGATGTCGTACGCCGCGAGCGCGTCGAGACCGTCCTCCAACACCCCGACGGCCCCGGCGTGGTCGCCCGCGGCCGAACGCGCGTTCGACGCCACGACCGTCCGACTGTAGAGCGGGTCCCAGGGCGCCACGTCGTCGTCCGGGCAGGACGCGGCGACGTCGCGGGCGCGCTCGAAGGCTGCGATGGCGAGCGCGTGGTTCGTCGCGCTCTGGTGGCGGTGGCCGACGGCGCGCGCTCGCTCGTAGCGCGCGCGGACGCGGATCCAGTCGAGGTCGGCGGGGACGGCGGCGAGCGCACCCTCGTAGCAGAGCTCGTCCGCGCGGGCGTCCGTTCTGCCGGTCTCGCCCGTCCAGTAACAGGCGTTGGCGAGCACGTACCGGAAGGTCTCCCGCGAGCGGCGGCTCGCGGGGCCGCAGAGCGCGCGCCACGCCGCACCGCGTTCGCGGTACTCGGCGGTGACCGCTCGGTCCTTCAGCCGAGCGTAGTCGTCGTCGCCGCTCTCGTGCGCCCCCGCGACGTCGCGGGCGTCGTCGATCCCGCGGTCGCGGGCGAGCGCGGCGAGCCAGTACGCTCGGAAGCGGCCGTCGCCGCGGTGCGCGAGTCGGACGAGGTCGTAGCCGAGGGCCCGGACGGTGTCGAGGCCGTGGACCGCGACCAGATCACCGAGGGCGTCGAGCGCGTCCACCTCGCCGATCTCGGCCGCCGAATCGAGGCCGTCGACGAGCGCCTCGAAGGCTTCGGGACCGGTGACCGCGAGGCCGTTGGTACCGCGCGCGGCGGCGCGACAGAGCGCGTATCGGCGGGCGTGCAGCTCGTCGGAGGCCGTCCCGCTCGCGTCGGCGAGCGCGTCGACGAGCGCGACGATCCCCTCGGTGTCGAGGGCGTGCGCGCAGGCGTGGACGGCGGCGACGGCGGTTCCACGGGCCGCGACGAGCGAGCGCGCGGCGTCACCGTCGCCGCGGAGGGCGTCGGTCAGGGCGGCGCCGAGCGTCGGGCCGAGGAGGGGGATCGCGCTCCGGCCGTCCTCGGCGGTCAGTCGGAGGCGGACGACGCCCGCGCCGTCGGGCACGACGACGATGAGGCGATCGTCGCCGTCCCCGTCCTCGCGCGTCATGCGCACGCGCTCGTCGGGCGTCGACGCCGTGACGTCGCTGGGTAGTCGGCAGTCGTAGCGCCGGCGCGCGTCGTCGCCGCTCTCGTGCGCCCCGGCGACGCGCGAAACCGTGGCGTCGCGGCCGTCGGCGAGCGTGTGCGTCCAGCGGAAGCGTTGCGCCATTCGTCTCCCCGAACGGGCTCGTCGGGTTTCACCCCCTCGGATCGCGCCCGACCCCCGGTGGCCGCGGCGCGACGTGCCGATTCCCCGGAGCACAATGGGGACGGGGCGCATAGATGAGGTATGATCGAAGACGACAGCGTCGCGCTCGTCACGGGTGCATCGTCGGGGATCGGTGCGGAGACCGCCGTCCAGCTCGCCGAGGCCGGCGCGGACGTCGCGCTCGCCGCGCGCCGCGAGGGGCGCCTTCGAGAGGTCGCGGACCGCGTCGAGGCGACGGGCAGCGAGGCGCTCGTCGTCCCCGCGGACGTCAGCGAGCGCGACGAGGTCGTTCGCATGGTCGCCGACACCGTCGACGAGCTCGGCGGGCTCGACGTCCTCGTGAACAACGCGGGCGTGATGCTCCTCGAAGCCGTCGCGGACGCCGACCCGTCGAACTGGCGGACGATGATCGAGGTGAACCTCATCGGGCTGATGAACGCCACGAAGGAGGCGCTCCCGCACCTCCGCGAGGGCGGCCACGTGATCAACGTCTCGTCGGTCGCGGGCCGCGTCGCGGGCGAGACGTCGAGTGGATACAGCGCCACGAAGTTCGGCGTCAACGCCTTCACCGAGGGGCTCCGCCAGGAGGAGGCCGACAACGGCCTGCGGACGACGCTGATCGAACCCGGATTCGTCGAGACCGAGCTCGCCGATCACATCCCCGACGAGGACATCCAGGACCACACCGAGGAGATGCTCGCGGAGATGGACGTCCTCCAGCCCGCGGACATCGCGCGCGCCATCGTCTACGCGACCGATCAGCCCGAACACGTGAGCGTCAACGAGCTCATGGTGCGTCCGACCGGCCAGGGACAGCCGTAACGCCACGGCGCGTCCGTCCCTCGGACGGTACGGGACACGCGTCGTCGTGCTCGGAGCGGGCTTTCGCCACCGCTTTACTCGCGGGCCGCCCAGTGAGCGGTATGGAACGGCTCCGTGACGCCCTGACGGGCGGCGAGGCGGGCGTCGCGCTCTTCGTCGACGGCCCGAACGTCCTGCGCGACGAGTTCGACGTCGACTTGGACGACGTACTGCACGCGGCCCGCGAGGAGGGACGGCTCGTCGTCTCGCGGCTCTACCTCGACGAACACGCGACGCCCGGCCTCATCCAGGCGGGCGAGGCGCGCGGCTACGACGTCCGCGTCACGAGCGGTGACGTGGACGTGAAACTCGCCGTCGACGCGACCGAACTCGTCCTGAGCGAGCACGTCGACCTGCTCGCCATCGCCTCGCGCGACACCGACTTCAAGCCCGTCCTGGAGAAGGCCGGGGAGAACGGCGTCGGGACGCTCGCAATCGCGCCGGGCGAACACGGCCGCTCGGACGCCCTGCGAAACGCCGCGGACGACGCGCTCGTCCTCGAAGAACCGGGCGGGGAGTAGGTCCGACGCCCCGAGCGGCGACGCGGCCGATGACGCGAGCGACGACGCGATCCGGAGCGTCGAGCGGCCGAACGGGTCGGGTTTTTCCTCGTGGAACCCCGACCATCGGTATGCGCGATCTAGGGACCCCCGTCCTCGACGACCACCTGCACCTCGACCGCGACGGCGCGCGCGGCATCGACGCCGTCCGGGAGTTCGCGCGAGCGGGCGGTACGCACCTGCTCGTCGTGAACAAGCCCTCGTGGCACCTCGGCGTCGAGGCGGACGTCGGCGCGGACTTCCGGCCGGTCTTCGAGGAGACCCTCGGGATCGTCGCGGACGCCACCGCGGAACTCCGCGGGCGGGCGTGGCCCGTCCTCGGGGTGCATCCCGGACTGCTCTCGCGGCTCGTCGACGAGCGCGGCTTCGCGCCCGACGAGGCCGCCGAACTGCTGTGCGCGGGCCTCGACGTCGCCGCGGAGTACGCCGCCGACGGCGAGGCGGTCGCGCTGAAGTCCGGGCGCCCACACTACGAGGTGAGCGACGAGGTGTGGGACGCCTCGAACCGCGTGCTGCGCCACGCCCTCGACTGCGCGGCGGAGACGGGCGTCGCCCTCCAGTTGCACACCGAGGCCACGGAGGATCTGACGGACGTCGCGGCGTGGGCGGAGGCGGCCGGCGTGCCGCCAGAACGCGTCGTGAAACACTACGCGAGCGGGACGCTCGCGGGCGTGACGAAGAGCGTGATGTGCGAGAAGGAGTACCTGAACGAGGCGGTCGCGTCGGACGAGCCGTTCTTGATGGAGACGGACTACGTGGACGACGCCGACCGGCCGGGCGCGGTGATGGGGCCGAAGACGGTGCCCCGGCGGGTAGCGTGGCTCCAGGAGCGCGGCGACGATGCGGCGGTGCGCCGGGCGCACGTCGAGACGCCCGACGCGGTTTACGGCATCGACACCACCGCGACGCTCGACTGACGGCGCGAGGCGGGCGTGCGAGCGCGTGACGCGCCGTCGCGCATAGGAAAGGCATTTGTCCCGCGCTCCGGACGTATGGGGTATGAGCGACACCGAGGAGGAGTTCTACTCCGCCGAACGCTGGCAAAACTGGCTCGATCGACTCCGCGACGAGGACCTCGATCCCGAGGACGAGGACTCCGCGCGCCTGCTCTACAACCTCCAAGACGACGTCGCCATCGCCGTGGCGAAGATCGTCTCCGCCCACCAGGACGACGAGATCACGCAGGACGAGGCGGTCGCGGAACTCGAATCCATCCGCGAGGTCGTCCTCGCCGAACCCGAGTTCGACGACGAGGACAAGCGGATGCTCGTCGAGGGCGTCCAGACGAGCCTCGTCGCCGTCTTCTACTCTGCGGACGTCTACGTCTCCAACGGCGCCGCGGAGGACGCCAGCGTCCAGGAGTACGTCGAGGCGGCCGCGGCCGCCGAGCAGGACGAGGAGTTCGATCGCGCACTCGATCTCGTTGCGGGCGCGGGGTCGCGCCTCTTCGAGGGCGACGAGATCGACCTCTCCATCACGGAGGAACTGGAGTACGGCCCGCTGACGGACTGGCTGAGCGGACTCGACAGCCTCCAGAGCGCCCTCGCCGACCCGGAGGTCATCGAGGACGACGAGGAGTCGGCGTAACCGCCGGGTTTACGACTACGCCGGCCGAAAGCCGTGCCAATGAGCGATCGGAGGGCCGTCGCCGGACTCATCGGCGCGGTGTTACTGTTCGGCATCCTCGTCATCTCCCTCTCCCTCTATCAGGCCCAGGTCGTTCCAAGCGAGAACCAACGCGCGGAGTTCGAACACAGCCAGCAGGTCCAAAACCAACTGGAGGACGTCCGAAACGCGATCCTCCGAACGGCGTGGTCGGGGAACAGCCAGCCGACCTCGGTGACGCTCGGTACACGCTACCCCAGCCGGACCGTCGCGGTCAATCCGCCGCCCGCGACGGGCCAATTAGCGACGGCGGAGTTGGGGAACGTCACGGTCACGAACGTTCGCGCGGCGAGCGGGCCGGAGGGGTTACAAGCGTACTTGCAGAGTAAGGGCCACACTCTCACCTACCCGACGAGCGCGCTCGTCTACACGCCGGACTACAACGAGTACCGGAACGCGCCGACGACCGTCTACGAGAACACCCTCCTCTACAACACCTTCACGAGCGGCGGCGATCCGCGCTCCCTCCCGCTCACGAACGACTCGCTCGTCTCGGCGTCGGGCGATCGCGTCTCGCTCGTCGTCCTCCAGGGCGACTACGGCGAGACCGGGATCGGAAGCGCGACGGTCGATCCCGAGTCGGTGAGCAGGCCGAGCGGCGGCACCTACGTGAACGGCTCGTTGAACGTCTCGCTCCCGACGCGCTACCCGGTGAGCGGGACGGGTACGACGTGGAGCGACCTGCTCCCGCGGAGCGAACTTGGAGGTGACGGCCGTGTGAACGTCTCGGCGACGAACGCGACCCTCCGAATCGGGGCCGTGAGTGTGGGGGGTGAAGCGACGAGCGAGCCGGCGTACGTCACGCGGGAATCGGCGCAAGCGTTGCGGGTGTCCAGCGGTGAGACCATCAGCCTCAGTGTACAGGCGCACGACCAGTACCTCAATCCTTACGCGGGAATGATAATAAACGCGAGTACAGATGGCGGAGAGATCCAAGATACGAGCCAGATTACAAACAGGAACGGAAAAGCGAGATTCGACTACACGGCTCCGGAAACGAGCGGTACGTACAGTGTGAACGTCTCGTTCGGGCCGAACGGGACCGACGGCCCACGAGTGCAGCGGACGAACTTCACGGTGACCGTTCCCAGCAGTACGAGTGATGACGAAAATAACGATCCCAACGATAGAGAGACGTTAATTTACAACGGCGACGCCGGGCCGTACAACGGAGGAAGTACGATTCAATTTACGATGACTGCGTCTGAAGCCGCCACAATCACGAAGATCAGCGTTTCCCTCCCGTCGAGCGATGCGACTCGGCTTCAGGATCAGAGTAGTGGGCAGCCGGAAATACACATCGGAGATGGCTACTACGACGCCAACGACGATAACACAGCGAACAACGACCTCACCTACTATCCTCTCGGCGAAACCGTCTCGCTGACGAGCGATGCAACGATCGAGGCGAGCGAAGAAACCGTCGTACGTCTACAACGGTTCCAGAAGCCAAGTGGTACCGGACAAGGAAACGGCTGGCCCCCTTGGGGTAATCCCGGACAAGGTAACGACAGGGTCGAACCGGTTGACGTGCAGAACGAGCCTGTCCGAATCACGTTCACGTTCTCCGACGGATCGACGCAAACGCTCTCGTTCCAGAACGGTGCATATTGAGGGTCTCTCACCTCCGAATCAGGTGTGAATAACCCGATTCTATCGGCATCATTGAGCCCAGGAATCACTAATCACTTGGCCTCCGACCAGACGGTCCTTCGTATTCACCGTACCCTTTAGGCTCTCTGCCGACTAACGCGACGGCATGAGCGACGAGCGCACGGTCGCCGGGTTGATCGGCGATACTGTTGTTCGGGATGCTCGTGATCGCGCTGTCGCTCTATCAGGCGCAGGTCGTGCCGGCGTCGAACGCGCGGGCGGCGTTCCGGCACAGCCAGACCGTCCAGAATCAGCTCGTCGAGGTGCGAAACGCGATCCTGCGGACGTCGTGGTCGGGCGACGCCCGGCCCGGCCCGTCCCGGTGACGCTCGGGACGCGCTATCCCGGTCAGACGAACGGGCGGAACCCGCCGCCGGCGACCGGACGGTTGGCGACGGAGAACTTCTCGGGGCGCTCGGAGATCGTCGTCCTACGCGGCGACTACGCGGAGAAGGCGTCGGGAGCGTCGCGCTCGATCCCGCGCCGGTGAGCACGCCGCAGGGCGGACTGATCGCGCGGGGGCCCGTGCGCGTCTCCGTTCCGACCGCGTTCCCGGTGGCCGCGGGGACGAGCGCGACGGCGTCGTGGCAGCGGCTGCTCTGCGGCGACGGCGTGACCGTGTCCCCGTCACGAAGCGACGTCTACGCGTCGTAGCGTCCGCGGCGTTCGTCACCCGTCGAAGCACCTATCGACAGACACATACGCCAGTTTCGTGAATGACAGCCCATGACAGCCGTCGGCATCGACGCGGTCGAGGTCTGGACCGGTAAGTTGTCGCTCGACCTCGCCGAGACGTTCGCCCCGGAGCAGGGCGACGATCCGGCGAAGTACACGAAGGGATTGGGGCTCCGCGAGAGTTCGTTCCCCGACGCCCACGAGGACATCGTGACGATGGGCGCGAACGCCGCGTACCGACTGATGGAACGTAAGGGACTCGCTCCCGACGACGTCGGCCGGATCGACGTCGCCACCGAGTCCGCGTTCGACAACTCGAAGCCCGTCTCCACCTACATCGCGGGCTGCCTCGAACAGGTGTACGAGGGCGACTTCCACCACGCGAACAAGGGCGAGCGGAAGTTCGCCTGCATCGCGGGCACCCAGAGTCTGGACGACGCGTGCAACTGGATCCGCGCGGGGCGACACCGGGGGCGGGGCGCGCTCGTGATCGCGAGCGACACCGCCCTCTACGAGCGCGGCGACGCGGGCGAGGCGACGCAGGGCGCGGGCGCGGTGGCGATGTGGGTCACCGAGGACCCCTCGCTCGTCGCGCTCTCCGTCGAACAGGGGTACGGGTCGGCCGACGAGACGGACTTCCTGAAGCCCAATCAGCAGTTCCCGAGCGTCGACGGGAAGCGCTCGATCAAGGTCTATCTCGCGCGGATGCGCGAGGCGCTGGAGGACTTCGAGAGCGTCGCGGGCCGCGTCGAGCCCGACGACTACGCGTACGCGCCGTTCCACACGCCGTATCCGGGGATGGTACGCAAGGCCGCGCTCTTGGCGTACCGACACACGATCCGCGGGACGGACGTCGAGGACGCCCTCGCCGCGGACATCGGTCGCCAGCCGCGCCGCGAGGCGTTCGACGACGAGGGCGCGTTCGAGGACGCCGTCAGCGACTACACGGACGCGCTGAAAGAGCGTCCGGAGTACCGCGAGTGGTACGACGCGCGCATCCAGCCGACGCTGGCGCTCAGCGAGCGCGTCGGCAACTGGTACACGGGGTCGGTCCACCTCGCACGCCTCTCGGCGCTCCGCCACGCCGCGCAGAGCGGGCGCGACCTCGCGGACGAGGAACTGCTCGTCGCCTCCTACGGGTCGGGCGCGCAGGCGGAGGTGCACGCCGAGACGGTCCGCGAGGGGTGGCGCGAGGAGATCGACGCGCTCTCGATCTTCGATCGCCTCGGGGCTCGGTACGACCTCACGTTCTCGGAGTACGAGCGGGTCCACGACCGTCACAACCACGCGAAGCAGTCCGAGATGGCGGCGTTCACCACCCCCGAGGACGAGTTCGTCTTCGACGGCTGGGGGCCGATGAACGAGCGGACGTACCGATACGTGGACTGACGCGGTTGACGCGATCGCGTGGGCTGACGAGACCGCGTGAGAACGAGCGGGCGGAAGCGTGGCGCGGAACGGAACCGGAACCGAGACGCGCCGAGCGCCGGTCGGAACGACGGCGCGCTCGACGCTTAGTCGGCGATCGAGCGGAGCGCGTCGAGCATCTCGTCGACCGGGGTGGTACAGACGGCGAGGGAGAACCCGTCGCGCTGGGCGAGTCGCGGGGCGTGCTCCCAGAGGTCCGCCTCGTCCAGCCCGTGGAGGAGAACGGCGTTCGGCGTCGGGTTGACGACGCGGAGCGCGACGAGCGGCGACTCGCCGCGCGTGACGCCGGTGAAGCCGAGAATGCGGTTCGTCGACTGGCCGTAGAGCCGGTAGAACTCGTCGCTGGTGAGTCGAGTGATGGCCTTGATGCTGTCGATGATGGTGTGTCCGCTCACGCGGTCGCGATCGCCGGAGACGATCTCGGTCGCGCCGATGGCGTCGTAGACGTCCGCGAGCGGGACGGTCGCCGGATACTCGCGGAGGTCGAGGACGACGTCGCTCTCGAAGCCCGCGGAGAGGACGCGGGCGTACTGCCGGATCCGATCGCCGCCACGGCGCTCGTCGATGTCGAGGAGGGCGACGACGAGCCGGGAGACGAGACCGATCCCCGGGCTCTCACGGCGTCCGCTCTCGTAGTCGGAGATGACGGAGGAGGAGACGTCGAGCTGGTCGGCCAGCTCGGTCTGCGAGACGTCGAAGTCGGTGCGCCACTTGCGCAGTGTCGCGCCGGGATCGTCGCTGAGCGTGATCTCGCCCGCGATACGCTCCGCGAGGCCGGCGCGCGCGTCCGAATCCATACGCCCCTCAACCCGATACGTGACCTAATGCGTGTCGGAGCGGGTTCGACAGGTGCCGATACACCCTCGACCGGCTCAGTCGCTCGTGAGCGCGGCGAGGGCGCCGCCGATGGCCCCGAAAGCGACGGGGTAGACGACGCCGGCGAGGACGAGCCCGAGGGCGACCGCGGGCCCCATCCACGCGCCGTCGGTCGTGACCCGGACGGCGAAGACGCCGATCCACGCCGGGATCGCGTAGCCGAGCGAGACGACGGTCCCGCAGAGCGCGCCGTCGCGGGGCGCGGCGAGGCCGACGTAGCGGACGAGGACGACGCCCGCGACGAGGAGGAACAGCGGCGGGAGGACGTAGAGCAACTGGGGGGCGTTGCCGCTCGCGATGAGGTTCGTCGTCGCCCGCCCGCCGCCGAGCGCCGGGCGCGTGAGGTCGACGAAGTGCGCGTTGTAGAAGAGCCAGCCGACGACCTTCCACGCGGGGATCGCCTGCCCGCCGACGAGTTCGATGATCGCGTTGAGCCCTTCGAGGTTCTCGCGCACCCGGTTCGCCTGCCAGAGGTAGACGACGAGGAACTCGAGAGCGAAGGCGACGGCTCCGGTGACGGCCGCGGGGAGCCACGGGACGGCGCGCGACGTGTCGTGTGCCATGACCCGCACTTCGTCGGGTGGCACGAAAGGCGTTGCGTCGGTTTCGAGCGCCAAACGATCTCGCGGGATGCCGGACGCGTGGCGCGCTCGACAGCCACCAAGCTGAAACCGGGTCCGGCCGAACCGTCGGACACGATGGTCGACGTCTCGCGTCGACGGGTCCTCGGTGCCGCGACCGGAGCCGCGCTCGCGTGGGGGACGACGGGAACCGCGAGCGCCGCCGGAACGGGATCGGGGCGCGACTGGCAGCCGGTGGACTCGCCGACCGACCGGGCGCTCCACGGCGTCGCGCGCGCGGGCGATCGGACGTACGCGGTCGGCGGCGGCGGCGTCATCCTCGAACGCACCCCCGACGCGGGCGAGTGGCGCGTCCTCACGGCGAACGGCCCGGACGGGAACGGATCGAACCTCCACGCCGCCGCGAGTGACGGCGAGCGCGTCTGGATCGCGGGCGCCAGCGGCGCGCTCGCGGTCGTCGACGCCGCGACGGGCGACGTCACCACCCACCGCGCGCCGGACGACGTGACGAATCAGTTCACGAGCGTCGCGCTCGAACCGGGCGACGGGACGAGCGTCTACGTCGCCGATAGCTCCGGGCACGTCCACGTCTCGACCGGGGAGCGCGAGCGCGAGCGCGATTGGACGCACGCGACGCCCGGAAGCGGGGCGGCGATTCGGGACGCGACGGCCGCCGACGGACGCGTCGTCGCGGTCGACTCGAACGGGGACGTCTTCGAGACGCGCGATGGGGCATCGTGGGACCGGATCGGAATCGACGACGCGGACGCGACGCTGCGCGGCGTCACCGTCGCCGGCGGAACGGTGCACGCCGTCGGCGGCGCGCTCTACAGCGAGACGGCGGACGGATGGGACGACGCCGATCCCTGCGAGGCGACGCTCGCCGCCGTCGAAATCGGTTCGTGTGGCTGCGTCTCCGCCGTCGGGGCCGACGGGACCGTGCTCCACCGTCCCGGACGCGACATCCCTGCGGGGGCGACGCTGGCGAGATGGCTCGGGCGTTGGGAGACGACGCGACCCGTCCAGACGGAACTCGACGCGCTCGTCCTCGGCACACCGGCTATCGCCGTCGGGGCAAACGGCACGATCATCGAGCGCTGACGACTCGACGCGACAGTGGGCGACGCGCGTCCCCCGTTCTCGATCGACGGTCGACGGGCGACGCCGCCCGAGCGACCCCCGGACCCCGAACGGGCGGCGATCGGAGACGACGCGGCTCCACAAGAGTGATGCCCCGAGGCGACCCAGCGACCGTATGGCTCTCAGTATCGATCCCGGTCAACTCGGGCTCCACTTCGGCTCTGGTGCCGTCATCGGCGGCGTCACGGGGTTCGCCGCGAAGAAGGTCGCGAAGCTCATCGCCGTCCTCATCGGCATCGAGCTCGCCCTCTTCGCCTTCCTCGAATCGCGCGGGATCCTCGTCGTGAAGTGGGACCGCCTCAGCGCCGGCCTCCTCAGCGCCGGTCAAGACGCCGCGTCGTCGACGCCGCCCTCGTGGCTGATGTCGATCCTCTCGACGCTCTCCATCTCCGCCGGCTTCACCGGCGGGTTCCTCGTCGGCTTCCGAAAGGGGTAGGCCGAGCACGTCCGCGATCCGCGAGTCCGGAACGTCGGCCGCGTCGTGCGGTCTCGACCGTACCCGTGTCCTTTCTCGCCGCCGTGACGCTCCCTCGATCGATCGCGCGCCGATCGGTCACCTCGTTGATCGATCAGCGCGTTCGCAGGTCGTCCTTGTCCTTGATGACGCGCGTCTCCCCCTCGCCGCTCGTGACCTCCGCGACGAGGTCGTAGAGCTCGTTTCGCATCCCCGCGGGGAAGGTGAGGACGCCGACCCACGAACCGTCCGACTGCCACTCCTCGCGTTCGAGCTCGCCGAACTCCCGGATCTGCGCCTGGCCGGAGCCCGCGTAATCCGCGGGGAGGCTGACCGCGACCGTCACCTCCTCGAAGCGGATCGGGATGACCGGCCGGAGCGCGTCGAGCGCGTCGTCGACCTGCGCCTCCACGGGCTCCATCGGGTCGACCGTGAACCCCGCCTGTTCGAGCGCGGACTCGATGCGCTCCGGCGGGTGGGGCGCGTTGTCCATCTGCGGGTTCACGGCGTTGCGCGCGATGGTGTTGACGAGCTGTCTGCGCTTTCGCTCCTGCATCTCCTCGCGTTGCTCGGCCGTGATCTGGATCTCACCCCGCTCGATGACCTCGGGGATGATCTCCATCGGATCCGTCGTCCCGAAGACGGTCTCCAAGTCCTCCTCCGCGGGCCGATCGCCCCGCGAGGCGTTCTCGAAGACGTCGCGCGCGGCGATGACGTCCTCCAGTTCGCCGTCGAACTCCCCGCGCTTGATGGCGAGTGCGGCGTCCGGGTCGACGAGCACCTCGAAGCGCTCGCCGTGCGACTCCAAACGGGCCGTCACGGCCTCGTCGAGCGAAATCATGTCCGACAGTTGCGGCGGACGGTTGAAGGCCTTTCCGGGGAAGACGTGGTTCCGGAGGAGCCACGAGTACGCGAGCGGTGAAACCGCGAGTCGTGAGCGGCGCGATTCCATCCTCCGGTACGGATATGACAGGGGCGTTCAAACGGTCGACCGCTGGCGCAGTTGCGCCAGCGAGAGACATGTCTGTAGGTTTGCTTTCGATTTTGGCGGTTTTGCTAGCTCTGTTTGGAGGGTCGCTGTTCCTCCTCAATAGCGTCCGTGACAACTGGGACACGCTGGATATGGAGATTGATATATTCAGATTCGTTCGTTTCCAGTTGCGTGCCAGTCGTTCCGACGGGGACTGAAGCCGCTCGGAAGACTGGGGCCCACCGGGGGCCGTTTCGTGGTCTCGTCTCAGAGCGTCGCCACTCCGCGGTCTGAAAAAACGGGGGAGGTGTGGTGGGTTATTCGGACTGCTCGTCCGCGTCCGCGTCCGCGTCGCCCTCGTCGTCCTCAGCGAGGAGGTCGTTCTCGACGAGGTACTCCTCGATCTCGTCGTTGGTGAGCTCGATGAACGAGCCGGATTCGGCGTCCACGGTGGCGACGCCGATCCCCTCAGGCGTCAGGCCGTCCTCGTGGACCTCGCCGAGGCCGGCGAGTGCGAGGCCGACGGCGTCTTCCAGTGCGACGTCCTCGCTGTACTCGTCTTCGAGGTGCTGTTGGATGTCGTCGCGGCCCGACCCGATAGCGAGCGCCTTCCACTCGTTGGGCGTGCCCGAGGGATCGGTCTCGTAGAGACGGGGTTCGCCGTCCTCGATGCCGCCGATGAGGAGCGCGACGCCGAACGGGCGCGCACCGCCGACCTGCGTGTACTGCTGGATGTGGTCGGTGATGTCCTTCGTGAGGCTCTCGACGCCGATCGGCTCGTCGTAGCGCACGCGGTTGACCTGCGAGTCGCGGCGCGCGAAGTCGATGAGCTGGCGGGCGTCGGCGACGTGCCCCGCGGACGCGATGCCGATGTGGTTGTCGGCCTTGTGGATCTTCTCGACGCTCGTCTCCTCCATCAGGGGCGAGCGGATGCGCTTGTCGACGACGAGCACCACGCCGTCCTTCGCGCGGACGCCGATCGAGGCCGATCCGCGCTTGACGGCCTCACGCGCGTACTCGACCTGATAGAGTCGGCCGTCGGGTGAGAAGATAGTGATACCTCGGTCGTACGCTTGCTGTTGGGCTTGTCCCTGCATGATGTGTCACTCCAAATCAGCGCGAGTCGCGCCCACGAACCCACCGTCGACGGTGACGTCGACCAGGCCGTCGCGGCTGACGGCCTGTGCGGTGGCGTTCCTGAACACGACGGCTTCCTCTGCCGAATTTTCACGCGCGCGTCCTAAATACCTTTCTTCACCGGCACGGACCGTGCCCGAGACGCCCCGTACGCGGACCCCTACGGGGTCGTCGCGCACGGCGTCGACGCACGCGAGCGCCGCCCGCGCTTCCGAGACGTACCCCCGGCGCGCGCGGACGACCGCCTCGCCCTCCCCGGCGTCGAACTCGTAGCTGAGGACGCGGAGGTCGGCGTCCGCGCTCGCGGCGTCCCCGAGGAGGTTCTGGGCGGCGAACCAGACGCTCCGCTGGAAGTCCCGCCGGGAGACGTCGGCGTTCGGCCACGTCTCGATCCCCACGAGGAGGTAGCGCCAGCGCGGGCGGAGGTGTTTCGGGAGGTGTTTCACGGTTTCCCCGCGCGTCCCTCAGCGCTCCGTGTCATGTCGTCCGCGTTCGAGCCCCGGCGCAATGAAGTCGGCGGAGCGCCGCCGGCGGTTCCGCTCGGCGAGGACGCCCCACTCCGCGAGGCCGGCCTCGATCGCCGCGGCATCGAAGCCGATCGCTTCGCCGAGCGCCCGGAGCTCCCGCGGTGCGCGCATCTGGAGGTGCGACCTCGGCGACCCCGAGACGACGTAGGGGACGTCGTACTGCTCGACGAGCTCGCGGAGCTTTCGGAGGCCGCGCAGCGCCTGCACGCGCGGGCCGCCGGACGCGCGCAACACGTCCCCGAGGTCGAACTCCACGCGGACGTCGTGGTCTGCCGCGGCCCGCGCGATGACGTGGTTGACGTCGCCCCGTCCCGCCATCGGCTTCGTCAGGACGTCGACGCGCTCCTCCTCGGCGGCGAAGCGGTTGAGCTTCGGCGTACCGCCGCGCACGCAGAGCACGGTGTGCGCGCGACGCGCTTCGCTGAGCGGCCCGCTGGCGCCGGTCGGATCGTCGGCGACGATCTCCGCGGCGTCCACGACGTCGACGTCGTGCGCCTCGCGGACGGCTGTCGCGTCGAACGCCGGGTCGGCCTCTTCGGTGTTCCGGACGACGACGCCGTCGAACCCCTGTCGGGCCGCCGTCGCGGCGAAACGCCGGACCGTGCTCTCCCCGTCCGGCGTCGCGGTGACCGCCTCGTACATACGGACGGGGACGCGCGGCGCGCGCTAAAGCGGTGCGGTCTCACCGCTACGGTTTTGACGGTTCGTGCCGAACGTTCCCACGTGACAGACGCCGACCCGACCGACGTCGACTGGGAGGACCCCGAGCGTTGCCCGTGGTGCGGCGCCGCCGTCCGCGACGGCGGCGCGGGCTTCATCGAACACGTCGAGGAGCACCCCGACTGCGCGGCCGCCTTCGAGACGTGGCGCGAGAACATCGCCGACGACATCGGTGGCGAGTGGACGTCCTGAAGCGTCAGGCGAGCGCCTCGCGGGCGTTCTCCACCGCGGCCTCGCGCGTCGCCGGGTACGCCTCGACCTTCGCGCGAAAGGAGATGCCCTCACCGAGTCGGCTCTCGCCGCCGAACGCGGCCTGCTTGTCGAGGTGCGCCATGAACGCGCAGTTCTCGTTCACCCGCTGGTCGAGTTCCTCGCGCAGGCGGTCGACGTCCGCGCCGTCGCGCAGGCGGTCGAGGACGTGGCGGATCCCGTCCGCGTTCTCGACGCGGGCCGACAGCACCACGATCCGATCGCCGTTGTGTCCGGTGCTCTCCGCGCGCTGGACCTCGAACTCCTCGGGGAGGAAGTGTCTGAGCGCGCGCTCGACGCGCGCCTCGTCCTCCGTGTCGTAACAGAACGTGCGCAGGTCGACGTAGTGGAAGGGGACGCTCATGGGCGTTCGGACGCGCCCGAGCGGCAAAAGGGTACGACTCTCGGGGTCGGTGCGACTAGTCCTCGCCGGCGGCTTCGAGGTTGTCCTCGGGGACGCCCTGCTCCTGTCCGTCCTCGAAGGCGACGGTGTAGTTCGCGTCGCCGAACATCGTCTCGACCTTCTGCGTGATCTCGCCGGTCTCGCCGTCGAACTCGCTGTGCTCGTCGTGGAGGACCACGGAATCGCCTTCTTCGAAGCTCATACTCCGCGTTCGGTGTGGGCCACGCAAAAGCGCCCCGATTCCCCCTCAGGACCCGAGGAGCCGACGGGCGACCGCCGGCCCCGTCTTCCGGAGGATGTTCAGGCTGATGACGACGAGCATCGCCGTCACGACCCAGTCGAAGCGACGCTCGTCGAAGCCGACCCGGCGCAGCGCCGTTCCGGCGAGCAGGCCGACGAGCGTCACGACCGCGAGCGCGCAGCCCAACCAGAGTCGATACGTCGTCAGGAGGTCAGTGAAGAACGCCATCTGGACGATCCGCGCCGTGAAGACGACCGTGAACACCATTGAGAGCCCGCCGATGTAGCGCTCGCGGTCGCGCTCGAACGTGTGGAGGTAGGCGGGGAGGAGCGGCCCGAGGTTCGCCACCGCGAGGAAGAACCCCTCCAAGAGCCCGAAGAGCCCGAGCAACACCGGGTGGTGCGCGCCCTCCACGACGACGAACGACGTCGCCACCTGATAGGCCGCGTAACCGAGCAGGATCACGCCGATAACGAACGGGACGAGCGGTCCCGTCGAGACCGACGCGAGGACGTAGACGCCGACGACGCTCCCGACGAGCGCGAGCGCGACGAGCTGCCACTCGCGTCTAACGTAGGCGAGGCCGGTGTTCGTCTCGCCCACCTGGAAGACGTTGATCATCCACGGGGGGATCGCCAACACGACGACGGCCATCGTCGGATCGATCACGGACGCGAATATCGGCGTCGTGATGAGCGCGTAACCGAAGCCGACCGCGCCCTTCACCGCGCCCGCGATCACCGCGACGACGAGTAGGAACGCGAACAGGAGGGGCGTCACACCGCCCTGAATCCCCCTCGCCACGCTCTCCGTCCCCGGGAAGAGGACGACGCTCCCGGCGAACACGGCGAGCGCCGCGAACGCCATCAGCAGCTCCCGGTACCGCAGCTCTCGGAGGTTCCTAACGAACGTCGCCGCGCGGGTCGCCGAACTCACCATCTCTCTGTGGCTCACCGTACGCGTTCGGGACGGGAAACCCCCTCAGAGCAGGCGATCACCGCGCGAAGCCGCGACGGGATTCGTCGACCGGATCAGTGGTCTGTATCGCTGTTCGGGGCCGCTCAGACGCCTACGACCGCGCGCGCACTCGTCGCCGGTCCCGGAGAGTATTGCGACGCCGCGGACCCCACAGCACCTCGCTTCGATCGACGCTCGCGTTCGGGCCGCCCGGGACGTCTCGGGGGAACGATGTCCGCGGCACTCGCTGGTCGCGTCGCCCCGGGTTCGACGCTCTCGCCCGCGAGGCTGTCACGCTACCCCCACTCGACGCCGTCTCGCGCCTCGGCGTCCCAGCGTCGCAACACCGCCCGGGCGTTCCCCGAGTGGTAGCCGAAGTAGACGCCGTCGGCCTGCGCTTCGACCGTCTCGGCCGCGGCCGCGAGCGCGTCCACGTCGGGGTCGACCGCGTAGAGCTCGACGCCGAGGCGAGCGTCGAGGTCCGTCAATCGGTCCGCGAAGCCGGAGGCGAGGCTCTCCAGCCAGTACGTCGTCCCGTACGCCGTGTCGTAGAGCGGGACGACGAACTCGTCGACGTGCGCGGCGAGCGCTTCGAGGTCGATCCCCGAGCGCGCGAACAGGTGCCCCGGATACGGGTCGGGGTGGAGCGTGAGGTAGAGATCGCCGGGGACGCGCTCGGCCGCCCCCGCGACGAACGACGTGAGCACCGACGCACGCCACGCCGCCCACTCGTCGTACTCGCTCTCCGCGAACGCCCCCTCGCAGCGCTCGCAGTGACAGAAACCGGGGCCGGGAAAGCCGACCTCGTCGAGACGGACGTCGCCGCTCGCGCGCGTGCACGCCTCGATCACCTCGTAGAGTCCGTTTCGGTACCCCTCGTCGCTCGGGCAGACGTGCCCCGAATCGAGGTCCGGGTGGTCCGTCGTCGCGGGCCGCCCCGACGAATCGACGGCGACGGCGTCGTCCTCGGTCGCGGCGCTCGCCGTATCGGCGAAACAGGAGACGAGGTTGACGGCGCCCTCGACGGGTTCGCCGTGCTGGCCGGTGACGCGTTTGACCTCGTAGAATCCGACGTCGAACTCCGACCACTCGATCTCCTCGGCGTTCCGCGTGACGATACCGTACATGTACACGGATCGGGGACCCGGCCGCCTAAAGCGTTCGTTCCGCCGAGGAGCGTACCGATCGGGCGCCGATCAGTCGATACGGTCGATGTCGTCCTCGGGTGCGCCACCCGCGACGAGCTTGTAGACGAGGACGATCAGGACCAGTGCCAGGGCGAGCTTGATGGACGTGCGCATATCCACTCGCTACACGTCGGGCCACTATACCTTTTCGGGACGCCGGTCTGGCGTCTCAGACGGCGAGGTGGTCGGTGATCTCCTCGCGGACGATCGTCTCGCAGTACGCACAGCGGACCCCCTCGTCGAGGACGTCGAAACGGGTCTCGACCGGCTCGCCGGCGTTCGTGATGCAGTGGCGGTTCGGACAGCTGAGGAGCCCGGCGACCTGCTCGGGGGGTTCGATCTCGGTCTTCTCCGCGACCTCGTACTCCCGGACGATGTTGACCGTCGCGTCGGGCGCGATGAGCGAGAGGACGTCGAGTTCGGCCTGGCTCATCTCGCGGCCCTCGACTTTCACGATGTCCTTGTGTCCCATCGTCTCGCTCGGCACGTTCATCCCGAGGCTGACGCCCTCGCCACCGCTCCCATCGATACCGAGGATGGCGAGAACGTGGAGGGCCTCGCCGGCCGGCACGTGGTCGATGACGGTCCCGTCGCGGATCTTCGAGATGCGGAGTTCGGTGTCCGTCCCCGTCATTCCGCGTCACCCCCCTCTCGGAGCAGGAGATCGAGCAGCGCCATCCGCACCGGGACGCCGTTGTGCGCTTGCTCGAAGTAGGTCGCGTTCGGCGACGCGTCGATCTCCGGGTCGATCTCGTCGATCCGCGGGAGCGGATGCATCACGGCAAGGTCGTCCGACGCGGCCCCGAGCGTCTCCGCGTCGATCCGGTATTCGCCCGCCACCTTCTCGTACTCCTCCTCGTCCGGGAAGCGCTCGCGCTGGATCCGCGTCACGTAGAGCACGTCGAGCTCGGGGAGGACGGCGTCGAGGTCGTCGTGCTCGCGGACGTTCGCCCCGGCCTCGTGGAGGTCGTAGCGGACGGATCGCGGCAGCCGGAGGCTCTCCGGGCTGATGAAGTGCTGACGGACGTCGAAGTTCGTCAGCGCGTGCGCGAGCGAGTGGACCGTTCGCCCGTACTTCAGATCGCCCATGACTCCGATCGTGAGATCGTCGAGACCCGCGTTCTCATCGATCGTGTAGAGATCGAGGAGCGTCTGACTCGGGTGGTGGCCCGCGCCGTCGCCCGCGTTCACGAGCGGAACGTCGACGAACTCGCTCGCCATCCGCGCCGCGCCCTGACTCGGGTGTCGGAGAACGATCCCGTCCGCGTACCCCTCGACGACGCGGGCGGTGTCCGCGAGCGACTCGCCCTTCTTCACCGACGAGTCCTCGACCGCCCCCATGTCGATGACGTCGCCGCCGAGGCGCTTCGCCGCGGTCTCGAAGCTCATCTTCGTCCGCGTGCTCGGCTCGAAAAAGCAGAGCGCGAGCAGCGCGCCGGGGTGCCGGTCCGCGTGCGCGGCGGGATCGTCCGCGAACTCCCGCGCGCGCGCTAAGACCGCCTCGATGTCCGCCCGCGAGAGCTGTTTCGCGGTCAGCAGGTGGTCGTGGCGCATCGTCACTACACCCGCGCGGGGACGCCTTGAAGCTCCCGAACCTTTGTATCGGATGGGGGCGCCACCCGTGGGCATGCTTGCCATCGCGGGCGGGAAGGGCGGCGTCGGAAAGACCACGACGGCGCTCTGCCTCGCGGACGCCTACGTGCGCCGCCGCCGTCGACCGCTCGCCGTCGACGCCGACCGCGGGATGCCGAACTGCCACCTCTACGCGGGGACCGCGGGTGAGCGCGGCGTCGCCGACATCGCCGCCGGCGTCCCCATCGATGCGGCCGCCGAACCCGCGGCGGCCCCGCCCGGCGTCGACGTGCTCGCCGGGGGCGATGCCGACCCCGAAACGTACCTCGACGCGCTCCCGGCCGATCGGCCGGTGATCCTCGACACCGCCGCCGCCGGCGCGGGCGCGGACGTCGGCGCGGCCCTCGCCGCCGCCGACGCCGCCGTCGTGGTCGCGACCCCCGACCGGGACGCCGTCCGAGACGGGCTGAAGAGCGCCGCGCTCGCTCGGGCGCTCGGCACACCCGTCGTCGCGTGCGTCGTCGTCGCAACCGCGGGCGACGTGACCGGGATCGAGCGCGTCGTCGAGGCGCTCACCGCGCCCGTACCCGCCGCCCGTGACCCGCTCACCGACGTGGCCGTGGCAGTCGCTCACGGCCGCGTCGCGGGGGTTATCGGTCCGAACGCTTAACAATACGATCGCCCCTATTTGAGTAGCATGGCGGATCGGCTCCCCACGGGAATCGACGTGCTCGACCGGAAGCTCGGCGGTGGGCTCCCGGCCGGGAGCCTCGTCGTCTACGAGTCGCCGCCGGCGAGTCAAGGGGAGCTGTTACTCCACGAGTTCGCCGCCGCCCGCGACACCCTCTACCTGACCGCCGACCGGACCGAGGACGCCGTCGTCGACGCCTTCGAGGACGCCGCCGTCCCACCGGAGACCCCCGACGTCCGCTACCTGGCGAGCGACTCCCCGCTCGACGACGGGCGCCGGCTCTTCCGGAACGTCGGCGAGAGCGAGACGCTCATCGTCGATCCCGTCGACGCCCTCGAACGGAGCGATCGCGCCCGCTACGAGACCTTCCTCTCCGAGCTCCAGAACCACATGCACAACACGGGGAGCGTCGCCGTCCTCCACGGCCTCCGCGGGGGCTACGTCCCCGAACTCCGCGACACGACGATCCACATCGCGGACGTCACCTTCCGCCTGCGCACCGAGATCTCCGGCGGAGACGTCGAGAACTCACTCTCGGTCCTGAAGTTCCGCGGCGGGAACGCACTCGACGAGACGATCAAGCTCAACCTCGGCGACCGCGTCGGGATCGACACCTCGCGCGACATCGCCTGACGCGTCGCTCGCCGCTCGTCCGCGTCGATAGAAGGGCACGCTGGGGGGCCGGCGTACGATCGCCGTCAGCGCCCGTTACTCCGCCGTCTCCGCGCAACGACGGGACTCCTCACGGGTCGTGCCTCCCCGCTCGGTAGTCCGTCGTTCCCCTAGAACGACGTTATTCCTCGTCGAGCTCGTCGACGATTTCGTCCGCGTCGACGTCCGCGTCCTCGAGGGCGTCCTCGATGTCGCCGAGGTCCTCCTCGCCGCCGCCCATGCCGCCCATCATACCGCCCATACCGCCCATCATGCCGCCCATGCCGGCGCCGTCGATGACCTCCTGGACGATGACCCGATCGACGTCGATCTGGTCCATGACCTGCTGGAGGATCTGCTGTTTGCCCATCATCCACTGCTGATTGAACTGGAGCTGCGGGCTCTGCTCGATGTACAGCGTCTCCTTCTCGACGGTCTCCGTCTCGAACTCGGGCTCGGCGTCCTCGTCCTCGCTCTCGACTTCGACCTCCTCCTCGACCTCGTCCGTCTCGATGTGCATGTCGAGGTCGACGTCGAAGTACATGCTGAGGAGGCCTTGGGCCTTTTCGACGCGGTCCGTGACCTCGCCGATGACCTCGTACTGGTACTCGATGTCCTGACCGGCGAGCATGTGGTTGAAGTCGACGCGCGCGCGTCCGCCGATGATCGTCTCGACGTGGCCGTGCTGGCCCTCGATGTCGACGTGCGCGCCGGGGTAGCGATCGTCCTCCGGGATCTTCTCGGCGCTCACGGTGCGGACCTCGCTCTCGTCGTACTCGCCGAAGGCGTCGGCCGCGGGGACGACGACGGTCCCGGTGTCGCCGACCTCCTTGCCGATGATGTCGTCCTCGACCGGCTCGAAGATGTGGCCCTCGCCGAGCACGATCGTACGCGGAGCGAACTCCTGCTCGTCGGTGTCGACGCCCTCCTCCTCGGCGACCTCCTGATCGGTCGTGTCGACGAGGTCGCCGTCCTCGACGGTGCGTGCGGTGTACGCGAGTTCGATGAAGTCGCCCGCCTGAAGCCCCTCGGACTCCTCGGCGTCTGTGTCGTCGGCCGCCTCGGCCTCTTGCTGGTCGCTCATACGCACACGGACACCCGTTCGACCCTTAAGAATCACGTTTCTACCGCGCGAGCCGAACCGGTCAGCGCATGCTTTCGAGGTCGCGGACCACGCTCGCGTTCACGGAGAGCCACGTCGTCAGCCGAGTCGCCTCGTCGGCGTCGTCAGGGTAACACGTACAGCGATCCGGACCGCGCTCCTGTCGGACGACGACCGATTCGAGCGCGTACTCGGGAGCGGGGACGGTCGGACGCGGCGCGTCGCCGGCGGCGGAGTCTGCTGACATCCCACCTGTGAGTGGACCGTCACTGGATAAGAAGCCTGCTAAGAGGGGTACGGATCCCTCAATAGTCGCCCGTCCCACCGGCGTCCCGCCGGCGCGCCGAGCCGTTTCGGACGCCTTTTCACCGCGCCCGCCGACGCCTCGCCCATGTACGAAGTCGAGGTGAAGGTGCCCGCGGACCACGGCGGCGTCCGCGACGCCCTGGAGTCGGCGGGCGCGGAGCGCGGGGAGACGGTCGAACAGGTCGACACCTATTACGACGCGCCGCACCGCGACTTCGCGGAGACGGACGAGGCCCTCCGCGTCAGACGCGTGACGGACGACGAGGGCGAGCGCGCCCGGATCACCTACAAGGGACCGAAGGTCGACAGCGAGTCGAAGGCCCGCGAGGAAGTCGAGACCGGCGTCGAGGACGGTGCGGACGCCGGCGCGATCTTCGAGGGCGTCGGTTTCACGCCCGCCGCGACGGTCGAGAAGACCCGGACCTACTACGCCTACGACGGCTACACCGTCGTCCTCGACGACGTGAGCGGCCTCGGACAGTTCGTCGAGGTCGAACGCGAGAGCGAGGACGTCGAGGCCGCCCGCGAGGGCGCGTTCGACGTCCTGCGTCGCCTCGGTCTCGACCCGAGCGACCAGATCCGCGCCTCCTACCTCGGCCTCCTCTTGGAGTAGTCCGCGCGACGATCCCATAACCGCAGAGCATATTCGACGACGCTTTCGTTTCCGCAAGTTATAGAACCGCCGACGGCCAAACGTGGCCAATGACCGAGCGGAACATCCGCGTCCAGCCGATCGACCGCGGGGCCGTCGAGGACGAGACCGTCGAGATCGTCGAGCGAAAGGGGGTCGGCCACCCCGACTCCATCTGCGACGGCGTCGCCGAACACGTCTCCGAGGCCCTCGCGCAGGCCTACCTCGATCGCGTCGGGAAGGTCCTCCACTACAACACCGACGAGACGCAACTCGTCGCCGGCACCGCCGCGCCCGCCTTCGGCGGCGGCGAGGTCATCGAGCCGGTCTACCTCCTCGTCGTCGGACGCGCCACGAAACACTACGTCGACGAGACGGGCACGGAACACCACATCCCCGTCGACGCCATCGCCCTCGAGGCCGCCCGCGACTACCTCCGCGAGACGCTCCCCGCTCTCGACCTCGAAACCGACATCGTCGTCGACGTCCGCCTCGGCGAGGGTTCCGGCGACCTCCAGGAGGTCTTCGGCGAGGACGAACGCCACGTCCCCGAGGCGAACGACACCTCCTTCGGCGTCGGCCACGCGCCCCTCACCGAGACGGAGGAGCTCGTCCTCGAAACCGAACGCCACCTCAACGGCCCCTATCACGCTGAGCACCCCGCGATCGGACAGGACGTGAAGGTCATGGGCAAACGCGAGGGCGACCACATCGACCTCACCGTCGCCGTCGCGCTCGTCGACCGCCACGTCCCCGACATCGACGCCTACGAGGCCGAGATCGAGGGCGTCCGCGAGACCGTCGCGGCCCTCGCCGACGACCACACAGACCGCGACGTCACCGTCCACGTCAACACCGCCGACGACTACGAGGAGGGCTCCGTTTACCTCACCGTCACCGGCACCAGCGCCGAACAGGGCGACGACGGATCGGTGGGGCGGGGCAACCGCGCGAACGGCCTCATCACCCCGAACCGCTCGATGAGCATGGAGGCCACGTCGGGTAAGAACCCGGTCAACCACATCGGGAAGATCTACAACCTCCTCTCCACCCAGATCGCGGAGAGCGTCGTCGATGACGTCGAGGGCATCCGGGATCTTCGAGTCCGACTCCTCAGCCAGATCGGCCGCCCGATCGACCAACCCCACGTCGCCGACGTCCACGTCGTCACCGACGAGGGCGTCGCCATCGCCGACATCGAGGCCGACGTCCGCGAGATCGTCGACGCCGAACTCGCCGACGTCACCTCCATCACCCAGCGCGTCATCGACGGCGAGCTCACCACCTTCTAACGGATTTTTGCAGCGATTGAACGCGCCTCCGGCGCGCTCTGCGCTCGCAAAACTTCCACTGAAAGCGCGGCGTGACCTACGGGGTCACTTGCGCCTCGCGACTGAGTCGCGAGTGAACCGCGCGACTACCGGGTCCTACCGGACCGCTCGTCGCGCGGACGCTAGCCCCGGGCACGGTTCATCGCTTGTCGTCGTAGGAGTACCGGGTCATCCGTGCGCGTACCGACCGGGAATCGGTCACTGACCGGTCACGTGGATCGCGTTTTAGGTAACTCGTCGTGTTGGGTACCGTATGTCGGATAGTATACCGCTACGACAGAAGTTACGGGAAGACCTCACGGAGAATCTGCTCGTCAGCGGTGTTGCTGTGGTACTTGCCGTCGTCGCGTTCGCCGTCCTCTTCTCGCTCGGCGTGCCGTTTATCGTGCTGTTCGGGTGTGTTCTCGCTATTGGGACGTTCGTCCCACGGATCTACGAGGAGTATTGGCCGAGTACACGGGGCCGCGGATTCCGGATCGGGTGGACGGTCCTGATGGCCGTCGTCACGACGGCGATCATCCTCGTCGTGTACGAAGCGACGCTCCCATTCCTCTCACGCCGATATGCCGCCATCGTCGCGGTCGTCATCACACCGCTCGCCCAGTACGCTCTCGCCGCACTCGTCGCGGGACGGCGATGGCCGGTGTGAGTGCCTCGTCCCCGATCAGTGAGGGGACCGGGAAGCGACGTTTCTTTACTCCGCGCGCTCGTTTCGCGCAGTATGCATCCGCCGGACGCCGACGCCGTGCTCGTCCGCCACGGCGACGTCGGCATCAAGAGCCGCTCCGTCCAGACGCGCATGGAGGAGCGCCTCGTCGAGGACCTCCGGGCGCACCTCGACGCGCGCGGGATCGACGGCCGCGTCGCCCGCGAGTACGGTCGGCTCGTGATCCACACCGCGGACGTCGAGGCGGCGACCGCCGCCGCAACGGACACCTTCGGCGTCGTGTCGGCCAGCCCCGCGCGGATCGTCGACGCCTCGCTCGACGCGATCACGGACGCGCTGGCGGCGACCGCGCGCGAGTGCTACCACGGCGGGACGTTCGGCGTCGACGCGCGCCGCGCCGGCGAACACGACTTCGGGAGCCACGACATCGGCCGCGAGGGCGGACAGGCCGTCTGGGAGACCGTCGAGGACGACTTCGATCCCGCGGTGGACCTCGACGATCCCGACCGTACCTTCGGCGTGGAGTGTCGGGACGCGCGGGCGTTCGTCTTCCTCGAAGAACGCGACGGCCCGGGCGGGATGCCGCTCGGGACCCAGGAGCCGCTCGTCGCGCTCGTGTCCGGTGGTATCGATTCGCCCGTCGCCGCGTGGCTGGCGATGAAGCGCGGCGCGCCCGTCGTGCCCGTCTACCTCGATCTCGGACCGTACGGCGGGGCAGACCACGAGGCCCGGGCCGTCGAGACCGTCCGGCACCTCGCCAAGTGGGCGCCCGGACGCGACCTCGACGTCCGGCGCGTCCCCGCCGGCGAGGCCGTCGAGCGACTCGACGCCGAGGTCGGCAACACCCGGATGCTCTCCTTCCGTCGTTTCATGTACTGCGTCGCCGAGCGCGTCGCCCGCGACGTCGGCGCGGTCGGCGTCGTCACGGGCGAAGCCGTCGGCCAGAAATCGAGTCAGACCACGGCGAACATGGCCGCAGTCGCGGGCGCGAGCGACCTCCCGGTCCATCGGCCGCTGCTCTCGTGGGACAAACAGGACGTCGTCGCACGGGCCCGCGACCTCGGGACGTACCGCGACGCCACGATGAACGTCGGCTGCGACCGCCTCGCCCCCGCCCGGCCCGCGACCGCCGCGAGCGCCGAGCGGGTCGTCGCCGCCGAGCCGGACGACCTCCTCGACCTCGCCGAGGCCGCCGCCGACGCGCGTGACGTCGTCCCGGTCGATCCGATCGCCGTCGAACCGGAACCGGAGGTGTCGCCGTGACCGCGTCCTGCGTGACTTCCGACGGGCCGAACGAAGTTGCCGGGCGGCCGAATCCGGGTGTCTCCCGTGACTGAGGTCTGCATCGTCGGGAAGGACGACGTCACGCTCCCCGACGACCTCTACGCCTACGAGACGGCCTACCGCGCGCTCGCCACCTACGACCCGACGTTCCCGTGGGAGAACGCGCTCGTCGTCGAGACGATCAGCTTGGGGACGGCGGTGTCGCTCCTCAACGATCTCGACTGGTACCTCGCGCGCGTCGCCGCCGACGCGTTCGTCCGCGATCCGAGCGTCAGCGAGACGGAGTGGCTCTCTCGCCCCCTCGCCCGCGAACTCCGCGACGGCGGCGGCGACCCCGAGGAGCGCGTGAACCGACTCACGGTCTACGGCGTCGCGGACGGGCGTCTCGTCGATCCCACGATGGTCCTCCGGGGCGACGCCCAGGAAGGGACGTACGAGCGCCCCGAGTACGACGACACCGTCGTGGTGCGCGTCACCAAAGAGGAGTTCTTCTGAACCGCGCGCGTCTCGGGGCGCGTTGCGTCGCGTCGTCCGTCAGTGCTCGTCGTCGAACTGCACGTAGCTGAGATCCGCCCAGTAGACGGTGTCGTCGTATCGGACGATCCACGAGCCGCGCGTCTCCTCGCGCTGTACGGCGTCGTCGTCGTGCGCCCGGAAGCGTTCGAGGACGCCGCGGAAGGCCGTGTCGTCGGTGTCCTCGGCGTAGTAGCTCCCGTTGATGGCTTCGGAGACGACGGCGCGTTCGCTCTCGTTGAGTCCGTCGAGCGTGAACAGGTGCTCGTCCTTCAACTGCCGGGCGTAGGCGTCGGCGTCGTCAGCGACGACCGTCGACGTGTAGCGATACGTGTTGAACGTGACGTCGTGGGTGTTACTGACGCGAATCGGATACGCGTCGCCCTCGTAGACGACGGCGTCGTACTCCTGCGTGGGGACGAGGACGGAGCGGTTGGCTTCGGCGTCGGTGTACGTCCCGTCGGTCCCGAGGTCGTAGCCCTCCGTGCGCCGGTTGTCGCCCGGCGGGAAGAGCATGTCGAGGGCGCGCTGATCGGATTCGGGGAGGTCGTCGTACGCGATGCGGTTCGCGGAGACGTTCGAGGCGTTGTAGTCGACTTCGATGTCGACGCCGGTCGCCTCGCGCTCCCCGACGATCGTCCACGAGAGGTCGTAGTACGACCCCCGGTACGCGAACGGCAAGCCCGCCTCGACGGGTGCGTGTCGGTCCTCGATGGTCGCGGAGCCGTTCCGGATGGCGTCGCGGATCATCCGGGCTTCGGGGTCCGGTTCGGCCTCGTCGGTGGGCGCGTCTCGACTCGCGTGATCGACGAGCTCGGCGTTCGAGACCGGGTCCATCGAGATGCTTCCGGCGGCCGAGCAGCCAGCGAGCAGTACCAGCGGGAGAAGGGCGGCGAGCACGATGACGTGTCGGCGCATACGCATTCTCGTGTGAGGCGGGTGGAATAACTTTCGCAGACTCAAAGCGCGACTTGAGCCGGTCCGCAGGTGACGGGGTCGGTGCGCACGCGACCCCGGGGTTTTGCGTACGAGACGGCGACGCCGTCGCACGGCGAACGGGTCAGTCGAAGACGCCCGCCGTCAGGTAGCGCTCCCCGCTGTCCCAGAACATCGTCACGATGAGGGGCTCTTCGTCGTCGTCGGCCTCGTAGGCGTAGCGCTCGGCGACGCGCTGGGCGACGAGCGAGACGGCGCCGGAGGACTGGCCGACGAGGACGCCCTGCTCGCGCGCGAGACTGCGACACTCGGCCTCGGCGTCGTCGATGTCGACGGTCTCGATGGTGTCGATGACCTCGACGTCGAGGATGTCGGAGACGAATCCCGGACCCATCCCCTGGAAGGCGTCCTCGCCGGGCTCCTCGCCGGAGAGGACGGCGTTCCCCTCCGGTTCGACGGCGACGACCTCCATGTCGGGGAACTCCTCTCGGAGGCGGTGGCTCGTGCCGGTGATCGTACCACCAGTACCGACGGCGGCGACGAAGGCGTCGATGTCGCGTCCCTCGACCTGTTCGAGGATCTCCTCGGCGGTCGTGCGGTAGTGCGCGCGCGGGTTCGCGTCGTTCTCGAACTGCCGGATGGGGTAGGCGTCGGTCTCGGCGGCGATCTCGGCGGCGCGCTCGTTCGCGTCCGTCATCGACCCCTCGACGAGTTCGAGGTCGGCGCCGTAGGCCCGCAGGAGGTTCCGGCGCTCCTGTGACATGTCGGCGGGCATGACGATGGTGAGGTCGTAGCCGCGCGCGGCGGAGACGACGGCGAGGCCGATACCGGTGTTCCCGCTCGTCGCCTCGACGATGCGATCACCCGGGGAGAGGTCGCCGGACTCCTCGGCGGCCAACACCATCTCGCGGGCCGGGCGGTCCTTCGCGGAGCCACCGGGGTTGAACGACTCGACCTTCGCGGCGATTGTCGCGCCCTCGGGCGACGGGACGCGGAGGAGCGGCGTCCCGATGGCGTCGAGGATGCTGTCGATCATCACGCCGTGATACGCGTGAGGGGGTTAAACCGATGGCGCTCGCGGCCGCCGACTCGGCGAGCGTCCCCCGGGGCGGGGGCGTTAAGCCCGTCGAGCGTCTACGGGCGCGTATGTCCGACCACCGACTCGAGACGATGAACCCGAACCCGGCGTGGGACGCCGACGCGTACGAAGACACCGTCGAGACGTGGCGACGCCTCAGCGACGACGTGACCGTGAAGGTGTGGGGCGGCGACTGGTGTGGCGACTGCCGCGGGCAACTCCCCGACTTCGCGGCCGCCCTGGAGGCCGCGGGCGTCGAGGACGTCGAGCACTACCCCGTCGAGCGCGTCGACGACGAGAAGCAGGGTCCCGGCGTCGAGGAGTACGGCATCGAACTCATCCCGACCGTCGTCGTCGAAGACGCGGAGGGGACGGAGCTCGCACGCTTCGTCGAGGAGGAGGACCGACCGATCGCGGTCTGGCTCGCCGAGCGCCTCGACGAACTCGAGGCGTCCGCCTGAGCTAGCGGTACTCTTCTAGCCACTCGGTGAGCGCGTCGGTGTCTGTGACCGGCGGCGAGCACGCGCGCCGGCAGACGTACGCGGTCGGGCCGTCGTCGGTTCGCGGGTCGCGTTGCTCTCCGCTTGAACGTTCAGCGGCGTCCGCGGGTCGCCGCCCGCGCCCCGCCCAGATCGGCGGCGCCTCGTCGAGGCCCAGCCGGTCGAGCCAGCCGTCGAGGCCGTTGGCCGTCGGCGGACGCCGCGAGAGCAGGCGGTCGGGGAGGTAGCGCGCGGCGACCGCCTCGCGCCACGCGTCGGGTATCTCGTCGGCCGCGACGGTCACTTCGAGGTGGCCGCGTTCGCGCGTGTCGGCGGCGAGCGCGAGCGACGGATGCGTGAGCGCTCGCGTCTCGATCGTCTCGGCGTGCGTGGCGAGCACGGCGTCCGCGACGTCCCGATACCCGCCCTCGGGTCGGAACGCCGCGAGCGCGTCGAGCACGGAGACGGCGACGCCGGTCGGCGAGGGCGTCGAGCGATCGGCGAGGTCCTGCGGACGCGCGAGCAACTGCTCGCCGCTCGCCGGCGTGAAGTAGAGCGTTTCGTCGCTCTCGTCCCAGTGTTCGGCGACGAGCGCGTCGGCGAGGTCGCACGCGAACGCGAGGTGCGCGCCGTCGCCCGTCGCCTCGTACGTCGCCAACGCCCCCGCCGCTAGGAACGCGTAGTCCTCGAGGTACCCCTCGCCCTTCGTGTCGCCGTCGGCGTACCGCCGCGCGAGTCGCCCCTCCGTCTCGTTCCAGAGGCGATCGCGCGCGAAGTCGAGCGCGTCGGCGGCGCGCGCCGCGTAGTCGGCGTCGAGGACGAGGCCGGCCTCGGCGAACGCACGGATCGCCAGCCCGTTCCACGCGCCGATCACCTTCTCGTCGCGAGCCGGCCGCGGCCGCGCCGCGCGCGCCTCGTACACCGCCGCGTGTGCTCGATCGAGGCGCGCGCGCGCGTCCTCCGTCTCCATCCCGAGTTCGTCTGCGACGTCCGCGAGCGTGCGTCTGCGCGTGAGCACCGAACTCCCCTCGAAGTTCCCGGTCTGGGTGACGCCGTAGTACGCGCCGAAGACCGTGGCGTCCGTCGGATCGTCGACGGCGTCGCTCACCTCGTCGAGCGTCCAGACGTAGAACGCCCCCTCCTCGCCCTCGCTTCGCGCGTCGAGCGTGCTGTAGAAGCCGCCCTCGGGGTGGGAGAGCTCGTCGGCGACGAAGTCGAGCGCGCCCGCCGCGACCTCCCGGTATCGGTCGTCGCCGGTGAGCTGGTGGCCGGCGAGATACGCCCGCGGCAGTTCGGCGTTGTCGTAGAGCATCTTCTCGAAGTGGGGGACCGTCCAGTCGCGGTCGACGCAGTAGCGGTGAAAGCCCCCGCCGAGCTGGTCGTAGAGCCCCCCGGCGGCCATCGCGTCCAGCGTCTCCGTGGCGACGGCGCGCGCCTCGTCGGCCGCGTCTCCCCCGCGGGCGGCGGCGCGGAGGAGGACGTGGAGGCGGCCCGGTTGCGGGAACTTCTGTCCCGTTCCCCATCCGCCGTGTTCGCGGTCGGCGCGCTCGATCGCGGCCGACGCGGCGGCGTCGAGGGCGTCGCGTCCCGGCGGTTCCGCGTCCGCGTCCGGGACGGCCTCGACCTCGCCCTCGAGTGCGCTCGCCCACTGGTCGGCGCGCGATTCGATCGCCTCGCGCTCCGTCTCCCAGCGCTCGTGGAGGGATCGGAGCACGTCGAGGAACCCCGGCTGATCCCCGCTCGACTCGCGCGGGAAGTACGTCCCGACGTAGAACGGTCGCTTGTCGGGGGTGAGCCAGACGGAGAGCGGCCACCCGCCGCCGCCCGTCGCCAACTGCGCCACGGTCATGTAGAGGTCGTCGACGTCCGGGCGCTCCTCCCGGTCGACCTTGACGGGGACGAAGTGCTCGTTGAGATACGCGGCGACGGTCTCGTCCTCGAAGGACTCCTCGGCCATCACGTGACACCAGTGACAGGCCGAGTAGCCGATGGAGAGGAAGACCGGCACGTCGCGCTCCTCGGCGGCCGAGAAGGCCGGGTCGTCCCACGGCTGCCAGTTGACGGGGTTGTCCGCGTGTTGCTGGAGATACGGACTCGCCTCCGCGTCGAGGCGATTGCGGTCCGTCGGATCGTTCATGGGCGGTGGTTGGGCCGGAAGCGGGTAAAGGATCGTGCGTCGGCGGCCGCTCGTACCCACGTCCGTGTACACTTCTGCCGTCTGTAAGAGCAACGTTTACACCCCTGTGCTTTCTCGATTCGCCCATGTCCGAGACCGTCCTGCTGATCGGTGGCGGCGGCCGCGAACACGCCATCGCGCGCGCGCTCGCCGACGACTGTGACCTCTACGCCTGCGCGTCGAACCGGAACCCGGGTATCGCCTCGCTCGCCGAGTCGGTCGAGACGGTGGACGAGAGCGACCCCGACGCCGTCGTCGACTACGCGACGGCGATCGACGCCGACCTCGCCGTCGTCGGCCCGGAGGGACCGCTCGCGGCCGGCGTCGTGGACGCCCTCGAAGACGCCGGCGTCTACGCCTTCGGCCCGACGCAGGCCGACGCGCGCATCGAGACGGACAAGCAGTTCCAGCGCGAGTTCATGGCCGAGAACGACGTCCCCGGGACGCCGTGGTTCGAGACGTTCGACGACGCCGGCGCGGCCGCGGACTATGTCGAGGCGTTGGCGGACGAGGGCGAGGACGCGGCGGTCAAGCCCGCGGGCCTCACCGGCGGGAAGGGCGTGCGCGTCACGGGCGATCAGGTGACGCACGCGGAAGCCGCCGACTACGTCCGCGAGAGCGGCCACGACGAGTGGGTGATCGAGGAGCGCCTCGTCGGCGAGGAGTTCACCGTGCAGGCGTTCGTCGCCGACGGCGAGGTGCGCCCGACGCTCGCCGTGCAGGACCACAAGCGCGCCTACGAGGGCGACGAGGGGCCCAACACTGGGGGGATGGGGAGTTACAGCGGCGTCGGCGCGACGCTCCCGTTCATGACCGAAGAGGACTACGACGACGCCGTGGCGATCATCGAGGCCGTCGTCGCGGCGCTCGACGACTATCGAGGCGTCCTCTACGGGCAGTTCATGCTCACCGCCGAGGGACCGCGGGTCGTCGAGTTCAACGCGCGCTTCGGCGACCCCGAGGCGATGAACACCCTCGCCGTGCTCGAAACGCCGTTCATCGACGTCCTCACGGCGGGCCGCGACGGCGACGCGCTCCCGACGCTCGACTTCACGGGCGAGGCGACCGTCTGTAAGTACGCCGTCCCCGAAGGGTACCCCACGGACCCCGAAGCGGGCGCCGAGGTGACGCTCGACGAGTCGAGCGTCGGCGACGCTCTGCTCTTCTACGCGAGCGTCGACGCCCGCGCGGACGGCATCTACACGACGACGTCGCGCTCCTTCGCCGTCGTCGGTCGCGGCGACACGATCGAGGCCGCCGAGTCGCAGGCCGCCGCCGCGCTCTCCGGCCTCGGCGCGGGATTCCGCGTCCGCCACGACGTCGGCAAAGCGGCCCTCGTGCGCCAGCGCGTCGATCACATGGACGAGCTGCGCTGAGCAACTGCTCGACGCCGCGAGCGTTCCAGTTCGTGGCCTCGTTCGGCGGCGGCCCGTACTTATAGGTAGGTGCCGGGTGAAGCAACACCCATGGCAGAAGACGAAGTCATCCGACTGCTGAAAAAGGCGTATCAGGACGAGATCGAGACGGTCATGAACTACATGACGAACTCCATCGTCCTTGACGGCGTCCGTGCCGAGGAGATCAAGGAGTCCCTGCAGGCGGACATCCAGGAGGAGCTCGGGCACGCGGAGGAGCTCGGCAACCGCCTGAAACAACTCGACGAGTCACCGCCCGGCTCTGGAGTGTTCGAGGCGACGCAGGACACCCTCCAGCCACCCGAAGACACGACGGACGTCGTCTCCGTCATTGAGGGCGTTCTGGACGCCGAGAACGACGCCATCGATACGTACCGGGACCTCGTGCACGCCGCCGGCGACGCGGACGACCCGGTCACCGAGGATCTCGCGACCACCATTCTCGCGGACGAGGAGGCCCACCGCACCGAGTTCCGCGGCTACCGCAAGGAGTACAAGCAGTAGACTCCGCGGAGGCCATCGGAAACGTCCTCGAAACGTGCCGCACGCCACTCGCACTCACTTCTTTGACCCAGCGTTCGCGCAGCGTCGGTGCCACGCCTCGCAGGGAACGTCTCAAGCCTGACTCGGCGCGCCGTCGATCGCCGCGGCGTGCTCGCGCGCCCGCTCCCGGACCGCGTCGGCATCGACGTGCGGGAAGTCGCCCCGATCGTAGCGCACGCGCCCGTCGACCATCGTGAAGGCGACGTCGTCGCCGTGCGCGGCGTAGACGAGGTGCGAGCACACGTCGTGGATCGGCGTCGCGCGCGTTAGATCCGTGTCGATGCCGACGACGTCCGCCTTCCATCCCTCCCGGAGTTTTCCCACCTTCTCGAAGCCCGCGGCACGCGCGCCGTTGCGCGTCGCCATCTCGAACACCGTCGTTGCGGGGAGCGCGGTCGGATCGAGGTCGTCGACCTTCCCGAGCAGACTCGCCTGTCGCATCTCCGTGAAGGCGTCGAGCGTATTGTTACAGGGCGGCCCGTCGTTGCCGAGCGCGACGTTGATCCCCCGATCCACGTAGTCGCGGATCGGCGCGATCCCGGAGGCGAGCTTCATGTTCGAGGACGGACAGTGCGTGACGTGCGTCCCCGTCTCCGCGAGGAGTTCGCGCTCCGACTCGTCCGTCCAGACGCAGTGCGCGAGCACGACGTCCTCGCCCGTCAGTCCGACCTCGTCGAGCCAGTGGAGGTTGCGCATCCCGGTGTCCTCCTCGACCGTCTCGATCTCGCCGCGGTTCTCGCTCGCGTGCGTGTGGATGCGGACGCCGTCGTGGCGATCAGCGAGGTGGCGTGCGCCGCGAAGACATTCTTCCGTGCAGGAGACGGCGAAACGTGGCGTCACCGCGTAACGGATCCGGTCGTCGTACGCGCCGTGATAGCGCTCGATGAGGCGCTCGGACTCGGCGAGTGCGGCCGTCGCGTCCTCCTCCAAGGCCGCGGGCGAGCGCTGATCCATCAACACCTTCCCGAGGCGCGCGCGGATCCCCGTCTCGCCCGCGGCCGCGATGGCCCGCTCGGCGTGGTTGACCGAAAGGTGATCGATCACGGTCGTCGTCCCGCTCTCCAGACACTCGAGATAGCCCAACTGGGCGGCGACCGCCATACCGTCCGCGTCGAGAGCCGCCTCCATCGGGAGGACGGACTCGAAGAGCCAGTCGAGCAGTTCGGTGTCGTCCGCGATCCCGCGACCCAAACTCTGGACGGAATGGACGTGCCCGCCGACGAGGCCGGGCGCGACGATACCGAACTCGCGGTGCTCGTGGTCAGGGTAGGCCTCCGCGAGGTCGGCCCGTTCCCCGACCGCGGTGATCCGGTCTCCCTCGACTACGACGCCGCCGTCGTCGACGACCGTCTCGGCGTCCGCCACGACGGTTCCTGTGAGTAGCATCCGCACAGTCGTCCGACCGCCAGCACCACCTGTCTTTCCCTCCCACCCGCTCGCGCGACCGCCGACACCGGCGACGCCGGCGGCGAGCCGAACCGTTATCGGACGCGGTCCCCGAACGACGGCATGGAGCTCTCCATCGTCGACCTCTCGCCCGTCCCCGACGGGGGCACGGCGACGGACGCGTACGCCAACACCGTCGAGACGGCCCGGCAGGCCGAGCGTCTCGGCTACGAGCGCGTCTGGACGGCCGAACATCACGGCATGGCCGACCGGCTCGCCGGCACGACACCCGAAGTCCTGCTGGGTCGCCTCGCGGGCGCGACCGAGGAGATCCGCCTCGGTACCGGCGCGATGTTGCTCAACCACTACAGCCCGCTCAAGGCCGCGGAGACCTTCGGCGCGCTCGACGCGCTCGCCCCCGGGCGGATCGACGCCGGGCTCGGGCGCGCGAGCAACTCCCCCGCGGTCGATCGCGCGCTCGGGACGAAGCGCCGCGTGCAGAACCCCGACGAGGATCACCGCGAGAAGATCGAAGCCGTCGTGAGCTACCTCTACGACGGCTATCCCTCCGGCCACCCGTACGCGGACATCGAGCTCCCGCGTTCCGACGCCGCCGCGCCCGTCCCGTGGGTGCTCGGTTCCGATCCGTCGAGCGCCGCCATCGCGGGCGAGATCGGCCTGCGCTACTGCTTCGCGGCGTTCATCCGTCCCGCGAACGCCGTCGCCTCCTTCGAGACGTACCGCGAGCACTTCGATGCCGGCGCGCTCCCGGGCGGCCCCGACGAGCCCGAGGGGATGGTCGCCGTGAACGCCGTCGCCGGTGAGACGGACGAGGCGGCCGCACGGCGCCGCGCGGTCGCGGAAGCCTCCTTCCAGCGCCTCGCCCGCGGCGAGGCCGGGACGACGCCCGACGTCGAGGAGGCCATCGACGAGCTCGGCGGCGTTCCCGAGCCGACGCCCGAGACCCTTGACCCCGACGAGTGGCCCCGCGCGATCTCCGGGAGCCCCGACACGCTCGCGGGCCTCCTCGACCAGCTCGCGGATCGCGTCGGCGTCGAGGGAGTGATGATCCAGCACGTCGTTCCCGACCACGAGACGGCGCTCGACTCCCACGCGCGCATCGCGGCCGGCGTCGGTCTCGACGGTCGAGCGTAGGCGGCGCTGGGGAGCAGATCCTGCGAAAAGGCGGCGAGAGACCGAAGCTCAACCGTCCGCGACCCGAGTGGTTCGATAGAACCCGGCGTGAGGCGAGAACTGGGTTCTCGCTGAGTCACGCAAGGCCCGCACGGGCCGAGAGTGACGGTCGCGGTTCAGCACGCGAGCGAAGCGAGCGTGGACCGACGAACCCCCCGTAGGGGGTGAGGACGGTTTCCGTGGAGGTTTTACCAGCGCGGCCGGAGGCCGCGCACGGTAAGAGGTCCATTAGTAGTGGCGTTCCTTCGGCTCGTAGGTCTGGTTCTCGCCCTCGAGGAGCGCGGGGCGGTACCAGAGTTCCGGCGTGCCGTCGTTCCACGAGATCATCGTGTGCTTGAGCCACTCGTCGTCGCGGCGTTCCTGGTGTTCCTTGCGCCAGTGCGCACCGCGGAACTCCTCGCGGGCGAGCGCGCCCATGGCAATCGTCTCTGCGGCGTCGATGACGTTCCGCGTCTCGATGGTGTGCTGGAGGTCGGTGTTGAACGTCCGGGACGTGTCGGCGACGTAGACGTCCTGGTACTCTTCGCGGGCCTCCCGGATGGTTTCGAGGGCGTCCTCGATGGCGCTCTCCTCCCGGAAGACGTTGACGTTGGCGGTCATGCTCTTCTGGATCTTCGAGCGGACCTCCGCGTGGTTGACGCCCTCCTCCTTCTCCAGGAGACGCTCGATGCGCTCGGTCTCGGCTTCGCGAGCGGTCTCGACGATCTCCTCGGGGGAGTCGCCGGAGACGGCGGCAGACGAGGCGGCGAGCGCGCCGGGTTCGACGGGGAAGTCGACGTCGCTCTCTTCGATCCCCTCGGCGTCGGCCGTCTTGCCGACCGGAATCTCGGGTTCGCCGAGGTCCTCGCCGGCGGCGTGTTTGCCGGCGCGCGCGCCGAACACGAGGAGCTCGGGCAGGGCGTTGCCGCCGAGGCGGTTGGAGCCGTGGACGGAGACGCAGGCGACCTCGCCGACGGCGTACAGGCCGTCGATGCAGGTCTGACCGTGTTCGTTCGTCTCGACGCCGCCCATCTCGTAGTGGTGACCGGGCTTGACGGGCATCGGGTTCTCGAGGCCGTCGACGCCCTCGAAGTCCTCGGCGAGGTGGAGGATGTTCTCCAGGCGGTCCATGATGCGCTCCTCGCCGAGGTGGCGCATGTCGAGGTGGACGTACTCGTCGTCGACGCCGCGACCCTCGTTGATCTCGGTGAGCTCGCCGCGGGAGACGACGTCGCGCGAGGCGAGCTCGCCGTCGTTGGTCGCGTAGCCGTACTCGAACATGAGGCGTTCGCCCTCGGAGTTGTAGAGGATACCGCCCTCCCCGCGCGTCCCCTCGGAGATGAGGACGCCGGTGGAGGGGAGCGTCGTCGGGTGGAACTGGACGAACTCCATGTCCTCGATGGGGACGCCGGCGCGATACGCCATGGCGATGCCGTCCGCCGTGTTGGCGACGGCGTTCGTCGTGTGATCGAAGACCTGCCCGTCGCCGCCGGTGGCGAGGATGGTGCCCTCGCGCCCGCGGAAGCCCGCGATCTCGCCCGTCTGGATGTCCCAGGCGACGCAGCCGTAACACTCCCGGTCGTTGGGGTCGTCCTCGTCGCTGACGGCGACGCGGGTGACGTACCACTCGTCGTAGACCGTGATGCCGCGCTTGACGACCTGCTCGTAGAGCGTGTGCAGGAGGTGGTGACCGGTCTCGGCGCCCGCGTACGTGGTACGCGGGAAGGAGAGCCCCCCGAAGGGGCGCTGGCTCATCCGGCCGTCCTCCTCGCGGGAGAAGGGCATCCCCCAGTTCTCCAGTTGGACGACGTTGTCGGGTGCGTCCTGCGCGAGCGTCTCCGCCGCGGGGGCGTCCGTGATGTAGTCGCCGCCCTTGACGGTGTCGTAGGCGTGCAGTTCCCAGTCGTCGCCCTCGCGGAGCGCCGCGTTGATGCCGCCCTCGGCGGCGCCCGTGTGCGAGCGGACCGGGTGGAGTTTCGTGACGATGGCCACGTCCGCGCCGGCTTCGTGTGCGCCGATGGCCGCGCGGAGTCCCGCGCCGCCGCCACCGACGACGATGACGTCGTGTTCGTACATAGCTATCTCACCAGAATTTGAGGTTCGACTTCACGGCTTCGCGTTTGAGTTCCTGAATGTGCTCGGTGAGCGGGATGTCCTTCGGACAGACCGTCGTACAGGAGAACTGGGTCTGACAGCGCCAGACGCCGTGCTCCTGTTCGATGATCTGCAGGCGCTCCTCTTGGCGCTCGTCGTCCTCGCGCTCGTCGAAGTAGAAGCGGTAGGCCTTGTTGATCGCCGCGGGGCCGAGGTACTGGTTGTCCCCGGCGGCGACGTTACAGGAGGACATGCAGGCGCCACACCAGATACAGCGCGTGCTCATCTTGATCTTCTCGCGGTTCTCCCGGGACTGGAGCTGCTCGCCGTCGGGCTCCTCGGTGGGACTGAAGTAGGGCTCGACGGCGTCCATCTGGTCGTAGAAGTGGTCCATGTCCACGACGAGGTCCTTGACGACCTCTCGGTGCGGGAGCGGTTCGACGCGGACGGTGTCCGAATCGTTGAGGTCCGCGACCTGGGTCTGACAGCCGAGGCGCTGCGATCCGTTGATGAACAGCGCGTCGCTCCCGCAGACGGCCTGCCGGCAGGAGTGCCGGAAGGTGAGACTGGAGTCGTAGGTGTCGCGGGCGTAGATCAGCGCGTCGAGGACGGTGATCCCGGGTTCGCGCGGGACGTGGAACGTGTCGAAGCGCGGCTCCTGCTTGTCGGCCACCTCGGGGTCGTAGCGGAAGACCTTGAGGGTGATCGCGTCGTCGCCGACGTCCGGCTTCGAGGACGCCTCGTCGCGCTCCGCGGCGCGTTCTTCCTTGCGAGCCATCCGTTCGGCCTGCGGGTCCGTCTCGTCGGTGTCCGGTGTCTGAGTACTCATTGTTATGCACTGGCCCCCATGAGAGTGAGAGCGATGCGGATTCCCTGCACGAAGACGAGGATGCCCGCGACGATGAGCACCCACTTCGCGACGCGCTTGGGCGTGCCGGTGACGCCCTGGTTGACGAGCGCGTTGTAGACGCCGTTGGTGCCGTGGAACGTCGCGGCCGCGAGGAACAGCACCATCGTGACGAAGTACGCGGGGACGCTGTAGCGCGCGGCGCTGCCGCCGAAGGTGATCTCCGGGGCGTGGTGGTAGAAGTGGAGGAGGAGGAAGTGGAACGCGAGCGTGACGACGAGGAACGCCGCGCTGATCCGCTGGAGGAACCAACGGGTGCTCCCGCTGCTGAAGGAGGAGTAGCGTTCCGCCATCGTTAGAGACCCTCCAGGAAGACGGGGACGCTCGCGACGACGATGATCCCGGTGAGGATCAGCGACGCGTAGAAGCTCTTTTCTTGCGTGTCGAGGTCCAACCCCACCCCGAGGTCGACGAAGAGGAGGCGGATCCCGTTGAGGATGTGGAAGACGGCGACCGCGAGGAGGCCGACCTCCAGCACCCGGACGACGGCTAGCTGTTCGAGGCCTTGGAGCGTGTTCGTGTAGGCCGCGCCGCCGCTCAGCGCGGAACTGAGCACGGCGATGTGGGTGAAGAGGTACCCGATGAGAACCCACCCGGTGAACTTGTGGAACACCCAGGCCCACATGCCGGCCGAGAACTCCCGCCACCGGCCGAAGTCCTCGACGAGGCCCCGATTGTGCGACTGACTCATACCATGAAAAGCTCCTGACCGGGCGCACATAGAAGTTTCTAACCCAGCACGATGGTACGGTGTGCCGAACGGGCTGTTTTCACGCCGCTTCCCGCCGTCTCAGGGGCGTTCGGGGAGCGTGCCCTCCCGGGCACGTTCGTACGCCCGGATTGTCGGTTCGTCGAGTTCGACGAGGTGACAGAGCGGATTGCCGGGGTAGACGACGGGGTTCTCCAGCACGCCGACGAGCAGGCCGTCGAAGGGCGCAGTGACGCGCACCGTCTCGGTCTTGAACGGGTTGGTGATGGTGCAGACGACGTCGCCCTCGCGGACGAGCTCGCCGCGGTCGTGGAGCATCTCGACGAGCCCGCCGGCGTCCGCGCGCAGCCACGTCTTCTGGTCGCGCGAGACGACCGTGCGCCACCCCGGCCAGCGGACCGGCTCGGCGGGGTGGCAGTCGTACTCGGCGAGGACGGACGCGACGCCGTCGAGCGCGCGGTCGATGAACCCCCGCTCGAAGCGGTGTGCCTGCCCCATCTCGACCGTGATCGTCGGCGTCCCGCCGTCGCAGGCCGCGCCGCGGAGCGATCCCGTGGGGCCCGCGCCGTCGATGATGACGTTCGAGCCGAAGGCGCGCGCGAGGCGGGCGATGTCGGGGTCGTCCATGTCCGCCCGGACGTGGAGCATGTTGGTCCGTCCGCGCGTCGACGTGTGGAAGTCGAGGCCGTAGTCGCAGGGTTCGATGAACTCCTCATAGAGACGGACGGCCATCCGGTCGGCGCTCGTCCCGGTTTCGCTCCCCGGGAACGAGCGATTGAGATCCCGGTCGTAGACGGGGAGGTAGCGCTGTTGGGCGATGAACCCCGGGACGTTGAGGACGGGGAGGCAGACGAGCGTGCCGTGGAGGTTCGCGTCCGGCCAGTCCTGCGCGACGGTCCGGACGACCTCGATCCCGTTGAGTTCGTCGCCGTGGATGGCGGCGGAGAGGAAGACGGTCGGGCCCGGCTCCGCGCCGTTGCGGATCGTCACCGGAAGCCGGACGGGGTCGCCGAGGTACGTCTCGCTGATGGCGTACCGGAGGTTCCGCGTCTCCCCGGGCTCGACCCGCCCCTCCGCGTACGTGAACGCGCCGTCGCCGTCTGCCATACTCGCCCTCGGGTCGGCGCGGGCATAAAGTGGTGGGCCACGCCGACGCGCGGCCGGTCGCCACCGGGGCGAGCGCCGACCGTCGTGTCTCGTCGCCACGCACTGCCGTCCGCACCGGCACCGTTTTGCCGGGCGCGAGGCGAACTACGGGACAATGACCGACGATCCCGTGACCGTCGGGGTGCTGAGCCTCCACACGAGCAGGGAGACGAAAGCGATCCTCAACGCCGTCGAGGCCCTCGGCCACCGCGGCGTCTGGCTCCGCGAGGAGAACCTCGGCGTCTCCATCGAGGACGGCGAGGCGACCCTCGAACCCGACGTCGACGTCGTGGCGAACCGCCTCCTCCTCTCGAACACCGAACAGCCCTGCGAGCTCCTCGGCATCGCCACCACCCTCGCGCGCCTCCGCCCGACGCTGAACGAGCCCCGGCACGTCCTGACGGCGTTCCACAAGTTCGCCACCGCCGCGGCGCTCTCGAACGCCGGCGTCCCCGTCCCCGACGCCTACCTCGCGCTCAACGCCGATCGGATGAACGACGCCCGCGACCGCTTCGGCGACGAGGCCGTCTACAAGACCGCGATCGGCACCCACGGCGGCGGCACGTGGAAGATCGGGCGCGACGAGGAGGTCAACCCCGTCGTCGGCGAGCGCTACGCCTTCCTCCAGGACCTCATCGAACGCGACTCGGACGCGCACGCCGACCTGCGGATCTACGTCGTGAACGGCGAGGTCGTCGCCGCAATGCGGCGCTACGCCCCGGAGAACGACTGGCGGACGAACGTCGCGCTCGGCGGGGCCGTCGAGGGCATCGACGACCTCCCCGAGGAGGTCCGCGACATCGCCGCCGAGTCCGCGGAGGTCGTCGGCCTCGATTACGCGGGCGTCGACGTCGTCGAGGGCGACGACGGCTGGTTCGTCCTCGAAGTCAACCCCACCGCGGGCTTCAAGGGGCTCTTCGAGGCGACGGGCGTCAGTCCCGCCCCGGACATCGCGCGCCTCGCCATCGAGGAGGCCGGCGGCGCGGTGGACGACGAGACCGTCGCGGCCCTGCGCTCGAACCTCGATACGTCGACGCCGCGCGGGATGCCCCGGCGGGCCGTCGAGGCGTCGGAGCCGGGTCGCGTCGTCGGATACACGGAGGAGGTCCTGGTATCGGGGACGAGCGGCACCGAGCGCATCGTCTCGAAATCCGACACGGGGGCGTCGCGGACCTCCATCGACACGAAGCTCGCGGCGAAGATCGGCGCGGGTCCGATCAAGTCGATGACGAGGGTGAAGTCGGGGAGCGTGAAGTCCGGGAAGTCACGCCCCGTCGTCGACATCGTCGTCGGCGTCGGCGGCGACCGACACACCGTCGCGGCCTCGCTCGAGGACCGCTCGCACATGGACTACCCGCTCCTCCTCGGCCGCGACATCCTCAAGCACTATCAGGTGGACGTCACGCGGCGCTTCGAGGACGAGGCGGCCATCGATCAGGACGAGGAAGAAGAGGAGTCGTCGGAGTGAGGCCGAGGCGGGCGCGGCGCGCCGCCTCACTCGGGGAGGTAGAAGTCCGACTTCGGGGGTCGGCGGTGGCCGCCGTCCCGGCGGGCGACGATACCGGGGCCGCGGTGGCGGACGATGACGACGTCGTAGGCGTCGTCGGCGGCGACGCCGCTCCCGACGCTGCTCAGCGACGTCACGATGAGTCCGGCGTTCTCGCTGCCGACGAAGACGAGCGCGGCGTCCTCGGCGTGTGCGATCCCGCGGATCCGGTTCGCGATCGTCCCCGACGGCGCGTACCGGTCGACGACGACGTGGCGGAAGTCCGCGCTCGGGCACGTGTCGGTGAGTCGCGTGTGGAGCCGGGAGACGACGCGATCGAGGTCGAACTCCTCGTTCGGCTCTAGCCAGCCGCGCTCGCGGGCGTACTCCGCGTTTCCCGTCGGGATCACGCTCACGGCGAGCACGTCCTCGTCGAACGCGTCGCCGGCCTCCGCCGCGCGGGCGAGCGCCGCCTCCGCGAGCGGCGACCCGTCGAGGGGCACGAGAAAGGTCATGGCTCCACGTTCGCTCTCGGCGGTGAAAGCGACCGCGGTTCGTTCTCGACCCGCGAGAACGAGCGACGCGACTCGTCGGTCGCTACTGCGCCGTCCAGACGTAGCGCGTCGCGTAGCTCCGATACGGTTTCCACCGCTCGGCGTACTCGCGCATCTCGGCGCGCGTCTCGTGGCCGTAGAGGTTTCGCATGCCCTTGCGGACGCCGAGGTCGCCGACGGAGAAGACGTCCTCGCGGCCGAGGCCGAACAGCAGGAACATGTTCGCGGTCCAGTCGCCGACGCCGTAGACGTCGCCGAGTTCGGCCCGCACGTCGTCGCTCGAGTGGTCGGCGAAGTCCGCGCGGGCGATACCGTCGGGGTAGCGCTCGGCGAGCTCGTGGAGGGCGCGGGCTTTCGTGTCGCTGAGGCCGACGTCGCGGAGCGTCGCGTCGGCGGCCGCGCGGAGGCTGTCGGGGTCGGTGCCGACGCGCTCACGCAGGCGTTCGCGGACGGCGGCGGCGGATTCGAGCGAGACGGACTGGTTCGTCACGGCGACCACGAGGCGCTCGAAGGGGTCGTCGGCGCGCTCGGGTCCGAGGGCGCCGTGCTCCTCGTAGAGCGGGCGAAGCGCGTCGTCGGCGCGAACGACGGCGTACGGATCGTCGTCGAGATCGGCCATGGCGGCCGTTGGGGACGCACGCGGCTATGCGTGTCGGTCGGCGAGGCACAACGTTCAGGGTGGCGGCCGCGGTGGGTCGGACATGGACAGAGAGGAAGTCGAGACCGTCGCGGTGCTGGGTGCCGGCACCATGGGTCACGGCATCGCGGAGGTCGCGGCGCTCGCCGGCTTCGAGGTCGCGCTGCGGGACATCCGGGAGGAGTTCGTACGGGCCGGCTACGAGCGGATCGAGGCGAGCCTCGCTCGGCTCGCGGAGCGCGACGAACTCACGTCGGCGGAGGCCGATGCGGCGCTGGAGCGGATCGAGCCGGTCGTCGAACTGGAGGCGGCGGTGACGGACGCGGACGTCGTCGTCGAGACCGTCCCGGAGAAACGCGACGTGAAGCGAAACGTCTACCGCGAGGTCGATCAGTACCTCGACGAGGACGCGATTCTGACGACGAACACGTCCGCGCTCTCGATCACGGAGCTCTCCGAGGTGGTCGATCGACCCGAGTCGTTCTGCGGGATGCACTTCTTCAACCCACCCGTCCGGATGCAGCTCGTCGAGGTGACGCCGGGCGCGCACACCCACGACGAGACGGTCGAGACGGTGATGGGACTCGCCCGGGCGATGGGGAAGACGCCGATGCGGGTGGCCCGCGACGAGCCCGGGTTCGTCGTCAATCGGATCGTCGCCCCGCTGTTGAACGAGGCGGCGTGGCTCGTCCACGAGGGCGTGGCGAGCGCCGAGGAGGTGGACGCGACGGCGCGCTACGGGATCGGTCTGCCGAGCGGCGTCCTCCGGCTCGCGGACGACATCGGCCTCGACGTCCTGACCGACGTCCTCGGCTACCTCCACGAGCAGCTCGGCGCGGCCTACGAGCCCTGCCCGCTCCTCCTCGAACGCGCCGAGGCCGGCGACCTCGGCGAGAAGACCGGGGCCGGCTTCTACGAGTACGACGAGGACGGCCGCCCGGTGACGGATATCCCGTCGGACGCCGTCCGCGCAGACGTCGAGGACCGACTGCTCGCCGTGATGGCGAACGAGACGGCGAAGCTCGTCGAGGCCGACGTGGCCTCGCCCACGGAGATCGACGAAGCGCTGATGCTCGGCGCCGGGTTCCCGGAGGGACCGGGGAAGCTCGCCGACCGGGCGGGACTCACGTCGCTCTACGAGACGCTGGCCGGGGCGCGATCGGACGCGCCGCGCTACGAGCCGGCGGACGAGCTCGTCGAGCGCGCGGGTGCGGGCGAGACCTTCCACCACGAGATCTCGGACGCCGAGGGGGAGTCGTTCGGTGACCTCAGTCTCGAGATCACGGATCGGGTCGGACGCGTCACGCTCGATCGCCCCCACCGGGGGAACACGATCACGCGCGACCTCCTCGACGAGCTCGTCGAGGCCGTCGAGACCCTCGAAACCGACCCCGAGGTGCGCGCGATCCTGCTCACCGGCGCCGGCGAGGGGACGTTCAGCGTGGGTGCGGACATCCAGCGCATCGCGGGCGACGCGGACGCCATCGACGGCGTCGAGCTCGCCCGTCAGGGCCAGCGGGCGTTCGCCGCCCTTGAAGAGTCCGGCATGCCGGTGGTCGCCGGCATCGACGGCGACTGCTTCGGCGGCGGGATGGAACTCGCGGCGGCGGCGGACCTCCGCGTCGCCGGTCGCGGCGCGTCGTTCGGGCAGACCGAGCACGACTTCGGCCTCCTCCCGGGATGGGGCGGGACGCAGCGTCTCCCCGACCTGATCGGCGAGAGCCGGGCGACGGAGGTCATCCTCACCGCCGATCGCTACGACGCGGAGACGATGGCGCGCTACGGGTTCGTGAACGAACTCGTCGAGGCCGACGCGGTCGAGGCCGAGGCGCGCGAGTTGGCGCGCGACCTCGCGGCCGGTCCGCCGATCGCACAGCGGTACACGAAACGCGCGATCCGCGCGGGCCGGGAGAGCCGCACCGCCGGCCTCGAAGTCGAGGCCCACGCCTTCGGACAGCTGTTGAACACCGAGGACCTCGTCGAGGGCGTCGCCGCGTACCTCGGCGATCACGAGCCGACGTTCGACGGGACGTAGCGACGCCCGTCAGTCCGCGCCGGCGCCCCGTGGTGCGGAGACGGCCGCGCGGAGCGTGTCGCCGCTGACGAGGAGGCCGCCGACGGCGCTGACGACGACGAGCGCGCCGAGGAAGAACGGGAGCGCCGTCCCGTAGTTGCCCCCGAGGTAGCCGGAGATGATCGGTGCGAACGCCGCGCCCGACCAGCGAAGGCAGTTGTACGACGCGGAGGAGATCGAACGCGAGAAGGGCGAGACCTCGATGGCGAGCGTCGTGAGCACCGCGTTGGAGATGCCACAGAAGAGCCCGGAGACGACGACGAGCGCGAGGCGGGCGGTCGGGCCGGCGACGCCCATCGCCGCGAGGACGAGCGCGAACCCGGCGAGCGTTCCGGCGATGGTCGTCACCGCGCCGTAGCGCGGGACGAGGCGGCTCGAGACGGCGACGGAGCCGACGGCGAGCATCGCCCCCCACCCGAAGAAGACGAGTCCGAGGCCGACGGCTCCGATGTCGAGCGTCAGCGGGGTGTACGCGAGGACGACGAAGAACCCGAACGTGTAGAGGAGCCCCACGAGCGCGTTCCCGAACACGGCGGGGTGGCGAAGCGCACCGAGGACGTCGCGGACGCTCTGATCGCGCTCCTCGGTCTCGGGTGACTCGACCGTGAAGACCGTGATGAGAAGGCCGACGGCGGCCAGCGCGGCCGCGGCGAAGAACGGGTAACGCCACGAGAGCGACCCGAGGAACCCGCCGATGAGCGGTCCCGACGCGATCCCCATCCCGAGTGCCCCCTCGAAGAGCGTGATCGAGGACGCGGTGTCGCCCCGCGAGAGGCCGACGATGATCGCGAGGACGGTCGTCGTGAAGAGGGCGTTCCCGAGCCCCCAGCCGCCGCGGAGGAGCGCGAGCGCGTCGATCGACGGCGCGAGCCCGCAGAGCCCGGCGAAGACGACGACGAGCGAGACGCCGACCGTCATCGTCCGTTTGTCGCCCAGTCGAGTGGCGATCGGGCCGGAGAAGAGCATGGCGATCGCCATGACGAGGATGTAGCTCGTGAACAGCAGTTCGACCATCGTGTGCGAGGCGCCCATCGTCTCCGCGATCGTCGGTAACACGGGGTCGACGACGCCGATCCCGAGGAACACGACGTACGTCGCGAACGCCGCCGCCAACACGCCCGGGCGGAAGCGCTGTAGTGTCGAGAGGGGGGACATTACGTCCCACCGACGACCGCGGCGGATAAAGGAACCCCGGAACCGACCGGCGTTGCCGAGAACGGGGTGGTGGCGAGCGCCACGGGAGGGACTGGCGCAGTTGGTACGGGCGCGCGCCGGTGGACGCGGACGCGGGACGACTGGGGTGAGCGACGTGGACGAGGCGACCCGGGCGAAGATCAGCGAGGCGCTCGTGGGCCGTCCGAAGAGCGCGGAGACGCGACGGCGGATGAGCGAGGGGCGGGCCGGCGAGAAGAATCACCGATGGGAGGGCGGGTTCTCGGAGGGGTACGGTCCGGATTGGGGCATCGTGCGCCGGGATGCGTACGAACGTGACGAGGTCTGCTAGATCTGCGGCGAGGACGGGACGAGCGAGCGACTCGAAGTCCACCACATCGTTCCGGTTCGGCTCTTCGCGCACTCGAAGGACCACGAGAAGACGGACGCGCATCTCTTGGCGAACGTCGTACTCCTCTGCGTACCGTGCCACGTGGAGACGGAGCGTGGGGACCTACCGTGGTATGCGCCACCGGATGAACTGCCGGAGTCAATTGGTGAGATTTAAGTTGTCCGCGGAACTCGATACGAGTGAGTCGGGACGTGTCCCGACGGCACGCTCGGTTGGTGTAGTCCGGCCAATCATGTTGGCCTTTCGATAAAACCAGGCCAAGTTCGGACGAAATAAAGCCTGGTTTTAGAAGACAGCCGACGACCAGGGTTCAAATCCCTGACCGAGCACTCCACTTCCTCACGCCGTCGCTCGACGAGCGACGGCGTTCGATCGATCGCCGACCCGTGACCGACAGGGCTACCTGGCGTCGCGCGTACCACCGCGCATGGCGTTCGAGGACCTCCCGGCGGACTGGGCGGTGTGGCACGACGACGGCGGACGGGCCGTGCTCGTTTTCCGCCCGGACGTCTTCGAGGGCGAGGCGTACGACCCCGGACGACTGCCGACGCTCTACGTCTCGACGCGCGCACCCGACGTGCCGATGCGTCGCGGGGGCGAGACGAGCGACGGCTGGTACGTCGCGTGTACGCTCGAACCCGAGGTGCACGTCCGCGAGCTGGAGTCGCGTCACGAGACGCGCGCGGCCGCGGTCGAGGCGGCGATCGCGGCCGCCCGACGGTTCGCGCGAGGCGAGGTCCGTTTCGACGGCGTGTACGCCACACAGCCCCCCGAGGCGTATCTCGACCGGCTCGCCGAACTGACCGGAGCGGCGTGAGCGCGGAGACGCGACGAGGGGCGGACGCGACGGGAGGCTTAACCGGCCCCGGGGCGTCGGTACGCCCATGATCACGCTCCTCGGGACGGCGCTCGCCGACGAGGGCACCGAGTTCGTCTATCGGGGCGAGTCGGACGCCTGCGAGGGTTGCCCGTACCGCAAGCAGTGTCTCACGCTCTCCGACGGCGTCCGCTACGAGGTGACTGACGTCCGGGACGGCGGGCAGACGCTCGACTGTGCGGTCCACGACGGCGGCGTGCGCGCCGTCGAGGTCGAACCGACGTCGATCACGGCGCAGGTACCCTCGAAAGGCGCGTACGCCGGATCGAAGGGGAAGCTCGCGGGGCCGTGCCCGCACGTCGACTGTCCCGGTCACGAGTACTGCGTGCCGAAGGGCGCCGAGATGGACGCGGAGTACAAGATCGACGAGATCCTCGGCGACCCGCCCCAGGACTACTGCGCGCTCGATCGGGAGCTGACGCTCGTCGAGTTCGCCCCCTCGGAGGGCGACTGACCGATGTTCGGGGCGGGCTCGCCCTCGTATCCGAACTGTTTCTCGTAGCCGTACGGGGAGAGGAGGACGGGCCAGAACGTCTCGTCGGCGACGAGCGACTCGCCGTCCGCGGCCGCGAACGTCTCGCCCTCCTCGACCTGCTGGAAGTTCTCGACGAACACCTCGTACTCCTCCGCGGGCGGTTTCGGGATCCGCTCGCCCATCCGGAACGTCGGGATCTCGTGCGGCACGGTGTCGCCGGGGAGGACGCCCGAGACCGTGAGGAACTCTCGCGCGAGCGTGTAGGCGTTCTCGGCGGCCGTCTCCGTCCCCTGGAGGCCGGCCTCGACTTCGACGATGTCGGCGTTCGCGGCGAACAGCCGTCCGCCGCCGAACTCCTCGACGTCGACGAGGGCGGCGACGGAGAGGCGCGGGACGATCCGCTGGACGTGCTCTTGGCGGCCGTCGGAGACGGCGAACGGGTCCGCGTGACTCTGCGTCGAGTGGATCGAGAGCGCGGTCATCCCCTCGATCTCGTCGGCGAGCGCCTCGGCGAGCTGGCGCTCGTGGGCGTCCGGCGGGACGTCATCGCCGAACGAGCGGTTCAGGTCGGCGTCGACGTAGCGGACGCCGCGCTCGAGGGCGCGCTCGTTGGCGACGACGAGCTTCACGGGTCGTTCGACGTCCGGGTCGTCGGCTTCGAGGCGCTCGATGGCGCGAACCCCGCAGGGCTCGTCGCCGTGGATCCCGCCGACGACGGCCACTTCGGGCGTGCCCTCGCCCAGTTGTTCGACTCGCATTGGGGGCGATAGGGGGCGCGTGCCCAAGTCGCCTTCGGCGGTCACCCCACCGATACGGCTTAGGACGCGCGAGCCGATAGCGCCACGTGAACGCGCCGTGGACGACCACACACGCGACGACGCCGTCGCGCCGCCGATCGGCGACTCGCCCGCCGGCTGGTCCCGCGAGCGCCGCCCGTCGAACGGCTGGGCGCACGGAACGCTACGCCGCGCGGTCGTCCACGGCGTTCGGCTGTACAACGCGGGCGACTACCACGCCGCCCACGACTGCTTCGAGGCGGAGTGGTACAACTACGGACGCGGCACCACGGAGAGCGCCTTCTGCCACGGGCTCGTGCAGGTGGCCGCCGGCGCGTACAAACACGTCGACTTCGAGGACGATACGGGAATGCGTTCGCTGTTCGGCACCGCGCGCCAGTACCTCGCGGGCGTGCCCCTCGACTACTACGGCGTGGACGTCCGCGACGTCCGCGAGACGCTCGACGCCGCGCATGAGAACCCCGCGGTGATCGACGACTGGCGCATCGCGCTCGACGGCGAGCATCCCGTCGCGGACGAGCACGACCGCGCGTACGCCGAGCGCGTCGAGTGAGCAGAACACGTCGAGGTACCCCTCGATCACGTCGCGTTCGTCCTCGATCGACGACCGAGCCGCGTCCAAATCGGGGCGTTAATACCGTCCCGAACCCACCGATCGAGTGCGCGCGAGGGTAGCCAAGCTCGGCCAACGGCGACGGACTCAAGATCCGTTCCTGTAGAGGTTCGAGGGTTCGAATCCCTTCCCTCGCACGTCACGGTGCATCGTGCACCTATCGTGCGGAAGTCCGCAGGACGGACTTCCCTCGCACAACTTCCTCCTACACTCGTACCGGATAGTGGCGACTCGGCCAACGGCGACCACCGACCCGAACTCCTTTGCCGGCCGCGCGGGTGTCTCCGGTATGGACGATCAGACGGCCGTCGCGGAGGCGGCGGCGACGGCGGGCGCGGAGGTGGCCATCGGCGGTTTCCGGACGCAGATGGACGTCGAGACGAAGGGCGAAAAGACGGACGTGGTGACGGCGTTCGATCGGGACGCCCAGCGCGCGGTCATCGACGTGATCCGGGAGTCGGACGCGGCGGTGGCGATCGTCGGCGAGGAGGAGGACGAACTGAAGGCGATCCCGGAGTCGGGGCCGTGCTGGGTGATCGACCCGATCGACGGCACGAGCAACTTCGTCCGCGGAGTGCCGATCTGGGCGACGAGCGTCGCGGCGGTCGTGGACGGCGAGGCGGTCGCGGCGGCGAACGTCCTGCCGGCGCTCGACGACGTCTACGTGAGCGACGGGACCGAGACGACGCTGAACGGCGAGGCGGTGGCGGTGAGCGAGGCGACGGACCCGGAGGCGTTCACGGTCGCGCCGACGCTCCGCTGGTCGCGCTCGGCCGCGGATCGCCTCGGGGCGGTCTGCGCGGAGATCGTCTCGGAGTTCGGCGACCTCCGGCGCTTCGGGAGCGCACAGGTGACGCTGTCGATGGTCGCGGCGGGGCAGATCGAGGCCGCGGTGTCGGCCGTCGAGAGCCACCCCTGGGACACCGTCGCGGGCGTGGCGATGGTTCGTGCGGCCGGCGGGACGGTGACGGACGTCCACGGCGAGCGCTGGACGCCGGACGCGACGGGGCTCATCGCGTCGAACGCCACGGCGCACGACGCGCTCGTCGAGACGGCCCGAGCGGCGCTCGACTAGGGCGATCGTCGGCGCACCGGGCGCGTCGACAGCGACCGCAATCGGTAAGGGACACCTCGTCCGTGTACTCGCCATGAGGTTTCCCGAGACGGACGCGGAGCGGGCGTGGACGGCGGTCCTCGGCGTCGGCCTCGTCGCGCTCGTTGGGGGATCGGTGGTCTTCCCGGATCGCGTCTACGGCGGGTTCGTCTGGCACTACTTCTGGGGGCCGGTGTACGCTGACGCGCACAGCGCCGCGTGCACCGTCTGGGACGGCGGTGCGCGAACGCTGCTCTACGAGAACGCGCGGTGCGCGACGGCGTCGGGGATCGTCGCCGAACCCGGCTACACGCTCGTCTCCGAGGTCGGCTACGCGCTCACGCTCGTCTTCATGCTCACGGGCGTCGTCTTCCTCATCCGGCGTCTCGGCGTCGGCGAGGAGTACAGCTTCCTCTACGCCCTCTTCCCGTTCACCCTCTTCGGCGGCGCGCTTCGCGTCGTCGAGGACGCGAACGACACGGGCGCGTCGGCGCTACACTACCCGCTGAACGCGTTCCTGATCAGCCCCGTGATCTACTTCACCGTCTTCGCGCTGACGCTCGTCGCGCTCCTGCTCGCGGTGTGGCTCGCCCGCGCCGAGTACGCCGCGAGCTACGAGCGCCCGTTGTTCGCGTTCGGTGCGGGGTTCCTCGCGCTGACGCTCGCGTACCTCTGCGCGCTCGTCGTCGTCGACCCGGCCGTCTCCTTCCACCCGGTGTTCACGGTCCTGACGTACGCCATCGCGCTCGGCGTCACCGCCGCGGACTACTGGCTGCTCACGCGCTACGCGCCGGGCGCGCTCTCCGGGACGGGGGTCGCGGGCGCGGTCGTGATCTTCGGTCACGTGATCGACGGCGCGTCGAACGTCCTCGCGCTCGACTTCGGGCAGGAGCTCGGCTTGCCGTACGACCTCACGCCGAAGCACCCGGTCAATCAGTTCATCGTCGAGTTCACGCGCGGGACGCTTCCCGCCTCCGTGACGGAGACGATCGGCGCGGCGTGGCCGTTCCTCCTCGTGAAGATCGTCGCCGCGACGTTCGTCGTCTCGCTCTTCGATCGGCGGATGTACGAGGAGAACCCGCGCTACACGGTGTTGTTGCTCGTCGCCGTGCTCGCGGTCGGCCTCGGGCCCGGTACGCGGGACATGCTGCGAGCGACGTTCGGGGTGTAGGCGGAGTCGAGCGAAGCGAGTGCGCGCTTTCTCGAACGGCCCGGCCGTCGTCAGGGGAACGGGTGGTGTCGACGGTCGAGACGGGCCTCGAAGCCGAGCTCGGCGGGGACGTCGCGGGCGCGCGCCCCGAAGGCGGCCTCGTCGAAGAAGAGCGGCTGGGCGTCGGGAGCCAGCACGCGAACGGCGCGGAAGCCGACGTCGGCGACGTCGCGCGTCGTGAGATCCGTCGCGTAGGCGTCGAGCCCGGCGGCCGACGCGCGCTCGACGACGGCGTCGAGTTCGGCGGCCCCGTCGGGTACGGTGTCGGGGCCGACGTCGGCGAGCGGGACGGTCGCGTCGGCGTCGAGGAAGTCGCGCGCCGCACGGGGGAAGGCGGCGTAGTCACCGATCGCGCCCTGTTCGTCGGCGGCGCGCTCGCGGCCCATGTCGCGGAGTTCGATCCAGTTCTGGACCGCCTCGCAGAGCGCGCTCCGAGCGGCGCCGGCGGCGTCGAGGCTCGCGGCGCTTCCGAGCGCGAAGCGCGGCCACGCGTCCTCGCCGTGGACGGCGACGGCGATCACGGGCACGTCGACGTCCTGCGTGCAGAGGAGCGCGGTCACGTCGAGTCCCTCCGCGCCGGCGCGGCGCGCGAGCGTCGCGTACGCCTCGTCGTCGACGGCGAGTTCGAGCGGCTCGAACGTCGAGTACCACGCGAGCATCGTCGCGTCGCGCTCGATCGTCTCGTAGAGCCCGGAGCAGAGCGCTTCGACGGGGTCGTTCCCGAGGCCGAGGCCGGTCGTGAGCGCGGGGCGATGGGTCTCCGCGGGCGGCGGGAAGTGGACGTACTCGGCCGGGAGGAGCGCCTCGCTCCCGTCGACGAGGGAGACGCCGGGGACGAATCGGAGCGGGTCGTCGCGCGGGACGGCCGGCGCGTCGTCGGGCCGGACGAAGGCGTCGGGGGCGAGCGCGTCCGGGTGGGTCGGTTTGGCGACGTCGAAGTCGCTCTCGCGGTACGCGGCGGCGCAGTAGCGTTCGAGCCCTTCGCCGACGGCCTTCACGAACGCGGCGTCCCAGTCGAGGCCGACGCCGGCGGCGAGCCCGCGGCTCGCCGCGCCGCCGAGCGCGGCGGTGTCGCACGTCGTCGCCAGGTAGTACGGCGCGGGGTACGTCTCGCGCTCGCCGACCTCGGTGACGAGACCGACCCGATCGTCGACGGCGCGCTCGGCCTTCGACACGGCCGCGTCCAGCGGCGTCGCTCCGTGCTCGCGCCCGGGGTCGCCGTAGCGTTCGCCCGTCCCGCAGTCGCAAAAGGGCGCGGGCGCGAACGACCGCTCGGCGTGGGGGACCTCGACCACGGTCCCGGCGTGGACCGCGCCGTCGAGCAGGTCGAGCGCGCGCTTCCCGGCGAGCGCGCCGGCGTAACGGACGCTCGATCGGGCGACGCTCGGCTCCGCGGTCGTCTCCGGATCGCCCGCGGCCACCCGGCACCGCAGACAGGTGAAACAGCCCGATTCGGGAGTGAACGCGGCGACGGCGGCGTCCACGTCCGGGACCGAGTGGCCGCCGACGCCGCCGATCTCGACGGCGAGCCACGGCGTTTCGCTCCGCCGCGCACGGGCGTTCGCGGCGGCGAAGCCGTCGCTCCCGGCGAGACCGACGACGACGGCGACGTCCGCGTCCGCGATCGCGTCCAACCCCGTTCCGGCGGCGTCGAGGTCGGCGTCGTCGAGCGCCGCGGTCGCGGCGTCGGCCGCCGCGCCGCTTCCGGCGACGGCGTAAGTGCGCGTCATGGTCCTTCGATGGGCGCGAGCGGAGGAAAAAACGGGCGGTTCGCGCGACGCCGCTGGCCGGGGCGGTCTGCCGGTGGCCGGCGGGTCAGCTGGCGCGGATCAGGCGAGAAGGGTCTGTGCGACGTCGGCGAGTTCGGTCGGCGTCGCGTCCTGGAGGCGGTCGTCGGCGAGCTTGAGGCGCAGTCGCGGGCGTCCCACGTCGATCGGGACCTTCTCGGTGTCGATGAGCCCGGCGTCTTCCAGGTCGGTCTTCGTCCGACTGAACGTCGCTTTCGAGGCGACGCCGACGTCCTCGCCCCACTTCGAGATGTCGTAGAGGAGGACGCGGTTCTTCGCGGCGACGAGGAGGCTGACCGTCACCTCGTCGAGGCCGCGGCCGTCACCGCGCGCGGTCTCCATCGCGTCGAGGACGCCGGTGAAGTCCGTCTCGACGCCGGGGTCGATCTCGTCCGCGAGCGTCTCCCGGACGCGGGAGATGGCGGGCGTTCGCAGGACGAACTCGTCGGCGGCGTCCCACTCGGCCTCGCGGGCGGTGCGGGCGGCCTCGACGAACGCCTCGTCCTCGGTGGCGAGGCCGGCCATCCGATCGCCGGCCTCGACGAGCGCGACGACGCGGTCGTCGGTGACGAGGATCGAGGAGCGCGAGAGGTCGTCGCTCGTGCGCAACGAGAGGGCGCCGCGCTCAACGAGATCGGCGGTGCGGCTCGCGACGAGGAAGTCGTCCATCACCTCCTTCAGCAGTCGGTCGTCGGCCAGCAGACACGTCTCCGGAAGCGGTCCCTCGACGGCCGTCGCGGCGTCGACGAAGCGCTCGATGGTCGCCCGCGAGGGGTTGACCATCAAGAGTCGATCGGGACCGGCGTCGAAGAGGGCCCCCACGATCTCCTCGACGGTCGTCCCGAGTGGGTTCGCTGTCATACCTACGTCGGACTACGGCGCACCCGCATATATGATTTTATCACGAAACGGCTGAATGAATCCCGTTCGTCGCCCGTACCGATCGAACGGTGTTCGACCGTCGAGGCCGTCCCCAGCCCCGTCGGTGTCCCGCTCTCGCGGTCGCACAGCGCCTCAGAGGTCCTCGCGGACCTCGTCGGACCACCGGAGCTCGCCGTCGTAGATCGTCGGGGCGTCGAGTCCGTCGAGGAAGGACCGGGCGTCCGCACGCGAGAGGGTCACGCTCGCCTCGTTCCCGCGGAGACGCCGCTCGACGCCGGCCGGGGTCGGGAGTCGGTACGTGGTGCCGTGCGCCCGGGGCGCTCCCACGTCGTACGTGATCGTGACGCGCTCGCCGTCGGCGTCGGCGGCCTCGACGTCGAGCGCCGCTGGCGGATCGCGCTCGCCGCCGGCGACGACGTGCGTCCCGTCGCCGACGACGGCGTACTCCTTGCCCATGGCGATGCGGCGGCGCGCGAGGCGGAGCGCGCGCTCGATGCCGAACCCCGCGACGAGCAGGCGCGCGAACGCCGTCCCGACGCGCGCCGCCTGTTCGTCGAGCACCTTCCGGAACGTCACCGCGCCGGCGACGCTCCCGCGTTCGACGAGCGCGAGCCCCTCGTGGTAGGAGCCACAGGCGTTCAGGAAGAACGTCCGGGCGTTCGACGCGTCGAGCTCCGCGGTCGCGAGCGCCCCGTCCGCGCAGCGGAGCCCCTCGGTCTCGCAGTGACCGATGTAGTGGACGAAATCGTGGTCGCGCTCGAAGACGGCGGCGAGCTCCGCGCGCGTCAGCTCCTCCCGGAGCGTCACGTCCATCGGGACGTCGGCGGCGCGCTCGCGGTAGATCTCGGCGACGCGGGCGTGCTCGCTCGCCATAGCCGCGTCGTTCAACACGACCGCGACGGAGAGCCGATCGCCGTCGGCCGACGCCGAGCGGTCGTTCGCGTACGCCGCCGGCGTCGTCTTGAACGCGTCGACGGGCGTTCCCTCGGCCAGCCAGCCGTGCGCGCGCCCGTCGCGGAGTCGGGGCTCGACGACGTCGACGGTCGCCGTTCCCGCCGTCTCCGATCGGTAGAACGCGTCGAGGGAGCGCCGCAGCAGCTCGCCGCCGTCGATCTCCGTGCTCTCCGGCGGGTGGACGTGGGCGAGGCGATCGAGGATGGCGGGGAGCGCGCGGGCGTTCTCGACGGTCGGATCGACGTACATCGAGAGGGGCCACTCCGGGAGGTCGTCGCGGATCTCGTCGTACGCGACGTCGAGGTACGCCCGGAGGCGCGCGTCGATCGGGCGTTCGGCGGTCTCGGCCGCGCCGATCCCGAGCCGATCGAGGAGTGCGGTCTCGGACGTCCGGCGACCCGCGGCCGCGAGGCGGACGAGGCAGTCGAGCCAGAACGTCCGTTCGAGGAGCGACGCGGCGTCCCTCGCCGGGTCGGTGAGCTCGCGCCGGACGTCGACGCCCGGCGCGCGGACGTGGGGCACGGCGTCGGCCTCGAGGCGGACGGACGCGGAGAGGTAGTACGAGAGCGGCGCGACGGCGAACAGCGTCCCGAGGTCGGGCGGGGCGACGAGTTCGACGCCGGTGTCCGGGGCGTCGGCGGCGACGCGCGTCGCGTCCCGCGTCGCGTCGAAGTCGAGCGCGGGCGGGCGAGCGCGCATCGCGGGCGCGGAGCGCGCGGCCGTCGTCGTGGCGTGCGCGGCCCCGAAGGACTCGATCGCGGCCGCGACCCCCGCCGGCGTCGGCGGGACGGTGATCGTCGGCTCGGGACGCGTCTCGACGCGGAATCCGAGGGTGAGGTCGCGCGCGTCCGGGAACGCGAGCGCGAGGCCGGGGTCGCGACCGCGGTGAGCGACGGTGGCGGGCCCGTCGAACCGCAGGAACGTGGTGACGGTCGCGTCGGCCGTGAGGAGATACGACCCGTCGCCCAGCGTCGACTCGCCGGCGTCGAGCCCGACCCGATCCCCGGTGGCGGTCTCGACGAGCGTGACCGGCGTCGCGGGGAGGGCGAGGCTGCTCGCGGTTCCGGCCGTCGTGGCGTCGACGCAATGGGGGAGCTCGCGGGCGTCCCCGCCGGGACGCCAGTCCGGCGCGCGGACGGCGATGCCCCGGTTCGCGTCGTCGGCCACACGGAAGCCGTCACCCGTCGACTCGTACGCTAGCACGTTGTCGTGGGTACCGACAGCGTCCGGATAGATCTATCGAGAGTGGTTGGGAATGTAACACCTATATCGCGTCGTCCGCCTCCGGCGAAGTCGGGTAGTTTAAGCCTGCCGCGCGGGCTGTTCTCGAATATGAGTTACGACCGAGTCCGGGCGGTCGACGAGGAGGTCGGCGATGCGCTCGCGGGTGAGCGTCAGCGGCAGCGCGATACGCTGGCGATGATCGCGAGCGAGAATCACGTCAGCGAAGCCGTCCTCGCCGCACAGGGGAGCGAGCTCACGAACAAGTACGCCGAGGGGTACCCCGGCGAGCGCTACTACGGCGGGTGCGAGTACGCCGACGACATCGAGCGGCTCGCCATCGAGCGCGCGAAGGAGCTCTGGGGGGCCGAGCACGTCAACGTCCAGCCCCACTCGGGGTCGTCGTCGAACATGGCCGTCTACCTCGCCGTCCTCGAACCCGGGGACAAGATCCTCTCCCTCGATCTGACGCACGGCGGGCACCTCTCGCACGGGCACGACGCCAACTTCGCGGGGCAGCTCTACGACGTCACCCACTACGAGGTCGGCGCCGAGACCGGGCGCCTCGACTACGACTCGCTCGCGCGAAAGGCCGAGGAGACCGAACCCGACATCATCGTCTCCGGCTTCTCCGCCTACCCCCGACAGGTCGACTGGGAGGCGATCCAGGAGGCCGCGGACGCCGTCGGCGCCTACCACATGGCCGACATCGCGCACATCACGGGGCTCGTCGCCGCCGGCGAACACCCGAGTCCGGTCGGCGTCGCGGACTTCGTCACCGGCAGTACGCACAAGACGATCCGCGCGGGTCGCGGCGGCCTGATCATGTGCGACGAGGAGTACGCGGACGCCATCGACACCGCGGTCTTCCCCGGGTTGCAGGGCGGCCCCCTCATGCACAACGTCGCCGGGAAGGCCGTCGGCTTCGCGGAGGCCCTCGAACCCGAGTACAAGGAGTACGCGGCGCAGGTCGTGAAGAACGCCGAAGTGCTCGGCGAGACGCTCATGGAGAACGGCTTCTCGCTCGTCTCCGGCGGTACCGACACCCACCTCGTCCTCGCGGACCTCCGCGACTCCCACCCGGACACGACGGGGAGCGAGGCCGAGGCGGCTCTCGCCGAGGTCGGGATCGTCCTGAACGGGAACACGGTCCCCGGCGAGACGCGCTCCGCGTTCAACCCCTCGGGCATCCGCGCCGGCACGCCCGCGCTCACCACGCGCGGCTTCGAGGAGGCGGAGATGCGCCGGGTCGGTGACCTCATCACGCGCGTCGTCGACAACATCGGCGACGAGGAGGTCTACGCGGACGTCGCCGCCGAGGTCCAGGAGCTCTGCGACGCGCACCCGATCTACGAGTAGGACGCGACCCGATCCCGGGTCCCGCCCGGAGCCGGGGCGCCGTCACGCGCTCAGTCGTCGCCGAGCGCGACCTCGCGTCGGACCTCGTCGGCGAGACGCGCCGCGTGTTCGAGGCGGAGGTCCCGTGCGTCGGCGCGGGAGACGGGCCCGCGATCGTCCATCTCGTGCGTCGTCGGTTCGTAGGCCTCGACGTCGAATCCCATTCGTTCGAGGTACGACGTGACCGCGGTGGAGTCGAGGCCGTCCTCGATGGCAGCGTCGACGTAGCCGAGCACGACGTCGAACTCGGGGAGGACGATCTCCTCGTCCCCGACACGCCCGGCGTCGCCCTCGATGCTGACCTCGACGTCGCGGACGCGCTCCGTGATCGACGCGAGCCGGTCGGCGAGGCGGACGACGTCGGCCGGCCGCGCGGCGTCCGGCGAGCGCCACTCGACGGTCCCGAACTCCGAGCGTAACTGCACGGGCGTCCAGACGACGCTCTCCGGATCGAAACAGCGCTCGACGACGCGCCGGTCGACCCCGGCGTCGGCGGCGGCGTGGACGAAGTCCTCGTACCGGCGTTCGAGGCGGCGGCGCCACTCGGCGCGGTCCTCGACGTACGGCCAGAGCCACCCCTGATGGGGGACGTCAGCGTACGCGAGACGCCGGTAGAGCTTCGAGCGCGCGCCGGCGGCGAGTCGCTGGCCGCGGAAATACGGTGCGGAGTTACAGAGCGCGAGCGCCGGATCGAGGGCGACGAACGTGTTCAACTGTTCGATCGTGCGTTCCGGGAGCTGCTCGACGTGGACGTGCGTCCCCGCGCAGTGCCGGACGTACTCGAAATCGTCGCCGACGACGAGGTTCTGAACGCGCGTTCGCTCGCCCGCGTGTTCGGCGATCTCCTCCTGATGGATCGGCGTCGCGAGCGGAACGAGGCGTTTTCCGCGCTCCTCGCCGCGGCGGACGACGCGGCCGACGCGGTCGTAGAGCTCCTCGCGGAGGTCGGCGGTCGTCGCGTGCGGCGTCGTCTTGACTTCGAGCAGCGGCTCGACGAACTCGCGCTCGACGCCCGGCGCGGCGTCGACGAGGTCGTCGGGCTCGACGAGCCGACCGTCGTCGTCGACGACCCAGTACTCGACTTCGATGCTCCGTCGGATCGGTTCGTTGGCTGTTGACACGGTCGTTCGGGTGGCGTCACGGGTGGCCGTTCGAGCGATTCTGGGTGTGGTGTGTCACCGTACCACAATTTCGGTTTATCGCTCGGGTACAAGAATCTTTTCCGAACTTAGACGATCGAACGTCCACTCGATCGGACGATAGCCATCCGATCGTCACTCGGACAGGTGGTCGATGGCCTCGCGTGCCGCTTCTTCGTCGGCCTCGTCACCGTCGCGGGCGTATCTGCCGGTCGCGCGTGCGGCGGTGACGAGGCGGTCGGCCGTGGCGGGCGGGACGTCGCCGTCGAGGGCGTGGATCCGCCGGACGTGGTCGTCGAGCGACGCGAGGAGGTCGTTCGCCGCCGGGCGCTCGGGGCCGGCGTCGAGGAACCGCCGGACGTCGGCGCGGTAGTCGTCGACGGCGTCCGCGTAGCCGTTCCCCCGCGCGGCCCGCATCGAGTCGGGGACGTCGCTCGCGTCCGGGCGCCCGCCCGTCGGCGCGCCGCGGAGGAGCGAGACGAAGTAGTACGCCTCCGCCTCCGAGTGGTCGAACGCGCGCGCGAACGCCGCAGCGACGTAGCGCAGTTCCCACGCCGCCAGGACGGTGTCGTCGAGGTCGCCGAGGTCGCCGGCCCGGATGAAGCCCCGCTCGTGGGTGTAGTCGCGGACGATATCGCGCGCCTCGCGCGCGGCCGCCCGATAGTCGTCGCGTCCCGCGGCGGCGATCGCGTCGTCGAGGACGAGCGTCGTCACTCCGTCCGTGTGCTCGCGGCGCTCGTCTTCGGTCGCGACGCTGCGGAGGTTCCCGCACGACGGACAGCGGACGGTTCCGGTCTCGTAGTACGACCACTGCGTCCCGCAGGCCGTACACTCGCGCTCCCCTCGGATCTCCATACGCGCACGTGGGCCGGCGCGCCGAAAAGGGTGTCCCGTCGCGCCGGCGAACGGTTCGCCGCGCCGGGTTCGCGCGAACGCTTTTGACCGCCGGGGGCGTAGCTAGTGAACGTATATGAAGAAATTGATCAACGACCCGACCGATTACGTCGACGAGATGCTGGACGGGATGGTCGCGGCGTATCCGGAACTCCGCCGACTCCCGGAGACCGAAGTCGTCGTCCGCACGGACGGTCCCCCGACGGACGAAGTCGCGGTGGTCAGCGGCGGCGGGAGCGGCCACGAACCGACGCACGCCGGCTACGTCGGCGACGGGATGCTCGCGGGCGCGGCCGCGGGTGCCGTGTTCACCTCCCCGACCGCCGACCAGCTCGCCGAGATGGTGCGGGAAACCGACGGCGGCCGCGGCGTCCTCTGCGTGGTGAAGAACTACGAGGGCGACGTGATGAACTTCGACACCGGCGCGGAGATGGCCGAACTCGACGGCGTCGAGGTCCAGCAGGTCGTCGTGGACGACGACGTCGCCGTCGAGGACTCCCTCTACACGAGCGGACGACGCGGCGTCTGTGGGACCGTCCTCGTCCACAAGTGCGCGGGCGCGAAGGCCGCCGAGGGCGCCGACCTCGACGAGGTCGCGCGCGTCGCCGAGAAAGTCGTCGACAACGTCGGGACGATGGGCGTCGCGCTCACCTCCTGCGTCACGCCCGAGAAGGGCGAGCCGACGTTCGAACTCGCCGAGGACGAGATCGAACTCGGAATCGGCATCCACGGCGAACCCGGCGTCGAGCGCACCGGGACGATGACGGCCGACGAGGTCGCCGACACCCTCCTCGACGCCGTCCTCGACGACCTCGGCGTCGGCTCCGGCGAGGAGGTCGTCACGATCGTCAACGGGATGGGCGGCACGCCCCTCTCCGAGCTCTACATCCTCCAGCGCCGCGTTACCGAGCGGCTCGACGCCGAGGGGATCGACGTCCACGACGCGTGGGTCGGCGACTACATGACCAGCCTCGACATGATGGGCTGTTCGGTGACGGTCTGTCGCGTCGACGACGAGCTGACGGACCTGCTCGACGCGCCCACCGAGACGCCGGCGCTCACCGTCCGCGAATGAGTGGGGAGGACACGGAGGCGCTGCTCGACGCGCTCGATCGGATCGACGCGCGCCTCCACGACGAACAGGCCTATCTCACCGACCTCGACTCGCGGGTCGGGGACGCCGACCACGGCAACAACCTCGCGCGCGGGATCAGCGCCGTGACGGAGAAGCGCGACGACCTCGCGGAGATGGAACTCGACGAGGCCGTCAAGACCGTCGGCACGACGCTCGTCTCCGAGGTGGGCGGCGCGGCCGGCCCCCTCTACGGCGGCTCGATCATGTCCGCCTCCCAGACCCTCGACGGCGGACTCGACGCGGAGAGCGCGCTCGCCTTCGCGGAGGCGTACCGCGAGAAGCTCACCGAGCGCGGGGGCGCGCGACCCGGCGACAAGACGATGGTAGATGCGGTGACGCCCGCCGTCCACACCTTCCAGCGCGCGATCGAGGAGGACGACCTCCCGCCGATCGACGCGCTGGCGAAGGCCGTCGACGCGGCGCGCCGCGGCGTCGCGTACACGGTCCCGCTGCGCGCCTCGAAGGGACGAGCCTCCTACCTCGGGCTACGCGCCGTCGGCCACCGCGACCCCGGCGCGACGAGCACGCTCTTCATCCTCGAAGAACTGCTGGCGACCGCGACGGACCGCGCCGGGGAGGCGTCGGTGACGGACGCGTACGCGGACGACGCGGTCGCCCGAGACGGGGCGAGCGAGACGCCCGCGGACGCGAACGCCGACGGGGCGGAGGACGCGTAGATGGTCGGGCTGCTCGTCGTCTCACACAGCGCGAAGGCGGCGTCGGGGATCGTCGAGATCGCCGCGGAGATGGCGTCGGACGTCCCCCTCGTCGCGGCCGGTGGCGACCCCGACGGCGGGATCGGGACGGACGCGGACGCGATCGCCGCGGGGCTCGACGGTGCGGACGACGGCGAGGGCGTCGTCGTCCTCGTCGATCTCGGGAGCGCGACGATGAACGCCGAACTCGCCATCGAGCTGTCGGACGCGGACGCGGTGCTCGCGGACGCGCCCGTGCTGGAAGGAACCGTCAACGCGGCGGTCCACGCCGCCGGCTCGAAGGCGACGCTCGACTCGACGCTCGCCGCCGCCGAGGAGGCCCGCGGAATGTCGAAGCTGTAAGCGGCCGACGCGGTCGCTCTCCGGATCTCGTTTTTCGAAAGGAAAGCGACGCGGAGCGTCGCTTACGGGTAAACGCAACGGAAGTGGTAGCGGCCGGCCGGGAACAGCCCGGCCGGCCGCTGCCGCCCTGAATTGGTCCCCGCTGACGCTTCGGCCCTCCAAAGCGAAGCGCCATCGGTATCCAGTATTCCCGTGCTAATAAGTATGTCGTCGTCCGAAGTTGACGTGCGCCGGCGAACGTGCGATCCGAAATAGGTCAATATATGAGGACGTGACTTCGGGCCGTCTAAGTACAGCAGAGTTATACAATAGGCGTACTAAACCCGTTTAGGGAGAACCAATATGAATGACCTGACAGGATTTCAGCGAGACCTCTTGTACGTCATCGCCGGGGGGGAGGAGCCACACGGGCTGGCGCTGAAGGAGGAACTGGAGGAGTATTACGAGAGCGAGGTCCACCACGGCCGACTCTACCCGAACCTCGACACGCTCGTCGAGAAGGGCCTCGTGGATAAGGGGCAACTCGATCAGCGGACGAACTACTACTCGCTCACCCGCCGCGGCCGACGCGAACTCGAAGCGCGCCGCGAGTGGGAGAACCGGTACGTCGACTTCTAAATTCGAGGGTCGTCGGCGTCCTACCAGAGGACGACCGGCCAGACGAACCGGAAGAGCGCGTAGATGAGGACGGTCAGCACCGCCGTCATCACGAGGTTGAGCACGACGCCCGCGCGCATCATGTGTTTCTGCTTCAGATAGCCGCTGCCGAAGACGATGGCGTTCGGCGGCGTCGCAACCGGGAGCGCGAACGCGAACGAGGCGGCGACCGCGCCGGAGACGGCGAGGAAGATGGCGGCCGCGTAATCCGCGAGGCCGAGCGTCGCCGCGAGCACGCCACCGAGGCTGATCAGGACGGGGACGATGATCGTCGCCGTCGCGGTGTTCGACGTCATCTCCGTCAGGAAGATCACGAGCAGCGTGACGATGAAGACGATGGCGACGATCGGCGCGCCCGTGAGGGCGTTGAACACCGACTCCGCGATCCACTTCGTCGCGCCCGTTTCGGCGAAGCCGGCGGCGAGCGAGAGGCCGCCGCCGAACAGCAGGATGGTCCCCCAGTCGATGTCCTCGAGCTCCTCCCACTCCATCGTGTCGAAGAGGACGAGCGCGGGGACCGCGTAGAGGCCGACCATCACGTAGTAGAGCAGGCCCTGGTGGCCGCTCGTCGTGCCGAACAGCGTCTCGCCGGAGCCGCCGAAGACCGTCGTGTACGTCACGGGGTTCATGTACGGCTGGAGGAAGTCCCCGAGACCGCCGAGCACCCAGAGGAACGCCGTCACGCCGAAGATGCCGGCGACGATCCGACCCTCGCGGGGGAGGTCACCTTCCTCACGGAGGTACGTCCGGGCCTCCTCGCGCGCGCCGCTCACGTCGTCGACGTCCGGCGGGAAGAGGACGTACGTGAGGACGAACCAGACGATCGGGAGCGTGATGACGACGATCGGGATGCCGATCAGGAGCCAGTCGAAGAAGGTGATCTCGTAGTTGAGGAGCTGCTGGAGCTGGCCGGCGACGATGGCGTTCGGCGGCGTCCCGATGAGGGTTCCGACGCCACCGACGGACGCGGCGTACGCGGTGCCGAGCAGCATCGAGACCTGAATGTTCGTGAACTCGCCGTCGTCCGTCTGCTCCATGAGTTCCTCGCGGCCGATGACCTGCGTGAGGACGCCGACGGCGATGGGCGCCATCATCGCGGACGTCGCGGTGTTGGAGACCCACATGGAGAAGAACGCCGTGGCGATCATCACGGCGGCGACGAGCTTCCGCGGCGAGGAGCCCATCGTCGCCATGAGCCAGAGGGCGACCCGACGGTCGATGTCGTACTTCTGGAGGCCGTTCGCCAGCATGAAGCCGGCGATGAACAGGAAGATGAGGTGGTCGGCGAACGGTGCGAGCGCGGCGTCGATGTCACCGTAGACACCGAACGCAGTGAGTAACACGGGAATCGAGAGCGCGGTGACGGCGAGCGGGAGCGCGCCGGTCACCCAGCAGATCCCGGCGAACACCATCGTGGCGATGGCGTACTGCCCGGCGATCGAGAGCCCCGCGGGCGTCGGTGCGAGCGCGACGAGGACGGTGGCGACCACCGCGATCCCGAAGACGGTGAATCGGCCGCGTGCGGTCGAGACGTCTGGGCGTATCATTGATACACGGCCACATTACGTACACCCCGTTTAATAATTATCGATGTCGGACGCCGCGATCAGAAGTGCGTCGCGATGGCCTCGATCTGGGCCGCCTCGAGCTCCACCGCGTAGAGGGCGAGGAGCGCGCGTCGCCGATCGCGGCTGAGCGAGCGGGCGCCCGACTCCAGCATCGAGACGTGTGCCTGTCGGATCCCGTCGAGCTCGCGCTCGACCGCGCGCTGGTCGTAGCCCGCCGCGACCCGGAGCAGTCGCCACGCCCGCGGGGAGATCGCGCCGGCGTCGACGTCGCACATTATCGGATGGCCGCCACCGACCCTCATAAGTCATCCGTCACGACCAAATCGGCGCCGCCCCTACGCGCGAGGCGTGCGCTCCCGCCTCGCTACCGCGATCGTCGGCCTCGTCGCCTCGCTCGCGCTCAGCGCCGCGATCTACTACGCCACCGGCTGGTTCGTCTTCTTCGTCGCGATCCCCTTCCTTCCGTTGCTCTTCCGCGGTCTCCGGGATCGGGACGCCGCCGAGACAGGGGACGGCCCGGCGATGCGCGCCTGCCCCGAGTGCGACTTTCGGACGACCGATCCGGACGTGCGCTACTGTCCGCGTGATGGGACAGCGCTCGACTAGTCGTCGTCGCTCGTTCCCCCTTGAGCCACGTCGTCGAGGGACGTTTGGACCGTCCCCGCGGTCGTCGTCGACGGGCCGACCGGCTCCGACTTGATCGGCGCGCCCGCGAGGAGTTCGGGGAGGACGAGGCGAACGAAGTGGACGATGAGGACGAGGAGCATCGGCCCGAGGAAGATGCCGTACCACCCGAAGAGGAGCGGCCCGAAGATGTACGCGAGCATCACCATCCCGAGATGGAGGTTCCGCCCGGAGACGTACGGGCGCAACACGAGGTCGGGGACGACGTCGACGATCACGAACGAGACGGCGACGTATAACGCGGGGAACCAGAACGTCTCCGGGCCAGCGGTCGCCGCACGGACGGCGAGGAGCACCGTGACGGGGACGTAGATGAGTTTGATCCCGACGACGGGAACGAGGCTCGCGATGCCCGTGAGGACGCCGAGGAGCGCGGGATACGGGACGCCGACGCCCGCCGGCGCGACGTAGTCGAGGAGACTGTACGAGATGGCACCGATGATCGCCGTGATGACCGCGTTGAGGATGTTACCGAAGAAGATGTTCGAGAAGTCCGTGTCGACGCGCTTGGCGTACGCGTGGACGACGCCCTCCGCGTCGTCGAAGCGCCGATGGAACCACGAGGCCAGACGCCCGTCGTCGCGCAGGAGGTAGAACGCGATGGTGAACATCACGAAGGTGTGGAGCGCGACGCTCCCGAAGAAGCCGAGATAGCCCTGTGCGGCCTTGATCGCTCCCTCGAGCGCCGCAAGGGTGTCCGAGGAGGAGAGGATGGACTGTGGGTCCCGGACGACGCTCGCCACGTCGACGTACGGCGCCACCACGGACTCCAACTGCTGGAAGCTGTCCGGATGTGCGGCGATGTAGCTGTTGAGCTCTTGGAGGCCGATCGCGGACGCGTAGGCGAGCAACAGGAGCGCGGGGAAGGCGAACACGAGTAAGCTCACCATGGCGGCGAGCGTCGGTGGGCGGATCCGCGTGCGGAGGCGCCGGTAGACCGGGCGGACCGCGTAGTAGACGAAGACTCCGAAGACGAACGTCCCGACGAACGAGTAGACGACGAACGCGAGGACGCCCACGAGAACCACGGCCATCGCCCACCAGCCGAGTCGCGCGCGACCGACTTCCCACGTCGTGCTCATGATTCCGACTCGGTGGGCCGGTGTCAAAAACCCACGTGCTCGCCGGAGCGCCCCGCCGAGACGCTACCGTTTTGCCCCGGCGCGTTCCCGGGATCGTATGGACCGGGACACCGCCGAACCGCGCGTCGATTCGTTCCCCGGCGACGCGGCCCGCGAGTGGGTCGCGCGCCACCACGAACACGCCGCGCCGAGCACCTACGTCTACGACTTCGTCTGGGACATCACCGAGGACGCCGTCGGCCCCTTCTGCACCGACGTGGACGGGAACGTCCTCCTCGACTTCACCGCGCACGTCGCGTCCGCCCCGCTCGGCTACAACAACCCGAAGATCCTCGATCGACTCGACGCCTTCGACCTCGTCGACCCGACGAAGATCGCCGGGCAGGACTTCTACGTCAGCGGCGGCGGGAGCGTCGACGACCCCGACGTCCCCGGGCCGACGCAGTTGATGGAGCGGCTCACCGACCTCACCGAACACTACGGCCTCGATACGGTCTTCCTCTCGAACTCGGGCGCGGAGGCCGTCGAGAACGCCATCAAGATCTGCTACGCGAAGCGCGGTCATCGCGCCGTCACCTTCGATGGGGGCTTCCACGGACGCACCCTCGGCGCGCTCTCGCTCAACCGCTCGAAGGCCGTCCACCGGACGGGCTACCCCGAGGTCCCGGGAGTCGTCAGCCTCCCCTACTGCACCTGCGAGGGCGAGTGCACCTGCGGGTGGGAGACCGACGGCCCGGGAGGGAACCGCCTCGCGGACATGCTCCACGCCGAGCGCGGCGTGATCGATCCCGACGAACTCGCGTACGTGATCCTCGAACCCCAGCAGGGCGAGGGCGGGTATCGCGTCCCGAGCGATGACTTCGCGCGCGACGTCGCGGCCGCGAGGGCCGAACACGGCTTCTACGTGATCAGCGACGAGATCCAGAGCGGCCTCGGGCGCACCGGCGAGCTGTGGGGGATCGACCACCTCGATCTCGACCCCGACGTCATCACGTCCGCGAAGGGACTCCGCGTGGGCGCGACGATCGCCGACGCGGACGTCTTCCCCGAGGAGACGGCGCGCCTCTCCTCGACGTGGGGCGCGGGGGACGTCCTCGCGGCCGCGCAGGGCGTTGCCACCATCGACGCCATCGAGGCCCACGACCTCCTGACGAACGTCCGCGAGCGCGGTCGGCAGTTCACCGAGCTACTCGCGGACCTCGACAGCGAGCACGTGACGGACGTCCGCGGCCGCGGCCTCATGCTCGCCGTCGAACTCGACACGAAGGAGCGCCGCGGCGCGCTGTTGCGCGCCTGTCTGGATCGCGGGCTCCTCACCATCGGCTGTGGCTACAAGACCCTGCGGCTCCTCCCGCCGCTCGACGCCACCGAGCGGGAGATCGAACTCGGGTTCTCGATCATCGACGCGGCGCTCGACGACCCGCGGGTCACGGGGGCCTGAACGCCCGTCCCGGGTCACTCCAGCGTCGGGTCGAAGGCGGCCCACTCGCGGGACTGATCCGGGAGACCGCGCGCGCGTAGCTCCGCACCGCCCTCGGCCTCCCGGACGTCGATCCGGCCCGTGCAGAACTGGGAGAGCGTGCTGATCGTCCGGTCGTCGTGCATCGACGGATCGACCAGGAAGACGCCGAGGCCGTCGACGCTGTCGATGCGGCCGACGAGCGTGTGGACGAAGCGCGAGACCGGCTGGAGCTCGCCGAAGGAGAGGAGCGTCGAGAGCGAGCAGATGCCCGTCCGCACGCCCTCGACGCCCGCCCGCTGGAACGACCGGTGGACGTCGGAGAACCGCATCCCGATGCCCGTGAGGTCGGACGGCCCGGAGACGGGCATGACGCGCGCCGGGAGGTCCGGGTCCTCGCCGCCGACGCAGTCGATGATCGCGGTGCGATCCGCCTCCATCTCGATACCGGCGCGCTCGCAGTCGCCGGCGAGGCGGCCCGCGCGGCGGTTCGTGGTGACGACGATGGTCGCCTCGTCGGTCGCGCCGGCGAGCATCCGGAGCGCGAGCGTCCGCGCCCCGCTGTGGGGCGATCCCGCGAGCAGGACGCTCGATCCGGGATCGACGTCCGCGAGCGGCAGCCCCTCGAAGTCGTACGCGCCGTCACGCATCGTCCTCACCCCCGTCGCCGTCGAGCCTGCGCCTGAGCTCCAACTGCTCCATCGCCTCGTCGGCGAGGAGCGCGAGCAGTTCGCGCTCGCGCGCGTCGAACGACCGCGGCTCGTCGTCGTAGACACAGAACGTTCCGATCGTTTGGCCGTCGGGCGTGACGAGCGACGCGCTCGCGTAGAACGCGATCCCCGCCGCGCGCACCCCCTCGTTCGTCTCGAAGCGCGCGTCCCCCCCGACGTCCTCGATGACGGTGACGTCGTCGTCGAGCATGGCGTACGTACAGACCGTATCCTCGCGGTCGATCGTCCCCATCGAGACGCCGTGACAGGAGAGGAAGCGCTGTTCGTGCGCGTCGATGAGGCCGATGGCGGCGGCGTCGAGATCGAAGAGCGCGGTCGCGATCTCGGTCAGTCGATCGAGCGAGGCGTCGAGCGCCGCCGGGTCGCCGGCGTACCGATCGAGCGCGTCGAGTCGGGCGTCCTCGTCGTCGGGGAGCGGGTACGCGGTCTGCGAGCGGAAGGCGAGCGTCTGTTCGAGGACGTCGCACAGCGCCTCGCGGGCGTCCGCCTCGTCCTTCGTGAGGTAGTCCGCGACGACGTCACCGAACGCCGCGGTGTCGATCGACTCGACCGGAGTCGACGTGAAGAGGACGCACGCGGCGTCGGGCGCGTGCTCTCGCACCGCGCGGACGACGTCGAGGCCCGTCCCCCCCGGCAGTTCGTACTCGGTGACGAGCGCGTCGAGCGTCGGCCCGTCGGGGTCGTCGAGGACGTCGCGCGCGTCGGCGATCGTTCCGGCCGTCACGACCTCGTACCCGGCGTCCGCGAGCGCGTCACGCGTCGCGGCCAGCGCGGTCGAGTCCGGATCGACGCAGAGTATCATCGGTCGCTCTTCGCCGCCAGGGCTGTTGAAGGGCGGGGCTAGTACTGATAGCGCCGACCCTCGTCGTCGTCCTGCGGGAACTCCTGTCGGCTGCCGGCCATCTCGTCGTAGCTCATCCCCGCGAGGTACTCGTCGTAGGTGGTGTCGTACGCGCTGCGGAGGGCGAAGTCGAGCTTGCCGCTCTGCACGTAGGAGTCGAAGAGCGCGTGGATCGCGCGCCGGACGAGCTCGTCCGCGTCCTCGGGGTCGAGGGCGGCGACGAGCATGGCGAGCTCGGTCCGGGACTCCCGGTCGAGGGCGAAATCGGCGTCTTTCAGCTCGCGGTTCGTCGACTGCACGTCGTCGACGAGGTCGTCGAGAGTCATACGCCGACCATCGCGCGGCGTCGGGAAGGCGATTGGGATTCGGACTCGGTCAGCGCTCGGTGCCGCCCTCGAAGGCCGAGCCGAACACCCGTCCGGTGAGGTCGGCCGGGGTGAGGCGGTAGTAGTCGAAGGCGAGCTCTGACGGCGGCGTCTCGGTGCTGACGTTCAGCGTCGGGACGGTGCCGTTCTCCGCGAGCGCCTCCGAGGCGCGAGGCGCGTCGCCGTCCGAGACGACGTCGAGGGGACCGCGGGCGACGACGCTCGCGGCCGGCGTCTCCGTGTACGCCGTGAACGTCGCCACGCCCGTCGACTCGACGAGCGCCATCTTCCGACTCCCCTCATCGTACACCAACTGGAAGTAGAGCGCATCGCCGTCGTAGCCGAACGATTCGGGGATGGCGTAGCTCTCGGCGCCGTCGGTGAGCGCGAGGACGCCGGACCCCCGCTCACGGAGGAACGCGTCGACTTCCTCGTCCGTCATCTCGTCGGCTGTCATACCCGATCCGTGGCTCGTCTCGGCTATATGGGTTGTGAACCCGATCCAGTCGTCCGATTTCGACGGTGGGCCGGTCCCGCCGTGCGCCGGGCGTCGCCGCGTCCCGTGTCGTCAGCCTAAAGCGCGCGCCGCCCGACGGGCGGGTATGAGCGATGCGGACGCGACGGCGGACGGGGGCGGCGGTGGCGACGACCCGCGGGTCCACCTCCCGGCGGACGTCGAGGCCGTCCGCGACGCCCTCGTCTCGTGGTACGAGGACGACCACCGCTCGTTCCCGTGGCGCGAGACGACCGACGCCTACGAAATACTCGTCTCCGAGGTGATGAGTCAACAGACCCAACTCGACCGCGTCGAGACGGCGTGGCACGAGTTCCTCGATCGGTGGCCGACCGTCCGCGATCTCGCGGCCGCGGAGCGCAGCGACGTCGTCGGGTTCTGGACCGGCCACTCGCTCGGCTACAACAACCGCGCGCGCTACCTCCACGAGGCCGCCGAGCAGGTCGTGACGGAGTACGACGGGGCGTTCCCCGAGGAGCCCGACGAACTGGAGGAGCTGATGGGCGTCGGGCCGTACACCGCGAACGCGGTCGCGTCGTTCGCGTTCGACAACGGAAACGCCGTCGTGGACACGAACGTCAAGCGCGTGCTCTATCGGGCCTTCGACGTCCCGGACGACGACGAGGCGTTCGCCGCCGTCGCGGGCGCGCTGATGCCCGCGGGCGAGTCGCGGGTCTGGAACAACGCGATGATGGAACTCGGCGGCGTGGCCTGCGAGAAGGCCCCCTCGTGCGACGAGGTCGGTTGTCCGTGGCGGCGGTGGTGTCACGCCTACGAGACCGGGGACTTCACCGCGCCGGACGTGCCCACCCAGCCCGAGTTCGAGGGGTCGCGCCGACAGATGCGCGGCCGGGTGGTCAAGGCGCTCTCGAACCACGACGAACTCGCCCTCGACGACCTCGGCCCGAAGGTGCGCGTCGATTACACGCCGGAGGGAGAGCACGGCCGCGAGTGGCTGCGCGGCCTCGTCGCCGACCTCGCCGACGACGGCCTCGCGGCGCTCGACGAGCGCGACGGCGAGCCGGTGGCGCGACTCCGCTGACCACTGCCGATCCGCGGTCGCCGTGGGCGTTCGCGGGCGCGTCCGACGCGCGCGGTTTCGACAGTCGTTTAGGGGCGGGGGACTTTTCACCGCTAAATGGGTTCGTGTATCATTTGCGGCGCCTCCACGGACGGATACATCTGCGAGACGCACGAGGAGGACGTCGTCTTCGAGTTCCGCGGTTCCACGCCCGAACAGCTCACGCCGGGTCGCTTCTACGAGGGTCACGTCGACGGCTTCGCCGAGTTCGGCGTCTTCGTCGACATCGGCGATAACGTCACCGGTCTGCTCCACAAGAGCGAGATCCCCCAGCGCCTCGATGCGCTCGACTGGGAGTCCGGCGACACCGTCTACGTCGAGGTCGAGGACGTCCACGGCAACGGGAACGTCGACCTCGCGTGGTCGATTCGCCAGTCCGAACGCGAGTTCCGCGGGCTGCTCGTCGACGATCCGGACGCACCGACGAACGCCGAACTCCCCGAGGACGAGGGCGACGCGCCGCCCGCGGCGTCCGAGCCGGACGCCGAGGAAGAGGAGGAGGCCGCTGAGAGCGCGAGTCGCGGCGAGCGCGAGCCGTCGACGGACGAGCACGAGCGCGACGCCGCGGAGGCGGACGAGTCGGCGAACGCGGGCGGAAACGAGGCCGAAGCGGCGGAAACGAACGCCGAATCGGACACCGAGCCGTCGGCGGACGAGGGGACAGACGCGGGTGAGGAATCGAACGCGACCGAGGGGACGAACGCGGGCGAAGAGGCGGAGCCCGAGGACGTCGTTCGCGTCCCGATCGACGCCCTCGACGCCGAAGTCGGCGAGGTCGTGGCCGTCGAAGCCGAGGTCACGGGCGTCCGTCAGACGTCCGGTCCGACGGTCTTCGAGCTGACCGACGAGACCGGCACCGTCGACGCCGCGGCGTTCGTCGAGGCCGGCGTCCGCGCCTATCCGGAGGTCGAGGCGGGCGACGTCGTCCGTCTCGTCGGCGAGGTCGAGCGCCACCACGGCGAGCTCCAACTGGAGACCGAGGACCTCGACGTGCTCACGGGCTCGGAGGCGAGCGCGGTCCACGAGCGCCGCGAGGCCGAGGTCACGGAGCGCGCGACGCCCGACGACGAGACGCTGCTCGTGCAGGACACGGCGGTCGACGTCGTGCACGACGACCTCGTCGACGCCGCGACGGAGATCCGCCGGGCGATCATCCAGTCCCGCCCGGTCATCGTCCGTCACACCGCGGACGTCGAGGGGTACGTCGGCGGGGCCGCCATCGAGCGCGCCGTCCTCCCGCTCGTCCGCGCCGAGCACACCGCGAGCGACGCCGAGTACCACTACGTCGACCGCCGGCCGCTCGACGACGGCTTCTACACGCTCGACGACGCGACGAAGGACGTCACGTCGATGCTGCAGGCCGCGGATCGCCACGACGAGAAACACCCGCTGTTCGTCCTCGTCGGCACGGGGAGCACGCGCGAGTCCACGGACGGGCTCGGTCTCCTCGCGCAGTACGACGCGCCGACGGTCGCCCTCGACGGCGGCTACGCGGACGGCGAGGCCGCGGACGCCGCTGGCGTCCTCGTCTCCCCGACGCAGCACGGCGAGGACCCGGTCTCGACGGGCGTGCTCGCCACGCACCTCGCCGGCATCGTGAACGGCGAGGTCCGCGGCGACCTCGCGCACCTCCCCGCGGTCCCGTTCTGGTCGGACACGCCGGACGTCTACGCCGAACTGGCCGCCGAAGCGGGCTACGACCGCGACACCGTCGAGAACGTCCGTGACGCCCTCGCGCTGGAGGCCTTCTACCAGGCCTACGAGGACAAACGCGAGATCGTCATCGACCTCCTCTGGGACGAGGCCCACACCGGTCTCGTCGGCCACGTCGGCGAGCAGTTCCGCGAGAAGCTCGCGACGGAGTTCGAGACGGCCGAACCCCACCTCGACGCGCGCGACGTCGCCGGCGACGTGACGATCGAGGTCCTCGACGTCGATCGGTACACGCACCGCTACGACTTCCCGCCCGTCGCGCTGCTGCTCGACGCCCTCTACCGGGAGCGCGCCGACGGCGCGTACATCCTCGTGGGTGCGGACAGCGACGAGCTCCGCGTGCGCTCGACCGGCGACGTCGACGTGCGCGCGGTCGGCGAGACGCTCGCGGCGGACCTGCCCGAGGCCGGCGTCGTGCCACGGGGCGCTCAGGACGGCCGTATCGAGTTCCTCAGCGGCGAGCGCGACGCCGTCGTCGACGCCGCCGTCGAGGCGCTCGCCGAGCAGTCGGACTGACGCCGCACCGCCGCGGTCGCTCAACGATACGTTTTTGCGTCGTGGTCGGCTGATTCACGTCCAATGAGTAGCGAGGCCGAGAGCGGCGAGGACGAGGCGTTCGCCGCGGCCTGCGAGGACCTCGTCGCGCGCATCCTCTCGGGCGACGTCGGACAGGGCGACGTGGAGAGCGCGAAGCTCGACGTCTGCTCCGAGCACTCGGTCGCGCGGGTCCCGAAACACACGGACCTGCTCGATCACGCCCCCGAGGGGCGCCGCGAGGAACTGGAGGAAGTCCTCCAGCGCAAGCCCGTGCGCACGGCGTCCGGCGTCGCGCCGGTCGCGGTGATGACGAGCCCGCACCTCTGTCCCCACGGGAAGTGTCTCTACTGTCCGGGCGGCCCCGCGAGCGAGTTCGGGAGCGCGCAGTCCTACACGGGCCACGAACCCGCGGCGGCGCGCGGCGAGCAGAACGACTACGACCCCTACGGGCAGGTGACGCTGCGGCTCAATCAGCTCCGCGAGATCGGCCACCCCGTCGATAAGGTGGAGCTGATCGTCATGGGCGGGACGATGACGGCCCGCAGCCACGACTACCAGGAGTGGTTCGTGAAGCGCTGTCTCGAGGCGCTGAACGATCACGACCTCGACGCCGAACCCGCGCCCGCCGAGGGGGTCTCGTTCGCCCAGGACCCCGACGAGTACGCGTTCAGCTATCTGGAGGACGTCAAGACGGCGAACGAGTTCGGGGACATCCGCAACATCGGGACGACCTTCGAGACGAAGCCGGACTGGTGCGACCCCGAGCAGGTGGACCGGATGCTCGACCTCGGCGGGACGAAAGTCGAGGTCGGCGTCCAGACGACCTACGAACGCATCAACCGGGAGATGCACCGCGGCCACGGGAATCAGGCCTCCATCGACGCGAACCGCAACCTCCGGAACGCGGCGTTCAAGGTCGGCTTCCACATGATGCCCGGCCAGCCCGGGATGACCGAGCGGATGGTGGAAGAGGACTTCCGGCAGCTCTTCGAGAGCCCCGAGTGGCGCCCGGACTACCTGAAGATCTACCCGACGCTCGTCGTGCGCGGCACGAGGGTGTACGACCAGTGGCGCCGCGACGACTTCGAGCCCCTCCAGAACGAGCAGGCCGCCGAGCTCGTCGCGCGCGTGATGAAGGACCTCCCGCGCTACGTGCGCCTCCAGCGCGTCCAGCGCGACATCCCCGCGGACTTCATCGACGCGGGCGTCTGGAAGTCGAACCTCCGACAGCTTGCGTGGCAGAAGATGGACGAGCACGGCTGGGAGTGCTCGTGCATCCGCTGTCGCGAGGTCGGGATGAACGACGCGGAGCCCGAGACCGTCGAGATGGGGACGATCGAGTACGAGGCCGCCGGCGGGACGGAGCAGTTCATCAGCTTCGAGGACTTCGAGCAGGACTTGCTGGTGGGCTTCGCGCGTCTGCGTTTCCCGGGCGAGACGGCGCGCCGCGAGCTGGAGGACGCCGCGCTCCTGCGCGAACTCCACGTCTACGGTGACGCGGTGAGCGTCGGTGAGGCGAGCGGCGAGGGCGACCAGCAACACCGCGGCTACGGCCGCCGCCTGATGCGCGAGGCCGAGGAACGCGCCCGCGACGCCGGCTACGAGACGCTCGCGGTCATCTCCGGGATCGGCGCGCGCCAGTACTACAAGCGCAAGCTCGGCTACCACCAGGACGGGCCGTACGTGGTGAAGGAGCTCTAAACCGCACCAGCGGTCCCGGCCGCGAGCGTCGCGAGCGATTGGCGAACACGACGGCACCGTCCGCCGCGGACCGCCCGCCGTCGCGTTTCGCACGGCGGTCCGCGACCGCTCTCAGGTCACGGGAGGCGCGTTGTCCGGCGGTGGGGCATAAACCCGCGTCCGGCCCGCTTCGTCCGCTCCGTTCGATTCGTCCTACGTCGCTGGCTCGCCCGGTCCGTTCGGGTAGTCTGATCCCCCCGCGTCGTCGCTTCCAGCGGGTCGACTCAGAGCACGCCGCCCGGCGTGACGTCCTCGGGGACGCCGTGCGGGGCGGTGAGCGGCGTCACGGAGACTTCGTCGTCGACGCAGACGCGCCGATCGGTCCCCTCGGGGTCGGGGACGTCGCGTTCGAGGAACTCGGCCCAGAAGCGGTCCTCGACATCGATGCCGGCGCCGGTGACGGTCGCTTCGAGCTCGTACTCCTCGGAGGGACGGGTGACGCGTCGGACGGGCGCCGTGGCCTGATCGCTGGCGGGCGCGTTGACGCTGAGGTAGTCGGCGCTCGGGAGGACGTCGCCGGCGGCGAACGCCGGGACGAGGTCGGCGGCGACCTCCGCGGCGAGGTCGAACGTCTCCGTGGTGGGCTCCCAGTCGGGATCGGTGAGGTCCCAGTCGTACATCGAGAGCGCGACGGCCGGCACGTCGAGGAAGCCCGCCTCCATCGCGGCGCCGACGGTCCCGGAGCGCCCGAGGACGTGGGCGCCGAGGTTCGGCCCGTCGTTACAGCCGGAGACGACGACGTCGGGTTCGAGCCCGATCGCGGCGAGGCCGACCGCCACGCAGTCGGCGGGCGTCCCCTCGACGGCGTAGCCGCGCGCGTGGTCGTGGTACTCGACGGGGCCGGCGGTGCGCGTCTGCCCGGTCCCCGACTGCTGGCCGGCAGGTGCGACGACCGTGACGTCGTGGTCGGCGTCGAGGCGATCACGGAGGCGTTCGAGGCCCGGCGCGTCGATGCCGTCGTCGTTCGTGAGGAGGACGGAGAGGGTGCTCACGGCGACCCGTACCGGACGCCCGCGCTAAGCCGTTCCGGTGGTTTGCCTACGTGTCTCACGGGAGATCAGCGCGTCAGGGCTCGCTCGCGTCGGCCTGCGGGCGGAGGATGGCGTTGACGGCCTCGACGGCTGGAACGTCGACGTTCCGCTCGCGGGCGCGCCGGACGGCGCTCCCGTGGAGGGCGTCGAGTTCCATGCGCTTGCCGTGGGTGAGGTCGTAGTGGAGACTGGAGTAGTTCTCGTCGTTGTCCATCGACGTCATCGCATCGAGCCACTTCGTCACGGGGTCCCACTCGAAGCGGACGCCCTCCGCGTGGGCGACGGCGACGACCTCCTCCATGACGCGCCGATAGAGCGCCCACGTCTCGTCCGTGTCGTTGATGACGCCGAACGGCTGGCGCGTGGCGGCGGTGAGGCCCGCCTGCGCGCAGATGAGCGCGAACTTGTCCCAGAGCGTCGCGTGGACGCTGTCGGTGTAATCGGCGCGCATTCCCGCCGCCGCCTCGCAGGCGTCGAGGAAGTCGTCCGCGAGTGCGGGCCGATCGGGAACCGGCCCGTCGACGTCGTGGTACTGCCCGAAGATGACGCGACCGGGGCCGCCGGTGTGTTCGACGACGCCGGGGCTCGCGATCGTGCTGAAGATGTACGTGACGCCGCCCCAGACGCGCTCGGTGCCGACGACGTCCGCGAGGACGTCCTCGTTGTCGACGCCGTTCTGCAGGGAGAGGACCGCGGAGTCCGGGCGGAGCATCGCGTCGAGCGACGCCGCGGCGTCCGCGGTGTCGTAGGACTTCACGCAGAAGAGCACGAGGTCGACCTCACCGACGGCCGCGGGGTCGTCCGTCGCGGGACAGTCGACCTCGAAGTCGCCGGCGACGCTCTCGACCGCGAGCCCCTCCGTGCGGAGGGCGTCGAGGTGCTCGCCGCGCGCGATGAAGGTGACGTCGTGCCCCTGCTGGGCGAGGCGGCCGCCGTAGTACGCGCCGACGCCGCCCGCGCCGTAGACTGCGATCTCCATGACGGAGCCGTCGGGGCCGGACGGCATAGAAGTACGGGAGTCGGCGTCGATCGTCGCGTGACGGCACGCCCCTCGACGCCGCGCTCGCTCTCGTCGCGGTCCCTGCGGGCCCGCGTAGACCGCAGTACAAAAGGGGACCACCGCGCTAGTGGGCGTATCATGGACGAGAAGCGGGAACTGACGAGCATCGACCTCGTCGCCCTCACGGCCGAGCTGAACGGCTACGCGGGCGCGGTGGTCGACAAGGCCTATCTCTACGGCGACGACCTCGTCCGCCTCAAGATGCGGGACTTCGACGAGGGACGCGTCGAACTCCTCGTCGAGGTCGGGGAGACCAAGCGCGCGAACGTCGCGCGCCCCGAGCACGTACCGAACGCGCCCGGGCGACCACCGAACTTCGCCAAGATGCTTCGGAACCGGCTCTCGGGTGCGAACCTCCACGAGGTGCGCCAGCACGGCTTCGATCGCATCCTCGAGTTCGAGTTCCGCCGCGAGGACCAGGACACCACCATCGTCGCCGAACTGTTCGGCGACGGCAACATCGCGGTGCTCGATCAGAACGGCGAGGTCGTCGACAGCCTCGAAACCGTCCGCCTGAAGTCCCGCACGGTCGCGCCCGGGAGCCAGTACGGCTTCCCGAAGTCGCGGGTGAACCCCCTCGAACTCGACTACGAGGGGTTCGCAGAGCGGATGCGCCAATCGGACACCGACCTCGTGCGGACGGTCGCGACGCAGCTCAACTTCGGCGGGCTCTACGGCGAGGAGCTCTGTACGCGCGCCGGCGTCGAGAAGACGAAGGACATCGAGGACGCGGGCGAGGCGGAGTTCGAGGCGATCTACGACGCCATGGAGCGCCTGCTCGACGACGTGAAAGCCGGGCGCACCGACCCCCGCGTCTACTACGAGTGGGAAACGGCGGACGGCGGTGAGGGTGACGACGAGGCGGCCGAGAAGGGGCGTCGCGTCGACGTGACGCCGCTGCCCTTGGAGGAGCGCGCCGACCTCCCCGCGGAGGCGTTCGACTCGTTCAACGCCGCGCTCGACGACTACTTCACGAACCTCGAAACGGAGGCCGACGAGGGATCCGAGGAGACGACGAGCAAGCCCGCCTTCGAGGAGGAGATCGCCAAGCGAAAACGCATCATCGAGCAGCAGGAGGGCGCGATCTCGAACTTCGAGGAGCAGGCCGAGGAGGAACGCGAGAAGGCCGAACTGCTCTACGAGCGCTACGATCTCGTCGACGACGTGCTCTCGACGGTCCGCGAGGCGCTCGCCGCGGGCTACGGCTGGGACGACGTCGAAGAGCGATTCGAAGAGGGCAAAGAACAGGGGATCGAGGCGGCCGAGCACGTCGCCGGCGTCGACCCCGAGAACGGCCTCGTCCGCCTCCGCCTCGGCGGCCACGCGATCGGCCTCGATCCCGACGCGGGCGTCGAGAAGAACGCCGACGCGCTCTACCGCGAGGCCAAGCGCGTCGAGGAGAAAAAGGAGGGCGCACTCGCGGCCATCGAGAACACCCGCGAGGAACTCGAAGACTGGCAGGCGCGCCGCGAGGCGTGGAGCGAGGAGGAACGCGAAGAGGAGGAGCCCGAAGAGGAGGAACCCGAGGACATCGACTGGCTCTCGCGGGCGTCGATCCCGGTGCGCAAGCAGGAGCAGTGGTACGATCGCTTCCGGTGGTTCCGCACGTCCGACGGCTTCCTCGTCATCGGCGGCCGGAACGCCGATCAGAACGAGGAGATCGTGGAGAAGTACATGGACGGCTACGACCGCTTCTTCCACGCGCAGGCCCACGGCGGTCCCGTGACGGTGCTCAAGACCTCCGCGCCGAGCGAGCCCTCCCAAGACATCGAGGTGCCCGAGTCCTCGTTGGAGGAGGCCGCGCAGTTCGCCGTCACGTACTCCTCGGTGTGGAAGGACGGCCGGGGCGCCGGCGACGCCTACATGGTGATGCCGGAGCAGGTCTCGAAGACCGCGGAGTCCGGCGAGTACCTCTCGAAGGGCGGCTTCACGATCCGCGGTGACCGGACGTACTTCGAGAACACGCCCGTCGGCTGTGCGGTGGGTATCACCTGCGAGCCCTCGACGCGCGTCGTCGGCGGCCCACCGTCGGCCATCGAGGGACGGGCGGAGACGACCGTCGCGCTCGAACCCGGGAAGTTCGCGCAGGGCGACGCGGCCAAGCGCGTGTACAGGACGTTCCGCGAGCGCTTCGCGGACGAGTCCTTCGTCCGCAAGGTGGCCTCGCCCGACGAGATCCAGAAGTTCATGCCGCCGGGCGGGAGCCGCATCGCGGAGGAATAGGCGACCCCGATGGGGTCGCCAGTTACCAAGCGGGGAACGGAGTGCCCCCGCGAGGAGTCGGTCGCAACCGAGCGCGAGCGAGGGCGCGACCGAACACCCGAGCGGGGAGTGACGCGACCCGCGAGAGGGAGGACGAACGCGCCGGAACGGACCCCACGTTTTTCACGTCGCCGGGCGTCGTCCCGGGTATGCTCGAAGACGCCCTGAAGTACCCGCTACGCGGTGAGGAGTCGACGACCACGCTCCTCATCGGTGGTGGTCTCGCGATCGCAGCGCTCATCATCACCGGCCTCGGTGTCCTCCTCTCCTTCCTGTTCGTCGGCTTCCTGGCGTTACCGTTCGCGCTCGTTCCGGGCGTGCTCGTTCAGGGCTACCTCGTCGACGTGATGCGTCACCGCCTCCGCGGCGATCCGAACCCGCCGACGTTCGAGGACTGGGCCGCCCTCTTCGTCGACGGTCTGAAGATGCTGCTCGTCGGCGTCGTGTACGCAATCCCGGTCGTCGTGGGCGTCGTGTTCTTCGCTGTCGTCGCCGCCGTCCTCGCGTACGCGACGCAGGTGTCATCGGACGCGGGATCGTTCCTCGGACTCGCGTTCACCGCCTTCGTCTTCCTCGCCCTCCTCGTCTACGGCGCGCTCGTCGGGTACGTCTATCCGGCGGCCGTCGCGAACTGGATCCGGGAGGACGACGTGATGGCCGCGTTCTCGATAACGGCGCTGAAGGAGGCGACGCTGAACACGACGTATCTCGTGGGCTGGCTGCTCGCGCTCGTCGTCGCCGTCGTCGGGAACGCCGTCGGACAGGTCCTCCTCGTCGTCTTCTTCGTCGGCGTCTTCGTGATCTTCTACGCGCAGGTCGTTTCGTGGTACTGCTACGCCGAGGCGTACGCGGACGCGATGGGCCTCGACCGCGAGTTCGACGGTGACGTCGGCGGCGATGCGACCGGATCCGACGATGGCGACCATCGACGGGACGACGACATCCCCCCCTCCGAGTCGACTGCGCGGACGACCACGGACGGGTCCGAGTCGGGCGATGACGAAGAGAGCGCCGCTCTCTCGGACGCGACGGAGGGCGTCGGCGACGAGACGGAGGCGGATGACGACACCGATACCGAGGACCGACGCGAGTAGCGCGAGACCGCCGCATCGCCGATTCGCACCGTGAGGCGCGAGTAGCGTGAGACCGCCGCATTGCCGATTCGCGCCGTGAGGCGCGAGTAGCGCGGAAGCACCCCGCTTCCACTGACGAACGCGTCGCCACGCGACGCGTGAGTAGCAGGACACAAGGCCCGCGGCCTCGGAGTCTCGCGTATGCAGATCAAAGAGCGCGAGGCGCGTGAGGGCGGGGGCGAGCGGCTCACGCTCGTTCCGGAGAGCCTCGACGACCTCTGGCACCTCGCGTACGTCCTCGAACCCGGGGATCGGGTCTCGGGCGATACGACCCGGCGCATCCAGCGCGCGGACGATCAGATGCGCGATACGGGCGGGGAGCGCGAGCCGATGTGGATCGCCCTGGACGTTGAGGACGTCGAGTTCCACAAGTTCGCCAACCGCCTGCGCGTCTCGGGCGTCATCGCCGACTGTTCGCGCGAGGACCAGCTCGGGCTCCACCACACGCTGAACGTCGAGGCGTTCGACGAGATCACGGTCACGAAGCTGTGGCAGCCCGATCAGATCGAGCGCGTCGAGGAGGCCGTCGAGGCCGCCGATCAGCCCGACGTCGCCATCGCCACGATCGAGGAGGGCGAGGCGTACGTCCACACCGTCCAACAGTACGGCGTCGAGGAGTCCGGGTCGTTCACCGGCACGACCGGGAAGGGCGAGTACGCCCGCGGGCGCGAGGAGCTGTTCGCCGAACTCGGCGGGGCGCTCGAACGCATGGACCCGGACGCCGTCATCCTCGCCGGCCCGGGGTTCACGAAGCAGGACGCGCTCGACTACTTCGAGGAGCAGCACATGGACTTCGTCGAGCGCGTCACGACCGTCGACACCTCCGCGGCGGGCGGACGCGGCGTCCACGAGGTGCTCAAGCGCGGCGCGGTCGAGGACGTACAGGCCGAGACGCGGATCGCCGAGGAGTCCGAGCTGATCGACGAGCTGATGGCGCGCCTCGGGACGGACGAGCCGGTCGCGTACGGGATCGAGGAGGTGGCGAAGGCCGCGGAGTTCGGCGCGGTGGAGACGCTGCTCGTCCTCGACGAGCGCCTGCGCAAGGAACGCGCCGGCGAGGGCGACTGGGACGTCGACGTGAACGACGTCATCACGAGCGTCGAACGACAGGGCGGCGACGTGACGGTGTTCAGCCACGAGTTCGCGCCCGGCGAGCGCCTCCGCAACCTCGGCGGGATCGCGGCGCTGTTACGCTATCGGCTGAGCTGACGGGATCAGACCGTCGCGTCGAAGTTGCCGTCGCCGAGGCGGACTGAGACGAATCCCAGCAGTCCGCCGTAGACGAGATGCGCGACGAGCGTCACGAGGGGGAAGCCGACGAGCGACCCGCCTTCGCCGGCACCGAGGCCGAAGACGACCGCGTAGCCGATCCAGAGCGGAACGGCGAAGACGACGCCGCGAGCCCCGGGCACGCCGCCCGGGAGGCACTCGCGGAGGCTGAGGTAGACGAGCGGCCACGCGAAGACCCCGATCGCCGCGAACAGCAGGAAGCCGACCGCGGGATCGGGCTGTGCGCCGACGAACGAGCCGAGCGATTCGAAGGGGCGGGCGCGATAGCCGGTCAGCACGTCCCCGGCGAAGAGGACGGACACGAGTCCGGCTGTTCCGGCGATGCCGCCGGCGACGTCGCGCGGCTCGACCCGGACGCGATCGGCGAGGTAGGCGTGGACGTCGAGCAGGTCGTCGATCAGCTCGGTCGTCCCGGGTGGGCCGACGACGGGGAGCGCCGCGGGACCGTCGTCTCCGGCCGCGAGCCACCGCGACTTCAGCAGGGGGAGGAGGTCGCTCACGTGATCGAGGTGGTGGTGCGTGAGGCAGACGGCGTCGAGACCCGTCGGTCCGGTCTCGGTTCGCGCGAGGCGTTCGAGGACGCCGCTCCCGCAGTCCACGAGCACGCGCGCCCCACCGTCGCCGACGAGCAACCCGGATTGCGCGCGCTCGCCGTCCGGAAGCGCGCTTCCCGTCCCGAGGACCGTCACCCGCATCGCTAGCGGCGCGCCCAGTCGAGCATCCGCGCGTAGAAGTCGTCGGTGCCGAGCGCGGCCGCGTCCCCCACCAGCAAGAGCGCTTTCTTCGCCCGCGACAGGGCGACGTTCAGCCGCCGGTAGTCCTCGAAGATCGGCCCGTCCAGGCTCCCGGTGGCGACGAACGAGACGACGATCACCTCCTTCGCGGAGCCCTGGAAGCGGTCCACGGTGTCGACCGCGACCCCCTCGGGGACGCGGCGGCCGATCTCGCCCACCTGCGCGCGGAACGGCGCGATAACGCCGATCTGAGAGGTGTCGAGGCCGGCGTCGAGGTGGGCGTCGACGATCTCGGCGACCCGCTCGGCCTCCCGAGGGTCGACGTGTGCGTCCGTCGTACCCGTGACGTCCACGAACCCGACGCCGTCCACGACGTCCGCGTCGTCCGTATCGACGCCGAGGTCGGCGAGCGACTGCGTCGCCACCGCCCCGCTCGCCGGACGGAGTCTGCCCCCGTAGAACTCCGTGGAGGAGAACGCCTGGATGCGCTGTCGCATCCGGTACTGACTCTCCAGCAGAACGCCCGCCTCGGGGTGCTCCTCGATGAGGCGCTCGAAGAGCGACGTGGTGAGCCGACCGCCGGCCTGCACGACCGGAGGGAGCTGGTGGTGGTCGCCGACGAGCACGAACGTCGCGCCGCGGTTGATCGCCGCGAGCGCCCCCGGTTCGGTGAGCTGGCTCGCCTCGTCAACAAGCACGACGTCGAACTCCTGCGAGCGCATCACGCGCGACCCGCACGAGGACGTGGTGGCCGCGACGAGCGACGCCGCACCGAGCGCGTCCGCCTGCTCGTGGGGGCCGCCCGCGTTCTCCAATCGGTACTCGCGCATGTCCTCGCGGACGCCGGTCTCGGTGCCGACGCGGACGACGTCGTCGACGCCCTGCTCCTCGACGGCCTCCAGGGCGTTGTCGACCGCGCGGTTCGTGAACGCGGAGAGCAGGACGCGATCGCCGCGCGCGAGGAGTTCGCGGACGAGCGTGGCGATCGTGTACGTCTTGCCCGTCCCGGGCGGCCCGTGGATCAGCGCGAAGTCCTCGGCGTTCAGCGCGCGATTCACCGCCGCGTTCTGCGCCTCGTTGTTCGACACGACGTCGCGCTCCCCGTCGCGGAATGTCGGCGACTCGCGGCCGAGCAGGACGTCCTTGCGTCGCTGGTCGCCCTTCAGAACGAAGTCGTGGAGCGCGGTCAGCATCCGCGAGACGGAGAGCTCCGAGGGGTAGACGTCTACCCGCCGAAGATCGAGCGGTTCGTCCGTCGTGACGACCACCCGCTCCTCGTCGAGGCGTTCGACGCGACCCATCTCCGCGGTGCCGTGTACCGGATCGCCGTCGCTGGCGAGCACGTGGTCGCCCTCGCGGATCTTCGAGGACGCCGCCGCCGGACGGCGCGCGCGCAGCCGCCAGCGGCCGTCGGTGAGCTCCTCGCGGCCGTCGGGTTCGAGGCCGATGACGGCCCGGTCGTCGTCGGCGCGTTCGTCGGGCGTTTGCTCCCAGAGCTTCACGTACTCGCGGTGGATCTCGCGGCGTTCGGCCTCGATCGCCTCGTAGAGCGCCTCGAAGTAGTCGCGCTCGGCCTCGGGGAGCATCGATCCGATCTGCCCGGCCTTCGACTCCTGATTCAGCCGACCGGAGACGACCATGCAGGCGTCCTGCGAGAAGCAGTACTCGCACTTCGCGTTCGACTCCTTGCCCGTCGGCACCGTCATGTCGTGCTCCATCGCGGCGAGGCGGTTGCGCGAGCGGACGACGAACTCCAGCAGGCCGGGCCCGATCGAGAACTCCTTTGCGGGCGAGAGGTCGCCGCTCTCCTCGCCGCGGTCGACCGCGGCGTTCTTCGTGTAGAGCAAGGTCCCGGTGTCGGCCTCGACGCCGCGCTCTTCGAGCATCAGGGCGTAACAGGCCGCCTGGATCTTGTCGTGGAAGCGCGGGTCGCGGTTCGTGTTCTTCCCCGTCTTCAACTCCACGGGCATCCCCCGGCGGATGGCGTCACAGCGGCCCTTGATTCCGAACGTGTCCGAGATGAGGGTGTACTCGGAGCGCCAGTCGTCCTCCTCCGTGAGGAGGCCCTGATTCAGCCACCCCTCGATGGCCGCGGCGTGCTGGCGCACCTCCTCGCGGACCGACTCGGGGTCCTCGCCGAGGAGGCCGAGTTCGAGGCCCGCGTCGTCCACCGCGTCGTCGATGGCGTCGTCGAGGTCCCGGCCGCGCAGGAGGTCGCCGAACACCTCGTGGACGAGCGTCCCCTTCGCCACGGGATACTTGAGCGGGAGCCCCGAGAGCTTCGAGAGGTAGTACTGTCGGGGACACTGTACCCACTCCCTGATGTCCGTCACGTCGACGAGGTAGTCGGGCTCCACGACGACGTAGGAGCCCTTCGAAGTCGAATACTGCGTCTCGCCGTTCCACTCGCGCTCCTCGGGATCGGTCAGGAGGAGTTCCATTCCGGGTTCGAGGTAGTCCGCGGTCTCCGTCCACTTCCCCCAGAGGGTCAGGGTCCGGGACGGGGCGTCGCCCGGGTCGACCGTCACCTCGACGAGGTCGCGCTCGCCGTACTGCGTGCTGACCGTCCGTCCGTCTCCGACGGCCGTCACGTCGCCCCGGATAGTCACGCCCGGCGGTAGTCGCGGACGGCGAAAAACGCTGTCGCTAGTCGTCGAAGATCTGCCAGCCGAGGTCCTCGCGGTCGGCGTGCGCCGAGACGAGCCGCCCCGTCCCGTCGTGCTCGGCGATGTCGCCCCGTTCGAGCGGCTCGTGGGTGTCCTCGATGGTCTCCGGGGTCACCTTCTCCGTCACCTCGAAGGTCTTGACGGGGTCGATCACGCCCCAGAACGCGCCGATGGCGTGGAGGACGACGGCGAGCGGCGTCGCCACGAGGAAGACCGGCCAGACGAACGGGTGCTTATCGTAGGCGCGACAGCCGAGCGTGGTGTAGCAGAAGAGGACGCAGAGGAGGGCCGTCGAGATGAGCCCGTAGAGCCGGAGGTCGGGTGCGCCCCCCGGGACGAGGTACGTGCCGACGACGAGCAGGGGCACCAGGGGACTGAACGCCCACGCGACGACGCGCGTGAGCGCGAGCGGGACGTAGGCCGTGGGGAGCGTGTCGTCCTGCATCGTCCCCGAGAGCCACCGCCGACGTTGTTTGATCATCGCTTTCAGCGATGGCGGGGCCTGATTGCGGAAGCGCGCGTTCACGACGGTGAAATCGAGGTCGACGTGTTCGGCGGCCCGCCAGACGAAGTTGGTGTCCTCCGTGACGGTCGCCGCGTCCCACGTCACCGCGTCTTCGAGCTCGCGTCGAAAGGCGATGCCGCCGCCCCACGCGTAGAGCGGGTAGCGGAGGCTATCGAAGCCGACCTGCTCGGTCTGATACCCGACGCGGAAGACCTCGCAGACGTAGGTGAGCCACGATCCCGTGTAGATGGGTTTCTCGGTGAACTGCACGACGTCCGCGTCCGGAAGGCCCGTAAACGAGGTGACCAGCGTGTCCTCGTCGAGGTAGAGGACGTACTCGCGCTCACAGGGCACCTCGCGGCGCGCCCACTCGATCGCCCGGCCCTTGTTCGTCGCCACGCAGTCGAAGGATTCGGGGACGACGTGGACCGTCGCGCCCTCGACGTCGATCGGTGCCTCGGCGATCACGCGGACGTCGTCGACCTCGTCCGGGACGCTGTTCACCGTCGCTTGCACGACGTCCGCCGCGTCGATCGTCAGTATCCGCACCTGTACCTCGTCGAGGCCGTGCGCGAAGTCCTCGCCGGGGTCGTGGACGCCCGACCGGAGCGCGACGACCTCGACGATCCACCACACCACGGAGGAGCCGTAGAGGATGAGCGCGGCCCAGAGGAGGACGACGAGGCCGACGAGGATCGCGTTCGCCACCGACGGCATGATCGACGCGAGGGGCGTCCACGACTTGAGTGTTAGTATCCCGACTGGTAACGCCGAGTCGACGGAGCGGAGACTGCGGCCCGCGGCGGACAGGAGACGACGTGCGGACGGCGGATAGGGAACGATACGCGGACGGCGGACAGGACATAATCTGCGGACGGCGGGCGGGGACGGATGACGCGATTCCGCCCGGTCCCGATCCGTCCCGAGCGGTCCCGCCCCGCTACGCGGCGACGCGGGCGACCCAGCGCATCGGCTCGTCGAGTTCCGTGTCGCTCGGGAGGTGCTCCGGCGACTCCCAGACGAGCCCGGCGGTTTCGACGTCGCGGGCGTCCGCGACGGCGTCGAAGAACGCCTTCCCGCGTTCGTACTGCTCGCGCTTGAGGTGGAAGCCGAGGAGGCGCTTGAGGAGGTCCCCGAGCGGTCCCTCGTCGCGACGGCGTTCGTCGAGCTTCCGGCGGAGGTCGTCGAAGGAGTCGTCGAACGCCCGGTCCATCAGGAGCTCGGCGTACCCCTCGACGGCGGTCATCGTCGTCACGAGCTCGCTGAAGGCGTCCGCGTGGAGTTCGGCCCGGGAGAGGCCGTCGACGCCCTCCCGCAACCGCGTTTCGAGGTGGTCGCCAAGCCACGGGGCGGCTCCGAACTCCGCGGCGTGCGTCACCTCGTGGAAGGCGATCCACCGTCGGAAGCGCGGGACGGCGACGTCCATCGAGATCGCCGCGGCGACGATGTTCGGGTGGACGAAGTAGAGCCGGTGGTCGTCGCTCTCCGCGAGCAACAGGGGGTCGTACTGCCCGAGGACGCGGCCGGCGACGAAGGAGAGCGTCCCGGCGGTCGTCGCGGTGTTGAACGTGCGCGCGACGCCGGGGAAGGCGGCCTCGCGTTCGAGCGGCGCGAACGCCCGGCGGAACGTCTCGACGTTCGCGTCGATCCAGTGGTGGCGGTTCTGCACGTCGATCGTCTCGGGGACGTCGAAATCGAGGCCGGAGACGCGGCGGATGCGCGCGCGGGCCGCCCGGACGTCGCTCGCGTACCCCTCGCGGTCGGCGGACGTGAGGTCGAGCGCGCCGGCGTCGGTCGCGCCCTTCGCCGCGTCGGCGACCGCCGCCCAGTCGACGGCGTCGTCGCCAGACGCGCCCGCGACCGCACGGGCGCTGTCGAGAAGCGTCATACCCGAAATCGGTGCCGTGTCGGGATAGGCCTTGTCCTCAGTCGGGAGCCGCTCAGATCTCGGTGTCGGTCGCGGCGCCGCCCAGCTTGCGCTTGACGAGGAGCCCGGTGACGACGAGGAAGCCGAGGACGACGAAGAGGCCGAGGGCCTTGGACTCGCCGCGGCCGCACCCGACCCCGGCGCCGTCGACTTCGTCCGTCTCTTCCCCGTCGACCGGCGCGATGCCGACGTCGCCGCTCGATTCGTCGCCGAACTCGGCCTCGAAGGAGAGGCCGTCGTGCACGTGGAATTCGATGATGCCCATAGGCGTACGTCGTCGCGGAGGCGCAAGTGGGTTGCGACCGTCGACGCGTCCGCCGCGACGGAGGCGACGGCGGCGACGAAGCGTCACGGTCGGTCGGGTTCCGGTGGCTTCTTCCCCGCGCCGGCCGCGCCGGTCGGTATGGACGACGATCAGCGGGAGTTCCTCACCGACCTGCTCGCCACGGCGAGCCCCTCGGGCTTCGAGACGCCCGCCCAGCGCGTCTGGATCGAGTACGTCGAGCGCTTCGCGGACGACGTCCGCACCGACGACTACGGGAACGCGATCGCGGTCTACGACGGCGGGAGCGGCCCCGAGATCGCCGTCGGCGGTCACGCGGACGAGATCGGCTTCGTCGTCTCGGCGATCAACTCCGACGGGTACCTCCACCTCGCGCCCGTCGGCGGGAGCGACAACTCCGTCTCGAAGGCCAGGCGGGTGCACGTCCACACCGCCGACGGGCCCGTGAACGGCGTGATCGGACAGGCGGCCATCCACGTCCGCGACCGGGACGACGCGGAGTACGACGACATCGAGGAGATGACCGTGGACGTCGGTGCCGCCGACGAGGCGGCGGCCCGCGAGATCGTGAGCGTCGGCGACCCGGTGACGATCGCGCAGTCGCCCGCCCCCCTCCGCGGATCGCTGCTCACCGGGCGCGGCCTCGACAACCGCGTCGGGATCTGGGTCGCCGCCGAGGCGCTCCGACGCGCCGCCGAACGCGGCGCCGAGTCGACCGTCTACGCCGTCTCCACGGTCCAGGAGGAGGTCGGCCTCTCCGGCGCGAAGATGGTCGGCTACGACCTTGATCCGGACGCGGCCGTGGCGGTCGACGTCACGCACGCGTCCGACCACCCCGAGTTCCCCGGGAACAAGCACAACGAGATCGCGCTCGGCGACGGGCCCGTGGTCGCGCGCGGGTCGACGAACCACAGCGCGGTCGTCGGGGCCGTCCGCGACGCCGCGGCCGACGAGGGGATCGACGTCCAGCTGCAGGCCACCGGGATCCGCACCGGGACGGACGCCGACGCCTTCTACACCGCCCGGAGCGGGGTCCCGTCGCTCAACCTCGGACTTCCGAACCGCTACATGCACACGCCCGCGGAGGTCGTCGACACGGACGATTTGGACGCCGCCGCGGACCTCCTCGCGGCGTTCGCCGTCGACGCGGCCGGGCGCGAGTCGTTCGCCGTCGAGCTCTGAGCCCGGGCCGGCCGGCGTTTCGAGTCGCGGCGCGGTGCCCTCGCGGGACCGCGGCGGTGAGTGCGGCCGTCAGACGCGTTTCGCGCGCCGGATGAGTCGGTACGTTTAAGCGTGCGACGGGCACCCGATGTTGTATGAGCGGCCGACCGCTGGACGTCCTCGAGGCTTCCCTCGAAGAGACCGTGACCGTGGCACTCAAGGACGGTGGAGAGCACACCGGCGTCCTCACTGGATACGACCAGCACATGAACCTCGTTCTGGAGAACACCGACGCAGGTGAAGACACAATCGTTATACGCGGCGATAACGTCGTAACGATCAACCCATGACTGGAGCCGGTACGCCGAGCCAGGGGAAGAAGAACAAGACGACGCACGTCAAGTGCCGCCGCTGTGGCGAGAAGTCGTACCACTCGCGGAAGAAGGTCTGTTCGAGCTGTGGCTTCGGCAAGTCCGCGAAGCGCCGCAGCTACGAGTGGCAGTCGAAGCAGGGCGAATAACCCGTTCTCTCTTTCGTTCTCACGCCGCGTAGCCGCGGCTCCGTCTGCGACTATCTACGGCCACCCGCGATCGTTCGCGATCGGTGTCAACTCCGCCGCGTTCAGTGTCGCCTCGGTCGCGTCTCGTGACCGCGGCGGTTCGCTCCCCGAACCGACGGCCCGTGCGTTCCTGTCCGGCACCGTCTCGGTACTCCGCCTCGTCAGTCTCGTCGCCGGTCGGTCGGCGTACGGGCGCACGCGTCTCGATCGGGACGACCAGTGGCGTTACACGAACGTGTATACTGTGGGCGGTATAGCGGCGGATCGCTTCACAACCACGGATGTTTTACGTGATGCGAACGCAGGAGAGACCATGACAGGGCGGGACGAGACGGTCGAGAGCGGACCGCGGGAGAAGTGCGGCGTGGTCGGTGTCTCCCTCGGCGAGCGCCCGGCCGCGCTCCCGACGTACTACGCGCTGTACGCGCTCCAGCATCGCGGGCAGGAGTCCGCCGGGATCGTCACCCACGACGGCTTCCAGCAGCACGACCACGTCGAGATGGGTCTCGTCGGCGACGCGTTCGACGAGGACGACATCGAGGCGCTCCAAGGCAGCGCGGCCATCGGCCACGTCCGCTATCCCACCGCGGGGAGCGTCGACAAGTCGTGCGCACAGCCCTTCACGGTCTCGTTCAAGGGCGGCGCGCTCGGGCTCAGCCACAACGGCAACCTCGTCAACGCCGCGAGCGTCCGCGACGAACTCGCCGCCTCCGGCCACGCGTTCACGAGCGACGGCGACACCGAGGTCATCGCGCACGACCTCGCGCGCAACCTCTTGGAGGAGGACCTCGTGCGCGCCGTCAAGCGGACGATGAACCGCATCCACGGCTCGTACGCGCTCACGATCAGTCACGACGACACGATCCTCGGCGTCCGCGACCCGGAGGGGAACCGGCCGCTCTGTATCGGGGCGGTCGACGACGGCTACGTCCTCGCTTCGGAGTCCGCCGCCATCGATACGCTGGGGGGCACTCTCGTCCGCGACGTCCGTCCCGGCGAGCTCGTCGTGCTCCACGAGGACGGAAGCGGATTCGACTCGTATCAGCTCGTCGAACGCGACAACACCGCCCACTGCTTTTTCGAACACGTCTACTTCGCGCGCCCGGACTCGACCATCGACGGCGAGCTCGTCTACGAGGTTCGACGCGAGCTGGGCCGGAAGCTCTGGGAGGAGTCCAACGTCGAGAGCGACGTCGTGATGCCCGTCCCCGACTCGGGGCGGGCGTTCGCCTCCGGCTACGCCGACGCGTCCCAGGAGGGCGACGGCGAGGGCGTCGAGTTCGCCGAGGGGCTGATGAAGAACCGCTACGTCGGCCGGACGTTCATCATGCCGACGCAGGAGGCCCGCGAGCGCGCCGTCCGCCTGAAGCTCAACCCCATCCGCTCGACCGTCGAGGGCAAGTCGGTGACCATCATCGACGACAGCATCGTCCGCGGGACGACCTCGAATCAGCTCGTCCAGCTCGTCCGCGAGGCGGGCGCAGAGGAGGTCCACATCCGGATCGGCGCGCCCGCCATCGTCGCCCCCTGCTACATGGGGATCGACATGGCGACCCGCGACGAACTCATCGCCGCCGAGCAGTCCGCCGACGAGATCGCCGAGCAGATCGGCGCGGACAGCCTCTCCTATCTCTCCGTCGACGCCGTCACGGAGGCGCTCGGGCGCTCGCGCGCCGACCTCTGCCTCGGCTGTGTCACCGGCGAATACCCCTACGACATCGACGGCGAGACCACCGACCGGGACGTGCGACGCCCCACCGCCGGTGCCGACGCCCCCGCCGACGACTGAGACGGCGGGTCTCGAAGCCGATGTCCGCCGCCGACCGCGTCCGTCCTCACCGTCGCGTTCGTTCCGCGGCCCGCTCTCGCTTCGAGTCCGCTCTCGCTCCACGCCCGCTCTCGACCCCCTCCCCCCGTTCTGCAAATGTTCCGCGGCGATCTCCAGCGGGGGTGTCGGCGTCTGGACGCGACGTGACCGCCGTCGGGTTCGTCCCTCCGCGCTCGACTCCCTCTGTCCCCGGCTCCATTCACCTTCGACTCCACTCGCTCGCTCTACCGTCGCTTTCGTTCCACGCCCGCTCTCGATCCCCTCTCCCCGTTCTGCAAATGTTCGGGCGGGCGATCGACGGGCCCGGTTCGCCCCCATGCGTGCCGTCCGTCGCGTCTCGCGGTCGGCTGTGTCGTCGGGGCGATCGGCGCGTGCCGCGCGACGACTCGGTTCTGAACCTACCGCGCACGACACGACCGACCGGTCGCGCGCCGTGGATGACGCGAACACTCGAAATCCGGGGGTCGTGTGAAACACGTGAAACACTAGAATCAGTAGAAGAATACCTTTATGGAGAACGTCGTCGAACGGGGATTCGGATAGCGATGGACACGCCGTTCCGAAAGCGCACGGGCGTCTTCACGGACAAGAACGTCCTCAAACAGCAGTACGAACCCGAGGAGATCCTCGAACGCGACGAGGAGATCGAGGCGTACGCGAACGCGCTGCAGGACGTCGTGGACGGGTGGGAGCCCGAGAACGTCTTCGTCTACGGGAAAACCGGCGTCGGGAAGACCGCAGTGACGCGCTACATGATGGACATGCTGCGCGTCGAGGCCGATCAGCGCCCGGACGTCGACGACGTCCACGTCGCGGAGGTGAACTGTCATCACCATCCCTCGTCGTACCAGGCGGCCATCGCGCTCGTGAACGAACTCCGGGCTGACACCGAGCGGGAGGCGATCACCACCGGGCTCTCGACCTCCGACGTCCTCACCGCGCTCTTCGAGGAGATCGAGGACCGCGAGGGAACGGTGCTGGTCGTGCTCGACGAGATCGACAACCTCGGTGACGACGACGTGCTCCTCTATCAGCTTCCGCGCGCGAAGGCGAACGGCAACATCGAGCACTCGCAGGTCGGAGTGATCGGTATCTCGAACGACTACACCTTCCGGAACGACCTCTCCTCGAAGGTACAGGACACGCTCTGCGAGCGGGAGATCAAGTTCCCGCCCTACGACGCGAACGAGCTCCGGACGATCCTCTCGGATCGCGCGGAGAAGGGCTTATCGAGCGGCGTCCTCGACGACTCGGTTATCCCGAAGTGCGCGGCGCTCGCCGCCCAAGACCGGGGGAGCGCGCGTCAGGCCATCGACCTCCTCCGAGAGGCCGCGAACGTCGCCGTCGAGGACGGGTGCGAGACGGTCGCGGAGGCGGACGTCGACGCCGCGGAGAACCGCGTCGAGCGCGGCCGCGTGAAGGACTCGATCCGTGATCTGACGACGCACGGCCGCTACACGCTCCTCGCGGTCACGAACCTCGCCATCGAGGCGGAGACGCCGGTCCGGGCGAAGGAGGCGTACGGGATGTACGAGCGCGTCTGTGCGGAGAGTGGCGCGGACCCGCTCAGCCAGCGCTCCGTCCACGACCACCTGATCGACTTAGCGATGCTCGGCTTCTTGGCGCAGTACGACCGCAACCACGGTCGCGGTGGGGGCCAGTACTACGAGTACGAACTCGACGTCGAACCCGGCATCGTCACCTCCGTTCTCGGTGCCGAGGAGTGATAGTCGGCTCGGTAGGCTCTGCGGGAGACGCGTGGAGGAGACGCATAGACAGAGGCGTAGGCGTGTCCACGTCGACGAAGCCGTTTCTCCGCGGTGTCGACCTTCCGGCCGTCGCCGCGACGCCGCGCGTGCAGTCGCCAACGTCGAACGTTGCACGCGCAACCGTGGACGGCGACGATACCCCCGATCGCACGCAGAACATTTGCAGAACGGGGTGGGGGAGCGTTCGCCGACGCGTGACGCGCCGGACGCACCGTGCTGTTCGCCGTCCTGTCACCCCGACTTCGACGTCCGGAAACATTTGCAGAACGGGGTGGGGGTGGTGTCCGTGCGATCCGTCGACGAGTCTCGGCCGGTCCCCGGAACGGTACCAGATCGCACGGAGACGGCACCAGCGGCGCGAAACGCCGCGCCGCTCCCTGCTTCGGTGTCGCACTCCGGGGTCGAATCGCAAGTCTCTTACTTAACCCAGCAGTACGAAGAAATGCGAACGCGAGAGCGAGCGTGGGTAGCCAAGCTAGGCCAAAGGCGCAGCGTTGAGGGCGCTGTCCTGTAGAGGTTCGCCGGTTCAAATCCGGTCCCACGCATCGCACTCACGCGGGCACTCACCCGCGGCAAAGCGATGCACGGTGATTCCCTTTCGGGACATCACCCACGCACAACTTCCTACTCCGAACGACGACGCACAGCGGGGCGACTACCCCGCGAAGCGCCGTATTGAAATGGTACCTCCGCCTACCGGGGGGTATGGCAAAATACTCCACGGGCGGCTCCTCCGGTGGCGGCGGTGGAGGGACCTGTGAGCTCTGCGGAACGTCCACAGACTCCCTCACGACCGCGTCCGTCGCGGGTGCCGAGCTCACCGTCTGCCAGAGCTGTGCGGACCTCGACGAGAGCAAGAAGCGCTCGCGGCGCGACGCGAACTCCGGCAACGGATCGCCCAGCGGGAGCAGCGGCGGGAGCGAGCGCGAGCGCAACAGCGCGGTCCGCACGGCCGCCAAACAGATCGACGCGACGCGCGGGGACTCCTCGCACTGGGAGGAGCACGGGACGAACTACGAGCGCGACCGCCTGCCGTACCTCGTCTCGGGATACGGCGAACGCGTCGAGGCGGCACGACAAGAAGAAGGGCTCCAGCTCGCCGAGCTCGCAGAGGAGCTCGACGTCGACGAGAACGACCTGTTGGCGATCGAGCAGGGCCGCGCGACGCAAGCCGGCGTCGGCGGAAGCGTCGTCCGCGCGCTCGAGGAGCGCCTCGACGTGACGCTCGTCTCGGAATAACTCGCCTCGGAGTACCTACCCTCGGAATCGGCGCGACGTCTCGATCCTCCTCGGCGGAACGCCGATCTAGTCGTCGCCGTCGGCTCGGGTCGCGTCGTCCGGCGTGGCGACCTCCGACTCGTCCGCGTCCGCGTTCCGATCGACGCGCTCGGCGGGGACGCCGATCATCGTCGCGCCCGGCTCCACGTCCGTCGTGACGACGGCACCGGCGCCGACCTTCGCGCCGTCGCCGATTTCGATGTCACCGAGGAGCGTCGCGTCGGCGCCGATGGTGACGCCGTCGCCGACGGTCGGGTGTCGCTTCACGGGGCGTGGGTTCGCGCCGCCGAGGGTGACGCCGTGGTACATATGCACGTCGTCGCCGACGACCGCGGTCTCGCCGATGACGACGCCCATCCCGTGGTCGATGACGACGCGCTCGCCGAGCTCCGCGCCCGGGTGGATCTCGACGCCGGTGAGCCAGCGGACGAGCTGGGAGACGACGCGGGCGAGCAGGCGTTCGCCGTCCTCCCAGAGGGCGTGCGTCAACAGGTGCGCCCAGACCGCGTGGAGCCCGGGATAACACAACAGCACTTCGAGGCGGCTCTTCGCGGCCGGGTCGGCCTCCAAGACGGCCTCGACGTCCGCGCGGAACCGTGCGAGGCTACCCACGGTCGTCACCGTCGCGTCGACCGCGACCGAACGCGAGGGTCACCTCGCCGTCTGCGTCTCTCATCATGCACTCTCGTGCGCCCGCACACGGCAAAAGGCCAGCGCTTCCGGCCCCGCGCGCCGAAGGCGCTATGACCGCCGGCGCTCAAAGACGTGACATGAGCGATACGGACGCGGACGACGGGTACGAAGGCGTCGTCTACGACCTCGACGGGACGCTCGTTCGCCTCGCCGTCGACTGGCGGGCCGTCGAACACGACCTCACGGACCTCTTAGCGACCGTCGACGTCGACACGAGCGGCTTCGGCGCGTGGGAGTACCTCGACGCCGCCGAAGAGGCCGGGATCGGCGCGGAGGCCGACGCGCTCATCAGCGATCACGAGCACGCCGGGGCGAAACGGGCACAGCGACTGCCGCACGCGGACGAGCTCCGCGACGCCACGCGACCGGCCGCGGTCTGCTCGCTCAACTGCGAGCGCGCCTGTCGCGTCGCACTGGAGAAAGAGGGACTGGCGGAGCGCCTCCGCGCGATCGTCGGCCGCGACACCGTCCCCGCCCGCAAGCCCGATCCCGCGCCGCTCCTGCGCGCCGTCGACGCCCTCGATCTCGACCCGGGCGACGTCGTCTTCGTCGGCGACTCCGAGCGGGACGCCGAGACCGCGCGGCGAGCTGGCACGGGCTTTCGGTACGTGTGAGCGGAGCGCTGTAAGCACGCTCACCCCTCCGCGTCCGCGTCGACGGCCGTCCGCCGCGCGTAGAGGTAGACGGCGACGGCGGTGACGATCCAGACGACGGCGCCGACCCGGATGGCGAAGGCGGCCTGCGCGCTCCACGTCGGGATCGAAACGCCGCTGACGAACGCGACGAGCGCCACGACGGGCGCGCCGACGACGATGGTGAGGACGAACGTCGTCTGCATCACCCACCCGTAGTCGACGCCCTCGGGATCGGTCTCTTCGACGACGTCCGGCATGCCCGTCCCTGCGTGGGCGTCCCGGATAAAAGCCGCGTGTTTAACGGTCTGCCCGGGGTAGACGACCGCATGACGTCCGTGCAGGACATCCGCGAGCGAACCGGCGACGACCCGATCACGATGCTGACGGCGTACGACACGCCGACGGCGCGCATCGCCGACGAGGCGGGCATCGACGTCCTACTGGTCGGCGATAGCATGGGGAACGCCGTGATGGGGTACGACTCGACGCTCCCCGTGACGATGGACGACGTCGCGTCGCGGACGGGCGCGGTCGCGCGCGGCGCGGAGGACGCCCTCGTCGTCGCGGACATGCCGTTTCTGAGCTACGGCGCGGACGACGCCGACGCGGTGGAGAACGCCGGCCGACTGATCCGCGAGGCGGGCGCGGACGCGGTGAAGTTGGAGTGCGGGCCGCACACCGTCGGCCTCACCGAGCGGCTCGTGAACCTCGGGATCCCGGTCATGGCGCACGTCGGACTGACCCCCCAACGGATCAACCAACTCGGCCTCGAACAGCAGGGTGCGACGGCGGAGGCCGCCGCGGAGATCGAATCGCTCGCGGAGGCTCACCAGAGCGCCGGGGCGTTCAGCGTCGTGCTCGAACACGTACCGGACGACGTGGCCGCCGACGTCACGGACGCGCTCTCCACGCCGACGATCGGGATCGGCGCGGGCGACGCGACCGACGGTCAGGTGCTCGTCATCACCGACGTCCTCGGGCTCTCCGAGCGCGTCCCCCCGTTCGCCGAGCGGTTCGGAGACGTCGCCGCGGAGATGCGCTCGGCGATCGAGGCGTACCGGGACGCGGTCGACGACGGCTCGTTCCCGCGCGACGACTGAGTGGGGCCAGAGGGATCGTCGCTCGACCCGTCGACGAACGACGACCGACCGCTCGCGTCGGCCGTCCGTGCGCCGTCACTCGACGGCCGGCTTCGACGGCGACGGTGGGACCGCAATTCAACCGCTCGCCCCGTTCTTTATAACAAGCGGCCGATTTCTACGACAGGTTTATATGCTCTCGAACCTAACCAGAAGTTAGCAACAATGAAGCCACAGAACACGCTGACCGACCAGCGCGGACTCGTCGAACGCTACGATTACGACGGCGAGACCGTCGTCGTGGCCGACACGCCTTTCGCCGACGAGCGGGTGGCCGTCGACGTCGTCGACGGCACCGCCATCGTCGTCGTCACGGGCGACGACGAGGACGCGCAGCACGAGATCGAACTCCCCGCGGGCGAGGTCGCCCGCGCGTTTATCAACAACGGGATCATCACCGTCGAGGTGAAGCGATGAAACTGACGGTCAAACCCCTCAAACAGGACCAGGCCGGTCGCGGCCTCGCGGCCGTCGACCGCCGGGCCATGGACGAACTGGGCCTCGACAACGGTGACTACATCGTCATCGAGGGTAGCGGCGACGGCCGCGCCATCGCCCGCGTCTGGCCGGGCTATCCCGAAGATCAGGGCGAAGGCGTCGTCCGGATCGACGGCGACGTCCGCCAGGAGGCCGACGTCGGCATCGACGACAGCGTCACCATCGAGAAGGCGGACGTCAACCCCGCGAAGTCGATCAGCGTTGCCCTCCCGCAGAACCTCCGCATCCGGGGGGACATCTCGCCGTACATCCACGACAGGCTCTCCGGGAAGGCCGTCACGACGGGGCAGACCATCCGCGTCCCCTTCGGCTTCGGCGGCTTCGGTCAGATGAGCGGCCAGCGCATCCCCGTCCGAATCGCCGGAAGCGACCCCGAGGGGACCGTCGTCGTCACCGACTCCACGGAGATCCAAGTGAGCGAGATCCCCGCCGAGGAGATCGGCGACGGACGCACCGGTACCGGCGGCGAGAACACGCCGAACGTCTCCTACGAGGACATCGGCGGTCTCGACGACGAACTCGAACAGGTGCGCGAGATGATCGAGCTCCCGATGCGCCACCCCGAGCTCTTCCAGCAGCTCGGCATCGAACCGCCGAAGGGCGTCATGCTCCACGGCCCGCCCGGCACCGGGAAGACGCTCATCGCCAAGGCCGTCGCCAGCGAGATCGACGCGCACTTCCAGACGATCTCCGGTCCGGAGATCATGTCGAAGTATTACGGGGAGTCCGAGGAGAAGCTCCGCGACGTCTTCGACGAGGCCGAGGAGAACGCGCCCGCGATCGTCTTCATCGACGAGATCGACTCCATCGCGCCCAAGCGCGAGGAGGCCGGCGGCGACGTCGAGCGCCGCGTGGTCGCCCAGCTGCTCTCGCTGATGGACGGCTTGGAGGAGCGCGGCGACGTCATCGTCATCGCGGCGACGAACCGCGTCGACGCCGTCGACCCCGCGCTCCGACGCGGCGGCCGTTTCGACCGCGAGATCGAGGTCGGCGTCCCCGACCAGGAGGGCCGCAAGGAGATCCTCCACGTCCACACACGCGGCATGCCCCTTGCCGACGGCGTTGCGGTCGACGAGCTCGCGGAGAACACGCACGGGTTCGTCGGCGCGGACATCGAGAGCCTCGCGAAGGAGGCCGCGATGAACGCCCTGCGGCGCATCCGTCCCGACCTCGATCTCGAATCGGACGAGATCGACGCCGAGATCCTTGAGTCCATCCGGGTCACCGAGGACGACTTCAAGGAGGCGCTGAAGGGCATCGAGCCGTCGGCGATGCGCGAGGTGTTCGTCGAGGTGCCGGACGTCACGTGGGCGGACGTCGGCGGCCTCGAAGACACGAAAGAGCGCCTGCGCGAGACGATCCAGTGGCCCCTCGACTACCCCGACGTGTTCGAGTCGATGGATCTCGACTCCGCGAAGGGCGTCCTGATGTACGGGCCGCCCGGCACGGGGAAGACCCTGCTCGCCAAGGCCGTCGCCAACGAGGCGAACTCGAACTTCATCTCGATCAAGGGCCCCGAGCTCCTCAACAAGTACGTCGGCGAGTCCGAGAAGGGCGTCCGCGAGGTCTTCGAGAAGGCCCGCTCGAACGCACCGACGGTGGTGTTCTTCGACGAGATCGACTCCATCGCGGGTCAGCGCGGTCGGAACCAGAGCGACTCCGGCGTCGGCGAACGCGTCGTCAGCCAGCTCCTCACGGAGCTCGACGGCATCGAGGACCTAGAGGACGTCGTCGTCGTGGCGACGACGAACCGGCCGGACCTCATCGACTCCGCGCTCCTCCGACCGGGTCGTCTCGACCGGCACATCCACGTGCCCGTCCCCGACGAGGAGGCCCGCCGCGCCATCCTCGACGTCCACACCGAGCGCAAACCGCTCGCCGACGACGTCGACCTCGACCGGATCGCCCGGCGCACCGAGGGCTTCGTCGGCGCGGACCTCGAAGCGCTCGTCCGCGAGGCGACGATGGCCGCGACGCGCGAGTTCGTCAACACCGTCTCGCCCGAGGACGCCGCCGACTCCGTGAGCAACGTCCGCGTGACGATGGCGCACTTCGAGGAGGCGCTCGGCGAGGTCGGTCCCTCCGTCACCGAGGACGTCCGCGAGCAGTACCAGGAGATCGAACAGCGATTCGAGACGGCCGAGTCGCCTGAGAAGGAACGCGACACCGGCCGCGCCTTCCAGTAACGCGACTCCCCCTTCTCCGATCGCTTCCGTAAGCCGTTTCTCCGCGTATCGCCCACTCGACCGGCATGGAAATCGCGCGGTTACGCGAGGCCGACCTCGACGGGTTCGTCACGGAGCTGTGGCTCCCGGCGAAGCGGGAGATGGCGGCGTCGATGACCGGCTACGAGATCGACGAGCGCGACGGCCTCCGCGAGACCGGCCGCTCGCACTATCGCTCGCGGCTGGCCGACGAGGGGACCGTGACGTACGTCGGGCGCGAGGACGGCGAGCGCGTCGGCTACGTGAGCGCCGAACTCCGCGGGCCCGCACCGATATTCGAGGACGTCCGCGAGTGTCACGTCAGCGACCTCTACGTCGTGCCAGAGACCCGCCGCCGCGGGGCCGGGCGCGCGCTCCTCGCCGCCGTCGAGGAGTGGGGTCGCCTACGCGACTGCGCGCACCTCGACCTCAACGTCGACGCCGACAACGAGGCGGCGCTCGCGCTCTACGAGGCGTCCGGGCTCACCGCCGAACGCTACCAGATGCAGAAACCGCTCGATTAGTCAGGTCTCGACTTACAGCTCCAGCTTTTCTTCGACGTCATCGACCCACTCGGTGTTCGTCTCGGTTACTTCCTCCTCGTAGACTCCATTCGAGAGACCGATGAGCTTCCGATACGATTCGTCGATAGCATCTCTCGGCGGAAGCCCGGCCAGATGGCGAACGTCCGAATAGAACGGTACCTGATTAGTCGCGGCACGCAGTTCTGCGCCGTCCATACGGAGCGCCTCGGACGCCTCGTTCAGGGTTGATTCGGTGTGGCTGTTCGGTCCCGGGCTAGTGATCACGTCACGGTAGTAGCGCAGATCCGTGTCCACCTGTTGGATACAGGACGCGACGTCCGACAGCGGTTTGATGTAGAACCAGACGATGGTTGAGGAGACGACGCCGAGGACGAAGCTCGCCAGAACGGTGAACATCTCGATCAGTCCAGTTTCTCCGCGGCGTCGCGCGCGAGCAGCGGCTCGGCGTTCTCCACGGGGAGCGTGACGACGTCGTCGGCCTCGAGGGTGTACGCGCGCTCGTCGATCCCGTACACTTCGCCGACGTCCGTCGTGATGCGGACGGTCGAGCGCTCGATGTCGGGGTCGTCGGCGCTCGCGTCGGTCCCGGCGTTCGCCTCCTCGCCGTCAGCGTCGTCGCCGTCGAGCGACGCACCGTCGCCGCCCATCGCCGCGGCAGCGGTGGACGATTCTGCGGCCGCGTCGTCCGCGTCCGCCCGTTCGTCGGGCGCGGGCTCGTCCGGCGGCGGCGTCGGCGCGCCCGCCCCGGACTCGGACGCGTGCGCTCCCGCTGTTTCGGTCTCGGCGCCCGCCGCTCGGTCGTTCACGACGTCCGCCGGGTCGGGCGACTCGTCGCGTTCCGGCGGCGCGTGGGCGTCCGGGCCGGCGTCGGTCGCGGCGTCCGTCTCGCCCGCGAGGACGTCGAGGACGCGCGACTTGTTCGACTCGATACGCGCGACGAGGTCGGTGTAGAGGGCTCGCTCCTCCGCGGTCAGCCCGTCGGCGTCCGCTCCCATTCCGGCGGCCGAGAGACTGGCCTGCTTCACGATCTTGCCGACCCGACGCTCGTAGATGGCCTCCGCGACCTGCTCTGCGGTCTCGATCTCGTCGGTGAGCGACTGGACCTCGTCGTCCCCGAAGGGATCGTCCGCTTCGGCGGCCGCCTGCTCGCGGCGCTCGCGGAGGTCCGCGATGTACCCCGCGGCCTCCCGGTAGAAGGAGTCCGGCAGGTCCTGTAAGCCGTCCGTCGTCCGTTCGCGCGTCTGTGCCGCGCGGAGGTCGTCGATGTTCATGCTGTCATTCGGCCGCTTTCTCCGCCCATCCGCGGGCCATCAGGAAGACGCCCGCGTACTCCGGTAGTGTCTGCTCGCCCGGCGCGACCGTAATCGTTTCGCCCCGCATGGCGAGTTCGTACTCGCGCTCGACGTCCACGCGGATGTCGTGACCGACGAAGGTCTCCGGGACGGCGTCCACGAGGGGGTCGAACTCCCCGAGATCGTCGCGCTCGATCGGCGTCACGGCGAGTCCGCTCCCGCCGTGGAGCGACCCCGGAAGGCGGATGAGTCGGTGGGTGTCCGTCGTCACCGGCTCGTCGATCGGGGCCTCCTCGGCCTCGACCGTCTCCGCGAGGAGCTGGCGCGCGACGTTGAGGAAGGCCGGGTGGACGTCGACGTTCCCCGAGCGCACCGCCTCCGTGTTGTTCTGGACGACGTTGAGGACGGCCTCGGCGTTCTTCTCCCCGACGCCGTCGAACGTCTGCAGGCGTAAGAGGGCGTCGCGCTCGTCCACGGCGAGCAACTCGTCGACGAAGTCGTCGATGTGCTCGACGGCGCGCCGCCCCCACCCCCCGTCGGCGGGCAGCGTCCGGCGCGTCGTCGGGTTCTTCACGCCGAGGCCGCTGACCGTCTCCTCGCGGACGAGCGACTCGAAGCCGAGACCGGTCCCGCGAACGTAGTCCACGATCTCGCGGCGCTCGTCGCGTTCGAGCGGGAAGACCGCGTCGTCGCGGACGTGGACGTGGTAGCCGCGGCCGCCCGAGAAGACGATCGAGAGGTCGTCGAAGCCGAAATCGGCCTCCAAGAAGTCGAGCAGTTTCACGAGCGCGTCCTTGCTCTTCGCGAGCATCTCCGCGTAGGTGTCCTCGCCGAGCGTGACTGTCGGGAGGTGGTCGGCGTCGATGTCGAAGACGAGGTCGGCGCCGCGCCACTCCTTCTCGGCCATCGTCGCGGCCCCCGGTGTCTCGTAGCGCCCCGCGGAGAAGTAGACGTGTCGGGGGCGTTTGCGCCTGAGGAACGCGCCCACCTCGCCGAGGTCGAGGAGGTCGCGGTGGCGGACCATCGTCTCGTCGGGGCCCTCCGTCCACGGGATGAACCCCCACTCGCGCTCGTCCGCGCTCGGCGGGAGCGGGACGTCGGCGCGCCGATAGTAGTCGCTGAACCGCCCCCGTAGGTACGCGCGCGTTCGCTCCTCCATCCCTCGCACGTACGCGTCGGGGTCGAAAAAGGCGTGTCGGTCTCCGGGTCGGGACGACGCGCGTCGACGCGTCGACACGCGCTCGACCGGCCGTCGAAGGCGGCTGATACCCACTCGAACCGTCCGGGACGGGCCGAGCGCGGTGCGCTACCGACGGAGGTACTCCGAGAGCCGATCACGCAGGCGCTCGCTCTCGCCGAGTCGGAGGTAGTAGGCCCCCTCGCCGTCCTCGTAGTAGTTGCCGATCTCGCGGACGATCTCGAAGCCGAGGTGTCGGTAGAATCCGAGAGCGGCGTCGTTCGAGACGCGGGCGTGACAGGAGACCGTCTTCGACCCTTCCGCGACGGTGGCGACGAGGCGCTCGCCGAACCCCTCGCCGCGGTAGTCGGTGTCGACGGCGAGGAAGAGTATGTAGCCGTCGTGTCGCGCGGCCGCGAAGCCGACGAGGTCCTCGTCGGGCGTGACGTAGACGTAGACGGTCGCGCGCCGATAGGCGTCCGCGAAGAAGCCGTACCGCTGTCGGAGGAGCCCTTCGCGTTCACGGATGCGTTCCTTGAGGTCCCACGCGTCGTCGAGGAACTCGTCGCTACCGCGCGGGACGATCCGTTGCTCGACCGTGACGCTCACTGCCCGCCTCTAGCCCACCGGAGAATATAGTTCCACCGTCCCCCCGGACGCGTGCCGCGGTTCCGCCGACGGCCGGACGCACGCTCCCGGTCCCGACGGATGCCACAACCCTTTCGGTCACCCCTATCCGAGGTGAGACCGATGTCCTCCGACGGGCCCCGGACGCGACGGCGGATGCAAGCGGCCGGCCAGTCGGCCGCCTCGCACGTCAGAGAGGCCTTCATCACCGGGATCGCGGTGATGGTGCCGATCCTCATCACGTTCTACGTCCTCCACGCCGCTCTCGGCCTCTTCACGAACGTCCTCGATCCGCTCGCGTACGGCCTCCAGCGCCTCGACGTCGCCCCCGAACGCCGGTTCGTCATCGTCCAGTTGACCGCGGCGTTCCTGCTCGTCGCCCTGACCTTCTCCGTCGGCTTCTTCGCGTCCTTCCAGTCGGGCGAGCGCGCGCTCGAATACTTCGACCTCCTGATGGAGCGCATCCCCGGTATCGGCTCCGTCTACGCGAGCTTCCGGCAGATGAGCGACGTCATGCTCGAATCGGACGCCGAGAACTTCCGGAAGGTCGTCCTCGTCGAATACCCACACGAGGGGGCGTACACGCTCGGGTTCGAGACGGTGCGGACGCCGGAACCGATCCGCGACGCCGCCGGCGACGAGAGCCTGCGGACGCTCTTCCTCCCGCTCGCGCCCAACCCCGTGATGGGCGGCTTCCTCGCGCACGTCCCCGAGAGCCGGATCATGGACGTCGACATGACCGTCGAGGAGGGGATGCGGACGGTCATCACGACGGGCGTCGCCGTCGCCGACACGGCGGAGGCGGAGGGGCTCTCTCGCGCGCAACTCGAAGAGCTCGGCGGTGCCGAGGTCGGCGAGCGCTTCGTCGACGACGAGACGGAGGAGGAAGAGCGATGACCGACGCCTACACCCTCCGCGAGCACACCGCGGACGTCGCCGTCGAGGCCCGCGGACCCACCCTCGGGGCGTGTTTCGCCGCCGTCGCCGACGGGATGGCGGCCGCGATGTGCGACGAGATCCCCGCGTCGGGCGGCGAACGCTTCGCGCTCACGGCGCGCGCGACGACGAAGAAACGCCTCCTCTACGACTACCTCGACGATCTCATCTACGAACGCGACGTCCGCGGCGTCCTCCCGGTCGACAACGAGGCGACCGTCGCACGCGACGGCGACGGGTGGACGCTCGACGCCTCGGCCCGCGGACTCTCGCTCGCCGACGTCGCCGCCCGCGATCTGAAGGCCGTGACCTTCTCCCAGATGCAGATCGAGGAGCGCGCGGACGGGTGGGAGGCCTACGTCGTCTTCGACGTCTGACGCACGCGCCGATACACGCGATCGACCCTCCGAGCCCCGTCTCGACGGCGCGGAACGGTCCTTTTACCACCGCCGGGCCGAACACTCCGAGTATGACTACGTTCGACGCGGGCGACGTCACCCTCAGCGAGGTCGAGGAGTTCGTCTGGGAGATCGCCCGAGAGGACGGGATGAACACGCCGGCGCGCGTCCTCGCCAGCGAGAGCCTCCTCGAAGCGATCGCCGACGACGACACCCTCCGGCAGATCCGGAACGTCACGCACCTCCCCGGCGTCGTCGAGCACGCGCTCTGCATGCCCGACGGCCACCAGGGGTACGGCTTCCCGGTCGGCGGCGTCGCCGCCATCGACGCCGAAAACGGCTGTATCAGCCCCGGCGGAGTCGGATTCGACATAAATTGCGGCGTCAGGATGGTGAAGACAAACCTCGAATACAGTGATATAACGGGACGCGAGGAGGAGCTCGTCGACGCGCTCTTCGACGCCGTGCCGACGGGGCTGGGCGGCGGCGGCGTCGTGACGGGCGACGCGGAGACGATGACGGGCGCGCTCGAACGCGGCCTCGACTGGGCGCACGAGGCGGGGTACGCGACCCGCGACGACCTGAAACACTGCGAGGACGGCGGCTACCGCCCGGACGCCGAACCCGAGAAGGTCTCGCAGAAGGCGACGGACCGGGGACGCAATCAGCTCGGGAGTCTCGGCTCGGGTAACCACTTCCTCGAAGTCCAGCGCGTCACCGACATCTACCGCGACGACGTCGCGGCGACGTACGGTCTGGAGGCCGACCAGCTCGTCGTCCTCATCCACTGCGGCTCCCGCGGGCTCGGCCACCAGGTCTGCTCCGACTACCTCCGGCGAATCGAGGAGGAGCACGCGGACTTCCTCGACGACCTGCCGGACGACAACCTCGCGGCCGCACCCGCGGGGAGCGAACTCGCCGAGGACTACTACGGCGCGATGTGCGCGGCGATCAACTTCGCGTGGGTGAACCGACAGCTCATCACCCACCAAGTGAGGGAGACGTTCGCGGACGTCTTCGACACGCCGTGGCCCGAGCTCGGCATGGAGCTCCTCTACGACGTCTCGCACAACATCGCCAAGCGCGAGACCCACGAGGTCGAGGGAGAGGAACGCGAGGTGTTCGTCCACCGGAAGGGCGCGACGCGGGCGTTCCCGGCGGGTCACCCCGAGGTCCCGACGGCGTACCGCGACGCTGGCCAGCCGGTCATCATCCCGGGGAGCATGGGTGCGGGAAGCTACGTGCTCCGGGGCGGCGCCGAGTCGATGGACCGGACCTTCGGATCGACGGCCCACGGCGCCGGGCGGCTGATGAGCCGGACGCAGGCGAAACGCGAATACCGCGGCGAAGAGATCCGATCCGACCTCCGCGAGCACGAGCACGTCTACGTGAAAGCCGAGTCGGGCGCGACGATCGCCGAGGAGGCCCCCGGGGTCTACAAGGACGTCGACGAGGTCGTGCGCGTCAGCGAGGCGCTCGGCATCGGCGATACGGTCGCCCGCACCTTCCCCGTGCTGAACATCAAGGGATGAGACGCTGACTCGACGACTGAGCCGCCACCGCCGGGTCGCGGCGGACCGGCGTCAGCCCGAGAGTACCGCCGCGCATCGAGACGGGCTCAGCGGTTCGTCGGCCCGCTCGGCCCGCTCGGCCCGTTCGGTCCCCGCGGCCCGCGCGGTACGCGCCCCTCCGCGAGTTCGACGTACTCGCTCTCGCGCGCTCCCGCGGCCTCGACCTCCTCGCCGTCCTCGTACGTCACGAAGTTGAGGTAGAACGGCTCGCCACAGCCGCCGGCGTCCGTCTCCGTCCCCGCCCCCGCCCTCGCCCCGGTCTCCATCTCCGTCCCACCCGCCCGAGCTTCGGCGCGGGACCACTCGCAGCCGTCGCTCTCCCCGCAGACGAAGCGGACGCCGTCGACGTCCGACTCCTCGTAGTCCCCGTCGGGCGCGACGTACGTCCACCCCTCGAGCGGGTAGGGCGTGACCGACTTGTCACTGAGATAGGCGTCGCGCTCGACGGCGACGACGGTCTCGCATCGCGGACAGTAGTAGCGAACGGCGACCATACGCGCACCAGGAGCGCGAGAAAGTTAGGTCACGCGGCGGTGCGATCGGTATCACGGGCTCGGCAGTGTCGGCGGCGCCGTCGGGGCTCGACACGGCCTCGATCGATCGCACGCTCCCCGTCTCCGGACCTCCCGACTGGCGACTGCCCCCTGTCGGAAGCTTCAGGGTATCGCGGGTCGGTCGTTCGACCATGATCGACGAGACCGCCGAGGAGATCGCGGAGATGCGCACGCACTCCGCCTCGGCCGTCGCCGTGAAGGCCGCTCGCGCGCTTGAGGACCTACTCGACGACGAGTTCCCGACGGTCGAGGAGTACGTGCGCGCCCTCGAACGCAACAGTTCGGCGCTCCGTCGCGCGAGCCCCTCCCACGCCTCGCTGGTCACGACCCAACACGAGATCGTGGCCGCCGTCGCGGACGCCGACATCGAGACGGTCGCGGCGGCCAAAGAGCGCACGCGAGCGGCGATCGACGCCGTCGTCGAGCGCATCGAGACGGGCAAACACGAGGCCGCGACGGCCGTCGCCGAGGAGCTCGCCGACGGCACGACGCTGTTGACGCACGACTACTCCACGACCGCCCTCGAGGCGATCGAGACGGCGGCCGAGGGAGGCGCGTCCCTCGACGTCTACGTCACGGAGAGCCGCCCGCGATACATGGGCCGGCGGACCGCGCGCCGCCTCGCCGAGGTCGAGCGGGTGCGCGCGACGCTGATCGTCGACGGCGCGGCCGGCCACTACATGGACGAGGTGGACGAGGTCCTGCTCGGGATGGACTGCATCGTCGACGACTTCCTCTACAACCGCGTCGGCACCTACCCGATCGCGGCGGTCGCGGACGACGCCGACGTCCCCGTCGTCGTCACCGGGTCGTCGGCGAAGCTCGTCGACGGGGGCGGCTTCCGCTTCGAGAACGATTACCGGACGCTGACGGAGGTCCTGCTCGAACCGCCCGAGGGCTTCGACGTCGAGAACCCCGCGTACGACGCGACGCCGGTGGACCTGCTCGATCGCGTCGTCACGGACGCGGGCGTTCGCCAGTTCTGAGCGCCGCTCACTGGGCTTCGTCGCGCGCGACCGTGATCTCGTAGGCCTCGATGTCCTCGTAGGCGGCGACGCGGCCGCCGACGGTGACGACGTCGCCGTCCGCGGTTTCGACGTCGATGCTCGCCACCTCCTCCGTCTCCTCGTGTTCCGTGCTGACGATCCGTCCGCGGACGGTGCGGGTGTTCCCGCGTTCGACGTCCCGCCCCTCGACGGTCGCGTAGAGGTCGCCTTCGAGGGTTTCGAGGTCCTTGACGCAACGCCGGATGGAGGCGTAGCGTCGCGGGAGCGCGGGCGCCTCGCCGTCGGCGAGGAGCTCGGTCTCGGCGGTCGTCCAGAGGACGGTGCCGAAGAACCCGAGGACGAGGAAACCGAGCGCCGACCGGTTGAAGATGACGGCGTACTGATCGGGGTTCGACCCGACGGCGCCCTGCGTGGCGTAGATGGAGTAGTCGCCGTCGGCGACGGCGAGCAGCGGCGTCGTGACGCCGCGGCGGGCGCGCGCCGCGCTGGCGATCCGGCCGTAGTCGTACGTCCGCCGGTCGGGCGCGTCGGCGGCCGGGGTGACGATCAACTCGATGTCGACGCCGCGTTCGCGCGCCGCCGCGAGTTCGTCCTCGAAGCGCCCGACGAGCGACGGCGTCAGCGAGAGCGCGAGCTCGTATTCGGCGCGGGTGATGACCTCCTCGAAGTACCGCAGAATGGTCGTCCGGCTCTTGACGAGCGAGACGGCCTCGGTCTCCCGCTCGGGGGCGGTGTAGAGGCTCTCGAGGTCGTCGACGAGATCCGTCAGCGAGGAGCGAAGCCCCGCGAAGGCCTCCTCGGGATCGACGGCGACGACGGTCATCGGCCGGGACTCGCGGATCTCGACGAGCCCGCGGTCCCCGAGGCTACGGACGGTGTCGTAGACGCGGGGCTGTGGAACGTCGGTCCGGTCCGCGATTTCGCTCGCCGTCAACTCGCCGTGTTCGAGCACGACGAGGTACGCGGCGATCTCGTACTCGCCGAGGTCGAACCCCTCTCCGACGTGTTCGAGGACGGTTCGGAGGTCGGACTCGCTCATGGGCGCACGTGCGCGTCCACCGGGCTAAAAACCCCCCGCTTCCGCGGGACGCCGAGGACAACCCTTTTCGCCGCGCCCGACGATCGACGCGTATGCCGTGGCCGAGCACCCTCCCGGAGTTCGTCGCCCGCGTCGGGGCCCTGATGCACGACTTCGGACCCGTCGTCGCGGTGCTCGCCATCGTCGCCGGCTGGTACCTCGGTCGCGTCCTCACCGGCGTCCTCGGCCGCCGCGTCGCCCGCCGCTTCATGCGTCCGTCCGTGACGCGTACCGTCCTGCGGCTCATCCGCACCGGCGTGCTCGGGGTGGGCGTGCTCGTCGCCATCTGGTCGCTCGGGCTCGGCCTCGGGAACCTCGTCGTCTCCGCTACGGTCTTCTCGGCGGTGCTCGGCCTCGTGCTCGCGCCGATCGTCGGCAGCGTCATCAACGGCGTCTTCGTCCTCGCCGATCAGCCCTACGAGATCGGCGACATGATCGAGTTCACCGACACGGGCCAGCGCGGCTTCGTCGAGGACATCACGCTGCGCTACACGAAGGTGTTCACTCTCGACAACACCTTCCTCGTGATGCCCAATGGCGAGATGCGCGAGATGAACATCGTCAACTACTCCGCGGAGGACGAACGCACGCGGTGTTCGCTGACCGTCCAAGTCACCTACGAGAGCGATCTCGCGACCGCCCGCTCGGCCATCGAACGCGCCGCCGCCTCCTGCGAGGAGGTCATCGAGGGAGGCCCCGACATCCGGATCGGGAGCGCGCGCTACCCGGCGAAACCGCGGTGCTACATCGACGAGTACGCCGACAGCGGCGTGACCCTCACGCTGCGCTACTGGGCGAAACAGCCCTACCGACTCGGGGCCGTGCGTTCGACCGTCCAGACGAAGATCTGGGACGAGCTGCAGGCACGCGACGACGTCACGTTCGCGTACCCGCACGTCCAGCACGTCTTCGACGAGGAGAGCGGCGAGGCGAGAGTGGCGCTCAGACGGGAACAGTGACGAGCTCGCAGTCGAGCTGTTCGCGGAGGTAGGACTCGACGTCGGGTTCGCCGAGGAGCGAGCGGAGGGCCTTACGCCAGCGCGAGACCTGCGCGCTCCCGATCACGACGACGTCGGCGTCCTCCGCGGCGACTTCGTCGAGGATCGTCTCCTCGACCATGAAGGAGCGACGGACGACGTACCGCGTTCGCTGGACGGTTCCGAAGGCGCGCTCGACGGCGCGTTTGAGATCGGTCCACGTGACGCGGCGATCGTTCTGGTAGAGATCGACGTGGAGGACGGTGAGGCTGGCGTCGCGTTCCGCTGCGAGGTCGATGGCGGCCCGGAGCGTCGCGCGCGAGTGTTCGGTGAGCGGGTAACGGACCGGCACGACGACGGTTGTCATCACCGTCCTCCAGGGTTCCCCCCGGCCTAAGCGTTCCCCACTGCGACGGGGAGAGTTAAGGGCACGACGCGCCGACGACGGTGTATGATCGAGGTGGAGACCGACGACGGAACGTTCTACGCCGCGGAGGACGAGGGCGAGCGCGGCGACGAGGGTGCGTTCCTCGTCGTCTACCGGACGCCCGACCAGGAGACGCGGTACGGGTGGTACTGCACGAACTGCGAGTCGATCGACAACGCGATGGACGCGATGGGCACTATCGTCTGCAACGTCTGCGGGAACTATCGGAAGCCGGACGAGTGGGACGCCGCGCACGAATAGCGTCGAACGTCGCTACGCTCCGTTGTCGGACAGATGAGCGGGGAGCGTTAGTGACCCGCGAGTGCCGCGACCGCGCCGCGTTCTGAGCGTGACAGCCCGCGCGGCGGTTTCGTGGCCGGGCTCGGCGGCTCCGCGATGCGTGGTGTGATAGTGGTGCGCGCCACCGCGAACGCCTGAGCCGTCTGGACGGTGCCGCATCGACGCTGAGGCGGGGAAAACGTCCCAACAACCCGGACACAAGAATTACCGTTTCTGAGAGAACACTTCTACGCGGGTGACTTCCATGACCGGATCACTATCGGACGCGATCGACGAGGCGGGGAGCGCGCTGGAGCTGGTGCGGGGCAACTACCTCTACCCGGAGGACCTGCTGGACCTCGGGGGCGACATCCCCTCGGAGTTCTCGAACTGGCGCGAGGAACAGCGGGCGTGGACGGAGGGCGCGACGCTGATGGACCAGTCCCAGCACATGGTCGACCTGATCCTGGGTGGGCCCGACGCGATCGACCTCCTCGCGGACCTCGGGATCAACGACTTCGAGCGCTTCGAGCCGGGGAAGGCGAAGCAGTTCGTCGCGTGCAACCCCGAGGGCTACCTCATCAGCGACGCGATCCTGTTCTACCTCGACGAGGGGGAGCTCGATCTCGTCGGGACGCCGCCGGCGGCGAACTGGGTCGAGTACCACGCCGAGACGGGCGAGTACGACGTGACGGCCGAACGCGAGGAGAACGCACTGCGACGCGACGGGCCGCCACGGCGCTTCCGCTATCAGGTACAGGGACCGAACGCCCTCGACATCATGCGGGAGGCGATCGACGGGTCGCTCCCCGACGTGGCCTTCTTCAACTTCGATACGGTGACGATCGCGGGACACGACGTCGAGGCGCTGCGCCACGGGATGCTGAACGAGGCGGGCCTCGAACTCTTCGGCCCGTGGGAGTACCGCGAGGACGTCCGCGAGGCGATCGTGGAGGCCGGCGAGGGGTACGGGCTCGTCCCCAGCGGGATGAAGGCCTACTTCACGAACAACGTCAACGGCTGGGTGCCCGCGCCGCTCCCCGCCGTCTACGGCGAGAGCATGTCGGAGTATCGGGAGTGGCTCGACGACCGGGGGTGGGAGGCCGGTTTCTCCGTCGGCGGGAGCCTCCACGCCGACGACGTGAGCGACTACTACCTGAACCCCGTCGAGGTCGGCTACGGTTCCTTCGTCGACTTCGACCACGACTTCGTCGGGAAGGAGGCGGTACGCGAGATGACGGAGCGCGAACAGCGCACGAAGGTCTCGCTGATCTGGGACCGGGACGACGTCGTCGACGCCGCGGCGGGGCTCTTCGAGGACCCGACGACGAAGTCGATGGACTTCCCGCGCCCGCAGTACGCGCTGTCGATGTACGACCGCGTGGAGGTGGACGGGGAGACCGTCGGCGTCTCGAAGTGGCCGTGCTACCGCGATCACGTCCAAGAGATGATGTCGCTCGGGATCGTCGATCCGGGGCTCGCGGACCCCGGGACTGAGGTCACGGTGGTCTGGGGTGAGGCCGACTCGCCGAAGGCGAACGTCGAACCCCACGAGGAGGTCGAGATCGACGCCGTCGTCGAGTCCATCCCCTATCACGACGAGGACAAGCGCAAGTCTATCGATTACGGCGGCCAGTGAGGTCGCGACGGCGACAACCGACGGGCGGTGACGCGGGTGCGGGCGGACGCGGGGACGCGCCGGTCGGTGCCGCCGGCGGTAGCCTTCACCTTTAGGGTCGGCTCGCGCGAACCACGTGGCGTGACCATCACCGCAGCACGGATGGCGGCCGTGGACCGGAACGCAGCCGCCCTCGACGTCTCGACGAAGCAGCTGATGGAGTCGAGCGGGCACGCGCTCGCCCGCGCGGTCCGCGACGTCGCCGCCCCCGGCGATTCCGTGACCGTCCTCGCGGGCCGCGGGAACAACGGCGGGGACGCCTTCGTCGCCGCGCGCTTCCTCGACGGCGATGTCGACGTCTCGGTCCGCCTCCTCGGACGCCCCGAGACGATCACGACCGAGATCGCCCGCGAGAACTGGGCGGCCCTCCAGTCCGCGGAGATCGACGCCGAGCGCGTCCTCGACTCGAAGTCGCTCGCACTCGGCGATCCGGATGTCGTCCTCGACGGCGTGCTCGGGACGGGCGTGACGGGCGCGCCGCGCGAACCCGAACGCTCGGCCATCGTTGCGGCCAACGAGGCGGACGCGACGGTGGTCTCGGTCGACGTCCCGTCCGGGATGGACGCGGACACGGGCGAGGTGGCGGACGTCGCCGTCGAGGCGGATCGGGTCGTCACCTTCCACGACCTGAAGCCGGGTCTCGACGGCCGCGACGACGTCACCGTCGCGGACATCGGTATCCCGGAGGCGGCGGAGACGTTCGTCGGCCCGGGCGACCTCCTGTCGCTCGAACGCGACCCGCAGGCGCACAAGGGGGACTTCGGGCGCGTGATGGTGATCGGCGGGGGCCCCTACACGGGCGCGCCGGCGCTCTGCGCGCAGGCGGCGCTGCGCGCGGGTGCGGACCTCGCGTACGTCGCCTGTCCGGACGCCATCGCCGACACGGTGCAGGGGTACGCCGAGGACCTCATCGTCGAGTCCTACGAGGGCGAACGCCTCCGTCCCCGCGACGTCGACGTCCTGCTCGCGGCCGCCGCCGACCGCGATGTCGTCGTCATCGGCCCCGGATTGGGCGGTGCGGACGACACGCTCGACGCGGTCCGCGACTTCCTCGCGGGCTACGAGGGGACGGCCGTCGTCGACGCGGACGCTCTCCAAGTCGTGCCCGACGTCGACACGGACGCGACTCTCGTCTGTACGCCTCATCAGGGCGAGCTCGCGACGATGGGCGGCCCCCGCGTCGACGACTGGGAGGAGCGCGCCGCGCTCGTCGCCGAGTTCGCGGCCGAACTCGACGTCACGCTCCTCGTGAAGGGCGCGTACGACGTGATCTCGGACGGCGACGTCACGCGCGCGAACCGCACTGGGAACCCCGGCATGACCGTCGGCGGGACGGGCGACGTCCTCGCGGGAATCACGGGCGCGATGGCGTCCACGCGAGCGCCCGTTCAGGCCGCGGCGATCGCGGCGTACGCCAACGGGAGCGCGGGCGACGCAGTCGTCGACGAGCGGGGATACGGCCTGCTCGCCTCCGACCTTCTCGGCGAGATCCCGCCGGCACTGTGGGGGGAGTGATGAGCGACGACGCCGGACGTGACGTCGAGGCCGACGCCGGCGACGCCGACGGACCCGAACCCGACGAGTTAACGCACACGACCGAGGCGGGCGACGTCCAGATGGTAGACGTCGGCGGAAAGCCGGACACGGCACGTCGGGCGGTCGCGCGCGGCGAGATCCGACTGGGGGCGTCGACGATCGCGGCGATCCGCGGCGACGAAATCGGGAAAGGGGACGTGCTCGCCACGGCGCGCGTCGGCGCGATCCAGGCCGTCAAACACACGTGGGAGACCATCCCGATGTGTCACCAGATCCCGATCACGAACGTCGAGACGACGTTCGACGTGCGGGACGAGCGCGTCGTCCTCACCGTCGCCGTCGAGACGACCGGGAAGACGGGCTGCGAGATGGAGGCCTTGGAGGGCGTGACGACCGGTCTGAACGTCGTCTGGGACATGGTGAAGGCCGCCGAAAAGGACGACAGCGGTCGGTATCCCGGGACCGCCGTCGAGGGAGTCGAAGTCGTCGAGAAGACGAAGCGGCCGATCGAGTAACCCTCAGAGCGTCGTCGGGTCGTCCCGGCCGCCGTCGAGGCAGTACCAGGCGAGCGCGAGCGCGCCGAGCGAGAGCAGCGGCGTCACCCAGGGGAGGGGGCCGGTCGTCGCGCTCCGGAGGTGCGGGTGAAGATCGAAGGCGTAGTCCGCGACGTCGTTCGCGACGAACCAGCACGCGGTGACGCCGAGCGCGAACCGACTCGTCCGCCCGTAGTAGGGGAGGAGGAACGCCTCCGCGACCATCACGAGGTGCGTGAAGAGGATGCCCCAGTAGCTCCAGACGTCCGGGTAGTACGCGCTGAAGAAGTAGTTGAGCGTGAACGCCGTCCAGAGGCCGTACTTCACCATCGACGCGAACGCGATCGTGTTCAGCGCGTCGAGGAAGGGCGAGGAGGGGTAGTAGCGTCGTCCCAGCCCCCAGAGCGTGAGGAGGCTGGCGGTCATCCAGCACAGCGAGAGCGGACTGTCGACGAGCAATGGCCACGTGAGCGCGCCGCGCGTCGTCATCTGTCCGAGGTAGAAGTTCAGCCCGACGAGGACGCCGACGGCGTTCGCGGCGAGGAGGAGGAACCGCGAGAGCTCGACGTCGAGGTAGGGAGCGGCGATCCGCTCCGGGATGGGCGACCACATGGCGGGGCGCTACACCGCGCCGCGTTGTAGGTTTCCCGCCTTTCGTCGCCGGGTCGGGTCGCGTCCGTCACCGCCTACGCCGAGGCGAGCGTGCTCGCCTTGTCCCGCGACTGCTCGACGATCTTCGGGCGCGCCTCGAAGGCGACGACGACCTCGTCGTCGCCGTACGTCACGTCCTCGACGTGGGCGTTGTCGTGGAGCCACGAGACGACGCTCATCGTCTCGTCGGTCATCGGGAGGACGAGACGCTCCTTCTCCCGCCGCGGGAGGGCGTACGTCACGCGCTCGCGGAGGTCGTCGAGTCCGGTTCCGGCGAGCGCGCTCACGGCGATCGGGTTCGGCGCGAGCGCCGAGAGCGCCTCGCGCTTCTCAGCCAGTTCGTCCTCGGAGATCCGATCGACCTTGTTGAACACGGTGACGATCGGTGCCTCGTTGCGCTCGTAGAGCGTGTCGTGGGAGGTCGCGAGCTTCTCGCGGATCTCCTCGACGGGCTCGCTCGCGTCCACGACGAGCAGGACGAGGTCGGCCTGATACACCGAGTCGAGCGTCGACTTGAACGACTCGACGAGCCAGTGGGGGAGGTCGCTGATGAATCCGACCGTGTCCGTGAGGAGGACGTCGCGCTCGTCGAGTTCCATCCGGCGCGTCGTCGTCCCGAGCGTCGTGAACAGTTCGTCACGGGACTCGGCGGTCGTGTCGAGATCGGGGTGGAGCGCCTCGTTCTCGTCCAGGTCGAGGTCGGCGGCGAGCGCGCGCATCAACGTCGACTTCCCCGCGCTCGTGTAGCCCGCGAGCGCGACGAGGTCGAAGCCGGACTCGCGGCGCCGGTCGCGGCGCTGACGCTCCGTCGCCTCGATCTGTTCGAGCTCGTCGCGGATCCGCGAGATCTGGGCCTTGATGTCCTGCTCGCGCGACTCGTCGTACTCCCCGAGACCCATGAACCCCGGGCGCTCGTCGCGCTTCGCCAGACTCGCCTTCGCCTCCGCGCGCGGCAGTTCGTAGCGGAGCTCCGCGAGCTCGACCTGGAGTTGGGCCTTGCGCGTCTGTGCCCGCTGGCCGAAGATCTCGAGGATCAGCGTGAAGCGATCCATCACGGTCACGCCGTCCGGGAGGTGATCGCCGAGGTTGAACGTCTGGTAGGGGCCGAGGCGGTTGTCGAACACCACGGTCTCCGCACCGGTCTCCGCGACGAGCGCCGCGAGCTCCCCGACCTTCCCCTCCCCGAGCTGGAGGGCCGGATCGGCCGTGCGGCTCTGCGTGACCTCGCCGGCGACCTCGTAGCCGGCCGCGCGGACGAGTTCGCGGATCTCCTCCGTGTCGGGTTCCCCGTCGTCGACGCGTTTCGCCACGACGGCGGAAGCGGTAGATGCGCCTGTCACTCGGTCGAGCGTACGCTCCGAACCCACTTAAGCCCAATCCGTCCCGCGGGCCGCGGGCTCAGCGCCGGATCTCGAACCCCGTGATCCCCTCCGGGGCCTCGGACGTCACGTCGACGCCCTCGACCGACGCGGCGGGGCTCCCGGTCTCGCACCACTCGACCATCGCTTCGACGGCGTCTTCGGCCCCCTCGAAGACGGCTTCCACGCGCCCGTCGTCGAGGTTCCGCACCCACCCGTCCACGCCGCGCTCGCGCGCCGCGTCGCGGGTGCTCGCCCGGTAGAAGACGCCCTGCACGCGCCCGGTGACGTGGACGTGCGCGCGCACTCGGCCGTCGTCACTCGTCGCTCGCTCGTCGTCGCTCATGGCCGGACGCTCGACCGCCGGCCACTTAGCTCCCGTCCACGTCGTCGCCGCTCCGGAGGTAGTGGAACACGTACGTCTGCGTGTATCCCGCCTTCGGGCCGAACGCCTCGCGGATCGCGCGCGACGTCTCGGCGTAGTTCCCCCTCGCGCAGTCGGGATAATACTCCTCGATGGCCGTGCGAATCCAGGTGTCCAGCGGGACGGCGTCGCGGTGGCCGAGCGAGAAGAGCGCGACGCAGTCCGCGACCTTGTCGCCGACGCCGACGAACCCCTTCAGGGCCTCGCGGGTCGTCTCGAGGTCCTCGCCGCGGACGTCCGACTCGGTCAGCTCGCCCGAGGCGACCAGCTCCGCCGTCCGGGCGACGTACGGCGCGCGGTAGCCGAGGCGTAACTCCCGGAGGTCGTCCTCGTTCGCGTCGGCGAGCGCGTCGGGCGTCGGGACGGCGTGATACGTTCGGCCGTCGAACGTGATCGTCTCGCCGTACGCCTCGCGGAGCGCCGCCTGCATGGCGAAGATCCGTCCGACGCGCATCTGCGCCGAGCAGATGAAGGAGACGAGACAGCCGAAGAAGGGATCGCGGACGATCCGCAGCCCCCAGTACCGTTCGTAGGCCGCACGGATCAGGTCGTCGTCGCTCGCACCCTCGCGGATAGCGGGGAGGTCGTCGTCAAGCGCGAGGAGGTCGAACAGGCGCGACTCGGCGTCCGTCGTGCTCTCCCACTCCAACAGGCCGTCGCGCTGGCGGACGCGGATCACCTCCCCGTCGACGACGGTGCTGTACCACGCGTCGCCGCCGCGGGCGCCGTCAGCGGCGTACGTCGCGTCGTCCTCGCGGGTCCAGAGGTAGGTCTGGCCGCTCTCCAGCGTCGCCTGCAGGTCGAAGCCGCCGGCGAGGTCGGCGAGCGGCACCGAACCGGTTCGCATTGCGTACGCTCGGTGTCGCGGGGGCCAAAGCGTGTCGGTTTCGTCCGCGAGAACAGCCGTCGCTACGCGGTACGTGGATACGGACCCGGCTCGTCGTCGGGTTTCAGTCGGCCTGCGCCGCGACTTTCTCCGTTCCCTCCTCGGAGTCCATCGCGGTCGTGATGTCGTCGGCCAGCGCGAAAACAGCCGCCTTGTGGTCGGTCTTCGATTTGTGGATCGATGTCGGTCGAATGCCCAGTTCTTCGTAGCCGTCGAGGTCCAGGGAGGTCTCGCCCTCACACTTCGCGTAGTAGTTGCCTACCTCTGCGAGAAGCCCGTGAAGGTGGATGAGCTCCTGTTTCTTCATGACATCACTCCCTATCGCCCGGAGGGTTATAGTATTATCTTGATAACCGTTATCACACGGTTATTCGGGCCGCAGAACGCGAGAGACGGCGATCGGGTAGTCGGGCTGAAACGCTTTTAGGCCGCCGGCGTTTCGGTCCGTCCATGGGATACGACGAGCAACTCGATCGGGCGATGACGGAGAAATCCGAGATCGACGCCGACGAGTCGCGCTTCGACGTTCCGGACCCGAACGTCCGCATCGAGGGCAACTTCACCGTCTACGAGAACTTCCAGGCGACCCTCGAACGCCTCGACCGCCAGCAGCGCCACGTCCTCCAGTTCATCCAGAACGACCTCGGGACGGCCGCGCAGATCGACGAGAACGGCCGCGTGCGTCTCACCGGGGAGTTCGACGGCGACCGGATCGCCGAGGCCCTCGACGACTACGTCGAGCGCTACGTCCGCTGTCCGGAGTGTGGCCTCCCGGACACGAACCTCGTCGAGGAGGACGACACGACGCACCTGCAGTGCGACGCCTGCGGTGCACGCACGCCCGTGTAAACTACCCCACCTTACTCCCTCGGCGCAGACGCGCCTCGGTCCTTGAGGGTGGGGCTTTGATGTGGACTCCCGGCAATCAGTCGCCAGCGATCTGCCGGTGACTCTTGCCGTTCAACGTCCCACCATTCACACGCAGTCTACTGGTGCGTCTCCGCTCCCCGACGTGGGCGAGGAACGGAGTTTGTGCGTCCGCTTCCGAGCGTACCGTAGTCCGACGTTCTTCGCGGCGTTGTAATCCGCGTTCACTTCGTACCCGCACTTCTGGCACTCGAAGTGTTCCCCGTCGCGGTTGTCCGGATGGGTGAATCCGCAGTCCGTCTGCGAACAGCGTTGGGACGTGTACTCTGACTCGACTTGCTCCACGGAGACACTACGCTCGGGTGCTTTGTAGGAGACGTACTCGGAGAGGCGTCGGAACGCCCAGACGTGGTGCCACGTCGCGTTCGGAAGCCGCTCTCGAATGTCGGTCAAGTCCTCGAACACGATCACGTCGCAGTCGTGAGTGAGGGCTTCCGTGACGAGTTCGTTGGCGACCGTGTGGATGTACTGTTTCCGCCACGCGTCTTCGCGCTTCCCGAGTCGAAGCAGAGCGTTGTGTGCGGCTTGCGTCCCGCGCTGTTGCATCTCTCCGCGTCGCTTCTCGAACTCGCGGCACCAGTGGTCGTAGTCGTCCCCGTTCCAGAATGTGCCGGTCGATGAGACGGCGAGGCTGTTGACACCGAGGTCGATACCGAGGACCGTTTGGTCGGGGTGCTCGGTATCTGCTGGAACCTCGTCGTCATCCCCAGAACGCGGAGCGTTCTGGTGTCCGGACGAGACGGAGGTCTCGTCAACGCCGTCAATCCGCCGCGTCGAGATGTTAAGGTAGAACTTGTCGGTCGCCGCGTCGTACCGAAGCGTACTCTCGCGGAACTCGTAGTCCTCCGAGAGAACGTACTGGTCGTAGGGCGTCGGGCCGTCTGCCGGGAGAACGAACGAGGGTTCGACCCGCCCCTCAACAGTTGCCAGCGACGCCTTGTTGCGGTAGAAGGTCGCGCTCCGCGTGTCGTAGTCCATCGTCTCGGCGGAGAACGTGGGGCAAGAAACGCGCTGTCCCTTTTTCCACCGTTCGACGACGCTTTTGACGGCTTCGACGGCGCGACGTATCGCGGCTTGGACGAGTTGTGCCTGTAAGTCCGTCTCCTCTCGGAGTTCGGAGTAGAGCGCGTCCCGGACCTCCCGTTTGTTGGTCTTGCACTCGCTGTATGAGGTGTCGGACCAACAGTAGTCGGCGGTTCGGTTCGCGCAGTACAGGTATTGCTCGGCGGTTCGGTGGAGTGCGTCGCGTTGCTCGTCGGAAACGGCGAGTTTCACGACGGCGGTTCGACGCACGTCCATACTTCAGAGAGAACCTGCCGGTACTTATAAGTCCGCGGGTCGGTCGCAGTATGCCGGTTGTGTCGTACCTTGTCGGTTTCCTCTCCGGCCTACTCGCTCCCTTCGCTACACTTCGGTCGTGGTTCGAGAGAGCTTTGCTCGCTCGTCATCACAAAAGACGCACCGCGTTTTGAACGACTCCTTGAGGCCGGAGGCTCCACCTTGAATTACGCTGAACGCGCCTTAGGACTGCAGCCGTTTCAGGTTCTCCAGGTCGCGCTCGGTGCGCATGAACTCGCTCGTCCGGTAGGTCGCCGCGCAGCCCGGACAGTCGAAGTTCTCATCGGACGCCGGGAGGTCGTTCGGCGACTCCTCCCAGTGCTTCGTGCAGTCGGGGCACAGCAGTTGGACGTAGGCTTCGTTCGGCATACCCGTGAACTGGGCGGGCTGGCGAAAAAAAGGTACTGGCGAACGGTTCAGTAGTACGACTCGTCTCCGAGGAGTTCGAAGAGGTCGTCGTAGTCGGCGGGGAGCTGCGCGGTGACGTCGTCGAGCTCCGCCTCCGGGACGGCGTCCGCGACGACGTCGACGACGACCTTCGCGTAGAAGGCCACCTCGGCAGGGTCGACGCGAGCGCGCTGCGAGACGCGCGCGACGTACTCGTCGAAGTCGAAGAGCTGGCCGGAGCCGGCCGCGTGGAGGAAGCGGTCGATCTCCATCGGGAGCGGCCCGGCGAGGTCGGCGGCTTCGTCCGCTTGGAGGCGCTCGCCGAGCGTCTCCAGGACCGCCCGCGTCGCTCGGATGGCCTCGCCTCGGGAGGCGAGTTCGAGTCGATGCTGGACGTCGCCGACGAATTCGTCGTGGTCCATGCGCTTCGACGATACCGGCGCGTCTCGCCTAAGGATGGCGGCCGTCGGGACACCGGAGCGACCACCGAGTCACTCGGTGAACAGGTGTCCCTCCGTCGGGACGTCGAAGAGGCCGATCCGAGCCCCGGCGTCCAGCCACGCGTGGCCGTAGCTGAACGCGGCGAGGGCGTTCACGGGGTCGTCGTGCTCGCGGAAGTGGCGACCGTCCTCGAGGTACGAGCGCGCCATCTCCTCGTACTGGTCGGTGGCGTCGGCGAGTGGCGTCCCCTCGGGTGCGACCGGCTCGGCCGCCGCGAGCGCTTCGGCGAGCAGCGCCTCGTAGCGATCCGTCTTCTCGGCGAGGTCGGCGGGCATACCCCTACTGCGTCGCCCGCTCGGGGTAAGGATATCGTCGTGGCCTCCGTGCACTCGCGTCCTCGTTTTACCGCCTCGCTCGTGCGCACGCGACACCGGCCAGCCTCCCGGGTGGCGCAACCTACAAGCCCCCGAGCCACGTTCTAGCGGGTATGAGCGATCATCCCCGCGTAGAGATTTACACGAAGACGGACTGCCCGTACTGTGAGAAGGCCAAGGACCTCTTCGACAGTAAGGGCGTGGACTACGTGACGTACAACGTCACGGGCGACGAGGAGCGCTTCGAGGAGATGAAAGAGCGCGCGAACGGCCGCGAGACCGCCCCCGAGGTCTTCATCGACGACGAGCTCATCGGCGGCTGGGACGACACCTCCGCGCTCGACGCGACGGGCGCCCTCGACGAGAAGCTCGGGATCGCCGAGGAGACCGACGACGTCGTCGAGCACCGGAACCTCATCATCACCGGGACGGGCATCGCGGCGCTCACCGCCGGCATCTACGCGGCGCGCTCCGACAACGACCCGTTGCTCTTCGAGGGCGACGAGCCCGGGGGCCAGCTCACCCTCACCAGCGAAGTCGACAACTACCCCGGCTTCCCCGAGGGGATCAACGGCACGACGCTCGTCAACGACATGAAAGAGCAGGCCAAGCGCTTCGGCGCCGAACTCGAACACGGGATCGTCGCCTCCGTCGACGACGGTGTCCGCCCCTTCCGCGTCACGCTGGAGAACGGCGACGTCTACACCGCCGACGCCGTCATCGCCGCCTCGGGCGCGTCGGCCCGAACGCTCGGAATCCCCGGCGAGGACGAACTGATGGGGTACGGCGTCTCGACGTGCGCGACGTGTGACGGCGCGTTCTTCCGCGGCGAGGACATGGTCGTCGTCGGCGGCGGCGACGCCGCGGCCGAGGAGGCCGTCTTCCTCACGAAGTTCGCCGAGACCGTCTACCTCGTCCACCGCCGCGACGAACTGCGCGCGGAGGACTACTGGGAGAACCGCGTGCGGGAGCACGTCGAGTCGGGGGACATCGAAGTCCTCTGGAACACGGAGGCCACCGAGATCCACGGGAGCCCGCAGGACGGCGTCGACAGCGTCGACCTCGTCTACCACCCCGAGGGGCACCCGACGGCGAAGCTCGACGACGCGCAGACCGAGGAGCGCGCGCTCGACGTCGGCGCCTTCTTCGTCGCCATCGGCCACACGCCGAACACGTCCTACCTCGAAGAGACGGGCGTCGAACTTGACGACGAGGGGTACCTCCGCACGCAGGGCGGCCACGGCGCCGGTCAGACGAAGACCGACGTCGAGGGCATCTTCGGTGCGGGCGACGTCGTCGACTTCCACTACCAGCAGGCCGTGACGGCCGCCGGGATGGGCTCGAAGGCCGCGCTCGATGCCGACGAGTACCTCGAAGGCGCACTCTCCGGCGCCACCGGCGAAGCCGAGGGGAGCGCCGAAGCGCCCGCGGACGACTAGCGCGGTCCCGACGACGAGAGGACCGCGTCGTAGAACGGGCGTAAGCGAGTGACGCGAGCAGCGCGATCGTTACGCGATCGCGTTTACGCGAACGACGAAGCCGTGAACAGCGCGATCACGTAGCCGCCACCTTCGCGCGAACGGTCACGAACCGGGGAGGATGTCGCTGAGTGCGGCACCGACAGCGGTCGGCACCCACGCGACCGCGACGACGCACGCCGAGAGCCACGGCTCGGCCGTCCAGTCGACCTGTCCCCACCCCGTGAAGAGGAGCGTGGTGACGCCCATCGAGATGGTGACGACGCCCGCGAGACGACGGGGGATGACGCCGAAAATCGGGTTCTTGACGCGGACGTCCTGAATCTCCGCGACGTAGAGGATGCCGTACACCATCGCGACGGTCGCACAGAGGGTCCCGAACAGGTGGCCGACGTGCGCCGCCACGTAAGCGCCGACGTCGTGCGTTCCGCCTTCGACGACCATCGGGATGGCGAAGAGGACGCTCCCGAGCGCGGCCTCCGCGGCGTCCGCGCGGTCGAATCCGCGGATGACGCGCCCGAACGTCCCGCCATGTCGGAGCTCGACCGCGGTCTCCATCGCCTCCGCGACCGCCTCGCGGGCCTCCTCGCTCTCGACGTGCGCTTCGAGCGCTTCGAGGTCGTCCATGAGGTCGGAGACGTCCGCGCCGTCGTCATCGTCGTCGTCCGTCGCCGTATCGCCCATGTCCTCGATGACGGCGCGCCGATACAAAAAGTCGGCCGCCACGCCCTTGTCTCCCGAGCCGTTCACCGCCGCACATGCCCGAGTATCCGAAGCCGCACGAACTGGAGACCGGGATGACCGTCGAGATCGAGCGCGGTGCGAACAGGGAACCGATCATCGGCGAGATCGGTGCGGTGATCGGTGAGGCCGACCCGACGGGGGCGGACGTGAAGCTGAAGTCCGGCGCTCGCGGTCGCGTCCGGAAGGTCACGCACCAGTAACGTCCCGTCTCCGCCGCCCCGCGTTCGGGAACGCCTATACGACCGGGCGGCATAGCCCGGCGCATGACCGAACAGACGCCCGCGGGTGACGCGGGCTGGTTCGCCGGTGTCGAGCGCGACGACACCGACGCCGCGGCCGCGGCGATACGCGAGGGCCGCGCGGACGCGCCCGCCGACTGGCCGGAGCGAGCGCTCGACGCCGGATTCGCGGCCGACGCCGACGACTACTACGACGCGCTTCACGAGGCGACGGTGGCGGCGACGCGCCGCGCCGTTCGGGAGGCCGAGTCTGCCGACGACAGGCAGCTCGTCCACGCGATCCGCGCGATGGACGACCTCGCGTCGACGACGAACGAACTCGCCGAGCGCGTCGCGGAGTGGGGCGGCACGCTCGACGACGAACCCGGGACGGGCGTGGCCTACGCCCGCGATCTGGCGGCCCGCGATCCCGAGACGGCGGCCGAGGAGCGCGTCGTCTCGCTCGCGGCGCGGGTCGTGGCCCTCGCCGACGAACGCGACGCCGAACGGGAGTTCCTCGAACGGACGGTCTCGACGGTCGCGCCGAACCTCGCGTCGATGGCCGGCCCGGTCCTCGCCGCGCGTCTGATCGAGCTCGCGGGCGGTCTGGAATCCCTCGCCAAGATGCCCTCGGGCACCGTGCAGGTGCTCGGCGCGGAGGACGCGCTGTTCGCGCACCTTCGCGGAAACGCCCCCTCGCCGAAGCACGGCGTCATCTACACCCACGAGTACGTCCGGGGCACCCATCCGGACGAGCGCGGGTCGGCCGCGCGAGCGCTCGCCGGCAAGCTGACGATCGGCGCGCGGATCGACCACTACGCGGGCGACTACCGTCCCGAGGTCGAGGCCGAACTCGACGAGCGCATCGAGACGATCCGCGCGCGACACGACGACGGAGGCGCGAAATGAGCGACGACGACCCCGACCTCCCGGCGGGCGTCGCGCGCCGCGACTTCGGCGACGGACCCGCGCTCGCCACGCGCGGCGAGCCGGTCTACGGCGAACCCACTGGCGACGGCTGGCGGCGCTGGGACCCGCACCGCTCGAAGCTCGGCGCGACGATCGAGAAGGGACTCGACACCGGTCTCAGCGCGGACGCCTCCGTCCTCTACCTCGGCGCGGCGAACGGGACGACGGTGAGTCACGTCGCGGACGTCGCCGGACCGACCTACGCCGTCGAGTTCGCGCCGCGCTCCGCCCGCGACCTGCTCGGCGTGTGTGACACCCGGTCGAACCTCTTCCCCCTGTTGAAGGACGCCCGCAAACCGGAGACGTACGCGCACGTCGTCGAAGCGGATCTGGACGTGCTCGTGCAGGACGTCGCCACCCGGGGCCAAGCGCGCGTTGCGGTCGAGAACGCGCGGTTCCTCGCCGACGACGGACGTCTCGTCCTCGCGGTCAAGGCCCGGAGCGAGGACGTCACCGCGGCTCCCGAAGCGGTCTTCGACGAGGCGCTCGCCGACCTTCGGGAGGCCTACGACGTGCTCGCGCGCGCACCCCTCGAACCGTACCACGACGACCACCTCGCGGTGGTCGCGACCCCGCGCTGAGGGCCGCCTTCGGTACTTATAAACTCGCCCCTCTCGAAGGCCGGGTGAATGACGACGGGTTCGCCGGACGCGTTCAGTGAGCTCGGGACGCTCGGCGTCGAGGAGGAGTTCTTCCTCGTCGACGCCGGTGGGCGTCCGACGGCGGGCAGCGACACGCTCGTGTACGAGGCCGACCCCCCGGAACTCTTGGCCGACCGCGTCGACCACGAGCTGTTCAAGTTCGTCGTCGAGACGCAGACGCCGAAACTCGACGGGGTCGAGGACGCCGGTGCGGCGATCCGTGACGTCCGGGAGGCGCTCGTCTCCTACGCGGCCGAGCACGGGTACGGCGTCGCCGCCGCCGGCCTCCACCCGGGCGCGCGCTGGCGCGACCACGAACACGCCGAGAAACCCCGGTACCGATCGCAACTCGATCGCATCCAGTACCCCCAACACCGGAACACGACCGCGGGGCTCCACGTCCACGTCGGCGTCGACGACGCCGATAAGGCGATGTGGATCGCCAACGAGATCCGGTGGTACCTCCCCGTGATGCTCGCGCTCTCCGCGAACTCGCCCTTCTGGAACGGCCACGACACGGGTCTCGCCTCGGCCCGCGCGAAGGTCTTCGAGAACCTCCCGAACACGGGGATGCCGACGGCGTTCGACTCGTACGCCGAGTTCGACGCCTTCGAGGAGCGGATGGTCGAACACGGGTCGATGGAGGACCGCGGCGAGATCTGGTGGGACGTCCGCCCCCACTCGGGACACGGCACGGTCGAGGTTCGCGCGCCCGACGCCCAGCACGACCCCGCGGTCGTCGAGGCGTTCGTCCGCTACGTCCACGCGCTCGTGCTCGACCTCGCGGAGCGCTACGCGGACGGCGAGACGGGGTACGGCCACCGACGCGAGCTCCTCGACGAGAACAAGTGGCGCGCGACGCGCCACGGCCACGACGCCTCGTTTATCGCCCGCAGCGGCGAGGACACGGTGACGCTCGGTGACGTCGTCGAGCGTGAGTGCGACCGCCTCGGCGTCACGGGCATCCGCGACGTCTACGAGGCCGAGAGCGGCGCGGCGTTCCAGCGGCGCGTCCGCGACACCGAGGGGGCGCGCGCGCTCTACGACGCCATCCGGCTCTGAGGCGAGCGAGGACGGGGCGAGCAGGAGGTTTTTACGCTCCCGGGGCTTGTGTTCTCCCGAGAGCGACATATGTCCGAGGACACCGACACACCCGAGGGGGGAGAGCGAAGCGCGCGCGACCGACTCGGCGAGAGTGCGGATCGGGCGCGTTCGGGGTTCGACGAACGCGTCGTCGACATCCTCTCGTGGATGCTCGACACCGAGACCCGCGCCCGCATCTACGTCTACCTCCGCCAGCACCCGTGGAGCACGAGCGAGGAGGTCGCCGAGGGGACCGGACTCTACCCGAGCACGGTGCGCGAGGCGCTCGCCGAGCTCGCCGACGAGGACACCGTCGAGCGTCGCAAACGCGAGAGCGAGGGGGCCGGCAACAACCCCTACGAGTACACCGCGATCGCGCCGAGCGACCTCGTCGGCGGCGTCGTCGGCGGCGTACAGGACGAGCTGAACACGATCTTCACGCTGGGACGCGAGGACGAACGCGACGAGCAACCGGTCCGTATCGAGGTCAACGGTAACGAGAACGACGCCGACGCGTCCGACGACGCGGACGCCGCTGCGACGGGCGAGGACGCCGCCCCCGCGGGCGACGACGCGCCGGACCGGAACGCCTGAGAACCAAACTGCTAAACATGATGGAACCCTCGCCCGGTGTATGAACGTTGCGCTGGGCGGGACGTTCGACCCCATCCACGACGGCCACCGCGCGCTCTTCGAGCGCGCGTTCGAACTCGGGGACGTCACCGTCGGCCTGACGAGCGACGACCTCGCGCCTCGGACCCGTCAGGAGGAGCGCTACGTCCGCCCGTTCGAGGAGCGAAAACGCGATCTCGCGGCCGAACTCGAACGGTTCGCCGACGAGTACGGCCGTGAGTACGAGATCCGTACGCTGACCGAGCCGACGGGCATCGCCGTCGAACCCCAGTTCGACGCGCTCGTCGTCTCCCCGGAGACCGAAGCGGGGGCCGAGCGCGTCAACGAGATCCGCCGAGAGCGTGGCTACGACTCCCTCCGAATCGAGGTCGTCCCGCGCGTCGCGGCCGACGACGGCGGCGTCATCTCCTCCACCCGGATCGTGAGAGGCGAGATTGACGAACACGGTACCGTGACGCCCGACGCGACGCCGCGCGAATAACCACCGACTCCGCCTACCATGACGGCGGTTCGAGGCCCGCGTCCGCGAGGAGGTCCTTCCACCGGCTCTGTACGGCCTGCCGCGAGACGTCCGCGGCCTCCGCGACCGCCGTCTGCGAGCGCTGATCGCCCGCGACGAGCGAGCCCGCGTAGACCGCCGCCGCGAGCGCCGCGCGCTTCGAGCGCTCTTCCTCTGGAACCCCAGAGAGGAAGAGGTCCTCCGCGCTCGAACGCGCCTCGGCGTCGAGATCGAGTCTGTCCGCGACGCGGTCGAGTTTCGCCACCCACTCGGCGTTCTCGAACGCATCGCCCGCGCGATACATGTCTCGCGTGAGGTGGTGAAGGGACATAAGCCCACGGCGAAGGCGACACGCTCTTAGGGAACTCGGCCGTTCGTCCACGTGCGCACGGGTAGCCAAGCCTGGCCAACGGCGTAGCGCTTAGGACGCTATCCCGAAGGGGTCCGCCGGTTCGAATCCGGTCCCGTGCATTTTCTGTCCGAGCGAAGCGAGGACGAAAACCATCCGGGCCGGATTCGGGCCCTATCAGGCGCGCGCAGCAGCGCGAGCACGTCTGATTTCGGTTCGAATCCGGTCCCGTGCATCCCCTCCATCTTTTTCCGACTCGGCTCGCCTCCGGCGACTCCTCGTCGCAGAAACATGGGTGAAAAAGACCCGCGCGATTGAGTTCGCTGGCGAGTCCGCGACTGAACCGTCACAACCGTGGCGCATCCGACCGCCACTCCACCGCCCCGTTTCCGCCCTACTGACCGGTGATGACCTCGTCGGCCCGGATCCGCAGGAGGACGCGCTCGCTCTCGATGGGGACGGCGTAGTCGTCGCCGGTGTAGCGGTGCGCGAGGGCGTCGATGTGTTCGCGCGCGCCGTCGGTCGTGATCTCGGCGACCTCGCCGGTGACGGAGAGGAAGCGGTAGTCGTCGTCGGGGTCGGTCGTGATCTCGGCGACCTCGCCGGTGACGGAGAGGAAGCGGTAGTCGTCGTCGGGGTCGGTCATGCTCGCGGCGACCGTCGGGTCGCGTTCGGCGTTGCGGGCCTTGCGGCGGTGGCGTTCGGTGTTGACGAGTAGGCGGTCGTCGTCGGCGTCGTAGCCGATCCAGACGGGCGTCGCGTGCGGCGTGCCGTCGGGGTTCATCGTGGTGACGTGTGCGATGGTCGCCTTCTCGAAGAGGTCGTGGTACGCGTCGGGGATCGTGGCCATGCGCGTGAGTTCGGCGGCCGGCCACGTAGTCCTTCGTCCCCCGGCAGACGGACGTCAGACGGGTCACAACCCTTTTTGCCGGCCCACGAGTCGGTACCGCCAATGTCTGCGCTGAAGGATCTTCTCGGCGAGCTCGTGACGGACGTCGACGCGCTGGTGTCGTTCTCCCCCAGCGGGTCGTATTACGAGCGCGCGCGGGACGCCACCGACGGGGGCGACGTCGACCTGATCGTGGTGGGCGCGGAGAACACGGTCGGCGCGGACGCCTTCGTCGAGCTCCCCCTCGAGTTCGCCGAGGTCACGGAGCGCGTGCGGTTCGGGATCGAGGGGGCGCTCGACAACGAGTACCTCTCGGACGGCGATGACGTCGCCTGCGCCACCGCGGTGTTCGACGACGACGTCGACACGGTCTCGCGGGTGCGCGTCGACGCCGAGCGCCACTCGGGCGTCTACGACCTCTTCGTCAACTCGCGGGCCGATCCGGCGGTCATCCGCGACGTCCTCGACGTCGTGATCGAACTCGGACAGAAGGGTCAGAAGGGCAAGCCGGTGGGCGCGCTGTTCGTCGTCGGCGACGCCGGGAAGGTGATGAACAAGTCTCGGCCGCTCTCGTACAACCCCTTCGAGAAGAGCCACGTCCACGTCGGCGATCCGATCGTGAACGTGATGCTCAAGGAGTTCTCGCGGCTCGACGGCGCGTTCGTCATCTCCGACTCGGGAAAGATCGTCTCCGCGTACCGCTACTTGGAGGGGTCGGCGGAGGGCGTCGACATCCCGAAGGGGCTCGGAACGCGGCACATGGCGGCGGCGAGCATCACGCGCGATTCGAGCGCGATCGCGGTGGTGTTGAGCGAGAGCGACGGGCTCGTCCGCGCGTTCAAGGGCGGTGAGCTCGTCCTCGAACTCGATCCGGAGGCGTATTGATGGACGTGCAGACGCTCGTGACGCGGGACGTCGACTACCTGCTCGCGCTCGGCGTGCTCGTCGTCGGACTCGTCGCGGGCTACCTCGTCGGACGGCTGAACGCCCGCCTCCTCCGGGCGGCCGGCGTCCCGACGGCCGTCGAGGGGACGAGCGTCGAACGGACCGCGCGGCGGTTCGGCACGTCGATCGTCGCGCTCCTCGCGCGCTTCTCCTCGCTCGTCATCTACGCCGTCGCGGTCGTCCTGGCGCTCGCCATCACTGACCTCGTCGACCTACGCGCGCTCTGGTACCGACTCGTCGGCTACCTCCCCGCGGTCGTCTTCGCGGTCGCGGTCCTCGTCTTCGGCGTCCTCGTCGGCGACAAGGTCGAGGTGGTCGTCTCGGAGCGCCTGCGCGGGGTGAAAGTCCCGGAGATCGGCGTGATCCCGCTCGTCGTCAAGTACGGCATCGTCTTCGTCGCGGTGCTCGTCGCGCTCGGCCAACTCGGCGTCGCCACCCTCCCGCTCGTCATCGTCTTCGCGGCCGTCATGCTCGCGCTCATCGTCTTCGTCGCCGTCGCCGCGCAGGACCTCCTCGCGTCCGCCGCGGCGGGCGTCTACGTCCTCCTCAATCAGCCCTACGGGATCGGTGATCACGTCCGCATCGGCGAGACGAGCGGGATCGTCCAAGAGCTGGACGTCTTCGTGACCTACATCGAGGACGACGGCACCGAACACGCCGTCCCGAACGCCCACGTCTTCGAGTACGGCGTCGTGAAGGAGCGCTAATCCCCCTACCTTTCCTCTACCCCTCTTCCCTCGTCCTCCCGCCCCGCCTCGTCCGTCTCGCCGCCGCTAGCGTCCGCGCTGTCAGCGCGCTCGTCGCTCGTCCCGTCTCGCCCGCGTTCGAGCGGTTCCGCCGGGACGCCCGCGACCGTCGTCTCGGGGGCGACGTCCTCGGCGACGAGCGAGTTCGCGGCGACCTGCGCGTCGCGGCCGATCGTGACGCCCGGGAGGACGACCGCGCCCGCTCCGATCATCGCTCGCTCGCCGACGACGACCTCGCCCGTCCGGTACTCGTCTTGGAGGAACTCGTGGCAGAGGAGCGTGGCGTCGTAGCCGACGATGGCGTCGTCCGCGACGGTGACGAGCTCGGGGAAGAAGACGTCCGGCGTCGCCTCGAGTCCGAAGGAGACGCCGTCGCCGACGGTCATCCCGAGCAGCCGGTAGAGGACGACCTTCAGCCGGAGGCTCGGCGAGTGGCGCGCGAGCACGATACAGGCGTAGTTGAGCGCGACGCGAACGACTCCCTTCGCGTCCGGCCAGTGACGCAGCGCGTTCCCGGGTCCGGGCGTGGGGTGGCGCGCCAGTCGGTCGTGGCGGCGATCGGTCATACCCCGCGTTCGTCACCGTCTCCCGTGAATCCCGCGCTCCGCCCACGGGATTTCGACGACTGTCGTAGCTAGGGTTTATGGTCGTCGTACCCATCACTACGCGTAACGAGATGCAAGCGCGACAGATGCCGAAGGGAGTTCCCGAAACGGTCGAATCGGCGCGGGGAAAGCTCGTCTATCTCTTCTTGCAGTTCCACGAGGGGGCGACCCTCGACGAGCTCCGCGATGGCCTCGACCTCCAACGGATCACGCTGTTCAGTATCCTCAAGACTCTCAAGGAACGCGGCGTCGTCGATCGCGACGGCGAAGTGTACGTTACCGCTCGACCGGCCTGAACTCGCCCGTTACGTCCCAGTCGTGGATACAGGCTACTTCCCCCTCGTTACCCTCGGGTACGCGCCACGCGTCGACGTCTTCGTTCCAGGCTTCCGTTCGTCCGCATCGGACGCAGGAGCGCTCTTTCGGCGAGCGAATGGTGAGACTCATACGCACACGTAACGCGCCGATGTGTAAAAGCCTACGCTTCTTCGGCAACGATTGTCACCCGCGGCCACGGGTTCCTCACGGTCGTTATCCCCAGAATCCGTCCAACTTCGGTCCGAGGAACTCCGGCGTCATCCGGACGAACTCCTCGCGCTCCTCCCGGCCGAGGTAGCCGTGAACCGATCGGGGTGCGTCCGCCGTATAGCGCTCGTCGACGAAGGCGCGCACGCCGCGCTCGTCGCGTCCCCGCACGACGCGTCCGATGGCCTGTCGCGCGCGCCGGACCGCCGGTACCGTCAGCGCGTACTCGAAGGCGTTCTCCTCGCCGAACGCGTCCGTGTACGCCCGCTTCACCGCACGGATCCGCGGCGACGCGACGTTCACGAGCGGGACGCCGACGACCGCACAGCAGTGGAGTTTCTCGCCGTCGTAATCCACCCCCTCCGTCAGCGTCCCCCGCGTCGAGGTGACGAGCACCTTCCCCGGCCCCCGGAAGAACGCCCGCTTCAGCCGCTCCGTCTCCTCGTCGCTCGAACTCGAATCGACCAGTACCTCCTTCTCCACCGCGTCGGTGAGGTAGTCGCCCGCCCACGCCGCCTCGCGGTAGTTCGGCATGCAGACGAGGACGTTCCCGTGGCTCCGCGCGAGCGTTCGGAGGACGTAGCGGTACTCCTCGCGGGTCGCGTTCGCGTTCTCGCCCGTCGGCGCACCCCGGTTCCGCGCGGTGAACGCCTCCGCCGCCACCGTCCACGACGCCCGGTTCTCCTCGGGGAACGGCAGGTCGTACGAGCGCTCCGCGACCGGCCGCGGGTCGTCCGGATCGTCCGCGAGCGCGTCGAGGCCGACGACCTCGCGGAAGACGTCGAGCGGTTCGAGCGTCGCGGACATCAATACGCCGCCGCCGAGGCCGGCGAACACGTCGCGGACCGCCCCGCCCGGCATGCAGTTGTACGTCACGAGCCCCGCGGTGTACGTGGCCTCCCACGGGTCGCCGCTCGGGGCCTCCGACGGTGCGTGTTCGAGTTCGATCTCCCGGAAGTACGTCGCGTGATCGCGCTCCCACCAGTTCGTGAACGTGCTCCCGACGGCCTCGCAGACGGTCGTGCGGTCCTCCTCGTCGAGGACGTCCTCGACCGCCGTCCCGACGGCGCGGAGGCGCCGCCAGAGGTCACCGGTGTATCCCTCCCGCTCCGCCCACTGGGTCAGCTCGTCGGGCTCGGCGACGTCCGGATCGCGCAGCGGGAGTTCGACGTCGTGCGCCGGCCAGTCGCGCTCGCCGTCGAACTCCGCGGCGAGGCGTTCGGTCACCTCGCCGGTCAGCCATGCCGCGACGTCGTCGTAGAAATCCCGGGCGCGCTTCACGTCGCCGACCGTCACGTCGAAGTCCGCGAGATGCGCCGCCACCTCCTCTTTCGCGCCCTCGCTCTGGTTCGTCCGCGCGACGAGTTCGCTCAGGTCGTTGCGCGCCCGCCGGAGCGTCTGGCGACCGACGCGCTCCGAGAGCAGATCGCGCACGCGTTCCTCGATCCGGTGGGCCTCGTCGACGATCACGAAGGTGTCCTCGCCGACGACGCCCTCGATCAGCGGTCGGCTCTGCGGATCGAAGAGGTGGTTGTAGTTCCCGACGATCACGTCCGCCTCGCCGAGGAGGACGCTCTGGACGCGGTGGGGACACGTCCCGGCCTCGACGGCGGCCGGCAGGAGATCGCGCGACGTGACGACGTGTTCGTCGCCCGCCGAGAAGTCGATCGGCGACCCGCGATTGCGGCCGTACCAGTCCGCCTCGAACGGACAGAACAGCGGTTCGTCCTCGTCGAACTCTGCATCCGCACTCGGCTGGACCGGGACGTACGGCGAGGCCGCCCCCGCCGTCTCCAGCGTCGACTGATCGATCGACTCCCGGCCCGGACGCGCGCTCTTCGCCAACGCACGGGCCGTCACCGGGTCCCACCACGCCTCCTCGATATCCTCGTCCGTCCGGATCGCCGTGAGGTCGTCGAGTTCCGCGCCGTCGTCGCGCGCCCCGCCGTCGCCCGCCTCGACCAGCTCGGCGGTCGTCTCCCGCAGGTCCTCACAGCGCTCGTGCGTGCTCGCGTCCGCGGGGAAGACGTCCTCGCGGCCGTACGGGCAGAGGTCGCGCTTACCGACGAGCGCCACGCTCCGCAGGGGATCGTCGCTTTCGGCGTTCATCGTCCGCAGGTCGTCGACGAACTGCCGGAGCTGCTGTTTGACCGGCGTGACGACGAGGACGTTCTCGTAGACGCCACGATCACAGAGCGTCGCGGCGGCCGTCAGCGCCGCCATCGTCTTCCCCGTCCCACACGCCCCCTCCATGGCGAGATAGCCGCCCTCGCGCCCGACGTCGACCGCGGCCTCGATCGCGTCCGCTTGGTTCTCGTACGGCTCGTCGAAGCCGAAGCGCTCGCGCCACGCGGCCCCCGCCTCCCCCTCGACGTCGGCGTCGCTCATTCACTTCGACTGGGGCCCGCTCGCATTTGAGTGTCGGGATCGTCGCGCCGACGGTTCAGAACCCGAGGTCGATGGGGAGCGCGCCCTTCGTGTATCCCTCGACGCGTCCGCTCGGACGCACGCGGAAGACCGCGGCGGGCCGGTGTTGGACGTCCGGCTCCGCCGCGAGGAGCGCGCGCCAGTCGTCGTCGGGGAAACTCGAACAGTCGACGAGGAGCGTTGCGCCGCCGCCGTGTTTCGCCAGCTGGCCGTCCGTCTTCGTCGCCACGGTGTCGCGGATCGCGGCCGTCGGCGTCCCCGCGGAGCGCTCGTTCACCGGGAGCGGGCGCGTCACCTCGACGAGGTGGGCCGCCGATCCGTCGGGGCGCTCCGCGCGGAAGTCCAGCGAGTGACCGGTCGCCACCTCGATCTCCGGGGTGACGTCGTAGCCCGCCTCGTGGAGGAGCCACGCGGCGTCGAACTCGCCCATCGCGGCGCTCGTCCGCGTCAGATCGAGGTACTCGGAGGTGCCGAGCTTCCCCGCCATCACGTGCCGGTGCGGTTCGAGGATCCCGGTCTTCAGGAAGTCGTCGTAGAACGCGAGCGCGTCGTCCCGGTCGGCGTCCGGGAAGCCCGCCGCGTGCTCGCGGAAGAACTCCCGGGAGGTCTCGCGGCCGTCCTTCGAGCAGAAGACCGGGAGGAAGAACCACGAGAGGTAGGTGTAGGGTTCGAGCCACGGGGCCTCGTCGTGGAGGCCGGCGAGGAACTCGCGTTGCGCCCACCGCGAGACGCCGTGCGGGGCCTCGTCGAACCCCTCCTTCTCCGTCCGCCAGAGCGCGCTCGGCGTCTCCGTGTTCCCCAGCCAGTACCCGCCGCTCCCGCTCTCGGCGTACGCGAAGAGCGCGACGTCGCCGTTGTCCATCTCGAAGCGCCGCGCCGCGTATCCCGACGGGGCGCGGTACCACGGCGACGTCGCCGTCGCGCCGATGTTCGCGTCGAGCGCCGCCAGCAGTTCGTCGCGGACCCGCCCCGCGCTCCACGTTTCGGTCGAACGCCTGAACCGGAGCGGTTGTGCCACGACCGACGGTAGTCGATCTGTCCGTTTACGTCTTCCGTCGGTCGGTCTCAGGCCGGCGCGAGCGGCGGAGGGCGGGCCTCACCGAGCTTCGGGTACCGCGGCGGACGCCGGTCGGGTCGCGGATGCGGATCGATCGCCCGCCCCGCCGGACCGCCCGCATCGCTCGATCGCGGACCGCCGCGAGTGCGCTTCCCTTTTGCCGCCGCCGCCCCCAGACCGTGGCGTGCGCGACACCGTGAACGACCGCTGGCTCTACGCGTGGGCGGGTGCGAACGTCGCCGTCGGCGCGCTCTCGCTGCTCGTCCCGCTCTTCATCGTCGGCCTCGGCGGCACCGCCTTCGACCTCGGCCTCTGCTGGTTCGCCACCTCGATCGCCATGGTGCCGGGCGCGCTCGGCGTCGGCACGCTGGTGGATCGCACCGGCCGCCACCGCCCGTTCGCGCTCGCCGGCCTCGCCGGGATCGCGCTCGCCACGGCGATCCTCCCGTTCCTCGACACCGTGGCCGCCGTGATCCTCGTCGACGCCGCCCTCTGGCTCTGCGTCGCCAGCGCCACTCCGGTGTTCACGACGCTCGTTCTCGCCGACGCGCCCGAACGCGAGTGGAACGGTCGCATCGCGCGTCTCAACCGCTATCAGGGGTACGGGTGGGCCGGCGGCCTCGTCCTCGGTGCGCTCTGGACGCGCCTCGCCAGCGGCGCGCTCGCCCCGCTCGCGTCCTCGTCGCTCGCCCTCCCCGGCGGCGTCGCCCTCGGACCGGTTACCCTGCCCGTCCAACGCTCGCTGTTCCTCGTCTGCGTCGCCCTCCTCGCCGGCGCGACGCTCGCGGCCGCGCGGTGGCTCCCGACCAGCGACGCCGCGCCGAGCGCGAGCGCGCTCTCGCGCCGCCCGCGCCTCCTCGGAACCGCCCGCGGGGCGCTCAGCCCGCTTCTCCCGGGGCGACTCGTCTCGCTCGCGCGGACGTCGCACCCCCGCGCGCTCCTCCGCGGCGTCCGCCGTCCCCTCGCCGTCTACCTCGTCGCCGTCTCCGTCTTCTTCGCGGGGTTCAGCGTCTTCAGCGCGCCCCTCCCCGACTTCCTCGCGGGCGTCGGCTTCGGCGACGACGCCGTCTACGCCCTCTACGTCGTCTCCAGCCTCTCCTCGGCCGCGTTCTACGTCGGCGCGGGCGCGCTCGCCGACCGCTACGACCTCCGCCGCCTCCAGACGGGCGCACTGGGCTTCCGCGCGCTCGCGTTCCCCGCGGTCGCCGCCGCGGCCTCCGTGCTCGGCGCGCCCTCCGTCCCCGGCCTCCTCGGCGTCGCCGCCCTCAACGTCGTCGTCGGCCTCTCGTGGGCCGTCGTCGCCGTCACCGCGAACACGCTCGTCGCGCGCTACGCCGCCCCCGACCGGCGCGGCGCGGCGCTCGGGCTCTACACCGCGCTCTCCTCGGGCGCCGGCGGCGTCGGCGGCCTCGTCGGCGGCTGGCTCGCCGCCCGCACCGACTACCTCCTCACCTTCGGCGTCGCCGGCGGCCTCGTCGTCCTCGGCGGCCTCGTCGTCTTCGCGCTCGGCTGGCTCGCGGACACGGGCCGCGTCGCGGGCGCGGCCGGCGCGGCGAACGCCGACTGACCCCGGACGCGGGGATGGGCTTTTCTTCGCCCCCGACGACGGGACAGTATGGCACCGCACGGCCACTACGTCGACGGCGACTGGCGCACCGGACAGGGAACCGCGACCTTCGAGAGCCGCTCGCCGGCGACGCGCGAGCGTCTCGGCGAGTTCGCCCGCGGGACGCCCGCGGACGTCGAGGAGGCCGTCGCGGCCGCGGAGGCCGCTCAGGACGAGTGGCGCGCGCTCTCCTACATCGACCGCGCGGAGTTCCTCTGGGAGATCTATCACGAGCTCAGAGACCGACACGACGAGCTCGGCGCGGTCGTCTCGCGGGAGTGCGGAAAGGAGATCAGCGAGGGGAAGGCCGACGTCACGGAGGCGTGGCACATGGTCGAGTGGGCGGCCGGGAACGCCCGCCACCCGCACGGCGACGTCGTCCCGAGCGAGATCGCCGCGAAGGACGCCTACATGCGCCGCAAACCCCGCGGCGTCGTGGGCTGTATCACCCCGTGGAACTTCCCCGTCGCCATCCCCTTCTGGCACATGGCGCTCGCGCTCGTCGAGGGGAACACGGTGGTGTGGAAGCCCGCCGAGCAGACGCCCTACTGCGCGCAGATCGTCGCCGAGATGTTCGACGACACCGGGATCCCCGACGGCGTCTTCAACATGGTGCAGGGGTACGGCGACGCCGGGAACGCCGTCGTCGAGAACGACGCCGTCGACACCGTGCTCTTCACCGGGAGCGCCGAGGTCGGACACTCCATCGCGGAGAAACTCGGGGGCGTCCCCGGGCGCGACGTCGCCCTCGAGATGGGCGGGAAGAACGCCGTCGTCGTCACCGAGGAAGCCGACCTCGACATCGCCGTCCACGCCGCCGTGATGAGCGCGTTCAAGACGACCGGCCAGCGCTGCGTCTCCGCCGAACGACTCGTCGTCCACGAGGACGTCTACGACGAGTTCAAAGCGCGCTTCGTCGACCTCGCCGCGGACGTCGCCGTCGGCGATCCGCTCGACGAGCGCACCTTCATGGGCCCGCTCGCCGACGCCGATCAGGTCGAGAAGTTCCGCGAGTACAACGCGCTCGCCCGCGAGGAGGGCGTGGACGTCCTCGTCGACCGCGCGGAGCTCGCCGACGGCGAGATCCCCGACGGCCACGAGGACGGTTTCTGGGTCGGGCCGTTCGTCTACGAGACCGACTACGACCCCGAGCTCCGCTGCATTAGCGAGGAGGTCTTCGGCCCGCACGTCGCGCTCATCCCCTACGCGGGCGGCATCGAGCGCGCCGTCGAGATCCACAACGCCGTCGATTACGGTCTCGCGGGGGCCGTCATCAGCGAGGACTACCGACAGCTCAACTACTACCGCGACCACGCCGAGGTCGGCCTCTCCTACGGCAACCTCCCCTGTATCGGCGCGGAGGTCCACCTCCCCTTCGGCGGCGTGAAGAAGTCCGGCCACGGCCCCGCGTCGGCGCGCGAAGCCATCGAGGCCGTCACCGAGCGCACCGCGTGGACGCTCAACAACGCGACGGAGATCGAGATGGCTCAGGGGCTCTCCGCGACCCTCTCGACCGACGACGGGTAGCGCTCAGGAGAGCACGGCGCGCGCGGCGAACACGAGGTTCTCGCGGCGCTCCGCGACGCGCCGGTAGAAGTACTGGAGCCACTTCCCGCCGTAGGGCACGTACTGCGCCACCGCGTACTCCTCGGCGAGCGCGAACTGGGCGTCCTCACGGACCCCCATCAGCATCTGGAACTCGAAGTCCGTCCCGTGCTCGGCGGCGAGCGTCTTCGCGTGGTCGATCATCGCGGGGTCGTGGCTCCCGACCGCCACCTCGCCGTCGTCGTAGTGTGCGAAGAGGTAGTCGAGGCCCGCCCGGTACTGCTCGTTCACGGCCGCCTTGTCCGTGTACGCGACGGACGCCGGTTCGTCGTACGCGCCCTTGACGAGCCGGACCGCCGCGGGGACGTCCGCGAGGCGTTCGAGGTCGCCCGCCGTGCGACGGAGGTTCGCCTGCAGCGCGACGCCGACCCGTCCCGGGTGCGTCTCCGCGGCGCGTTCGACGACGTCCAGCGTCACGTCCGTCGTCGCGTGATCCTCCATGTCGACCCAACAGAAGACGTCGCTGTCGGCCGCGGCGTCGACGATCCGCAGGAGGTTCTCTCTGAAGACGTCCTCGCTGACGCTCACCCCGATCTGGCTCGGCTTCACCGAGACGCGGGCGTCGAGGTCCGTCGTGGCGATGTCCGCGAGCAGGGAGACGTAGGCGTCCGCGTCCGCGTCCGCGTCGCGGCGATCGCGGTAGTGCTCGCCGAGGAGGTTCAGGATCGCGTTCACGCCGCCGTCGTCGAGCGACGCGGCGTGCGCGAGCGCGGTCGCTGGCGACTCGCCCGCGACGAACCGGTCCGCGATTGGCGGGATCATGTCGCACTCTTGGTCGCTCGCGGGGATAAACGAACCTCCGGTTCGGAGGCGCGCGATCCCGACTGCGCCGCTCGCGCTCGGAGCGTCGCCGAGACGGTGCACACAACGGTCGACAGGGCGGGCCAGCGGCGATCGCTGTCGGAACCCCCTCCCGATGAGAGAAGACCAGCGCTCGGGCTGACCCGCGGGTCTCCTGCTCCCCGACGACGCTCGTGCCGTCACGGGGAGACACCGTAGGAAAAACCGACGGTCCTTTCGCTGGCGGACGTCTCAGGAGTGGACCCTAAGCACTCGGTCGGAAGCCAAGGGAGGGATTTGAACCCCCGAATTCTCGATTACAAATCGAGTGCTTGAACCGCCCAAGCTCCCTTGGCGCGTCTCAGCGTTCGTCGCCCTCCTTTGTGTGCGTGTCGCTTTCCCCCGGCTTCTCCAGCACGCAGCGCTGTGGCCGATAGCCGCGGTCCTCGTAGAGGGCCCGCGCACGCTCGTTGTCGGCCATCACGGCGATCGAGAGGACGTCGACCCCGGCGTCACGGAGCGTGGCCTCAGCCGCGTCGAGCAGCGCGCTCCCGATCCCGCGATCGCGATGTGCGGGGTCGACGTAGACGTTGTCGACCACGCCGCGTGAGACGTCCTCCTCGTAGAGGCCGCTCTCGGGGTGGAACATGACGAACCCGACCGGCGTCCCGGCCTCGGTGCGTCGCGCGACGAGCACCCGATCGGTCGCCACGTACTGCGAGAGAACGTCACGGGCGGTCGTGCGGTTCTCGACCGCGAGGAGATGCGTGCCATGCGCGCGCTGGTCGGCGACGAGCGCGACCCAGAGGTCGACGAGCGTCTCGAGGTCGTCCATCGTCCCCGCCTCGATCACCACGCCGTCCGGTGCGCGTCGCGCCATCGCCGAAATCGATGAGCGCGTCGGCCTTAGGGCCGTCGCCTCCGCCTCACTCGCCGGTCGGGCGGTAGTCCCAGAGGTCGCCGTCGCGCATCCCCTGACCGACCTGCCTCCAGAAGTCGACCTTATCGGAGTACTCGTCGGCCTCGACGTGCTCGAAGATGTCCGCGACGGAGACGACCTTCCGGTAGTTGATCCGGACGGGATCGTCGCCGTACTCCGCGACGAACGCTTCCTTTTCGAGGGGGAAGTCCTCGTCCTCGTCGACCTTCTTCGAGAGGACGGCCATCCCGTACTTGCGCCCGCCCTCGCTCCCCTCCTCGCCGTCGGGGTCGTGGGGCCAGTCGCGGCCCGACTCGTCGTACATGTCCTCCATACACGGACGTGCGGTAGGGGTACCCAAAACGGTTACTCTCCACGCGCGCGTCGGCGTCGTGCTCACGTCCGCGCGCTCGCCTCGGACCGCCGTGCACGTCTCGTCTCGGTTCGATCGGCAGAAACGGCGAGACCGGGGTTCGAACTGGACGAGACGGGTCGCCCGTCTCGTATGCTCGCACCCAGCACGCCGGGCGTCTCACTCCGCTCGACAGCAACGGCGAGGCTGGGATTCGAACCCAGGAGGCTGAATGCCACCGGTTTTCAAGACCGGCGCGATAGGCCGCTCCGCCACCTCGCCGCGCAGCGTGTCGTTGTCGCTGGTCCCGTATGCGGCTTTCGGCATCGATCCGTGCCGGCCGTGGTCGTCGTCCCCGCGGCTACGCTTCGTCGGCGTCGTTCTCGGCCGGGGCGACGCGTTCGAGCGTCTCGACGAAGGTCTGTCGCCGGATGGGCTTCGTGAGATAGCCGTCGACGTCGTCCTCGCTCAGGACGGTGTCCTGCTCGTACGCGCTCACGACGAGGACTCGGCCGTCGAAGTCGGTCTCGTGGAGTCGTTCGACGACCTCGGGGCCCGTGAGGTCGGGCATCCGGCGATCGAGGACGAGCACGTCGACGTCGGCGTCGAGGGCGTGCAACGCCGCCTCACCGTCCGCGGCCGTCCGGCAGTCCCACCGATCCCCCGAGAGCCAGAGCCGGAACGTCTCGCGGAGCTCGTCGTCGTCGTCGGCGAGCAACACGGTGTCGGTCCGGTCGACGCCGGCGTCCGACTCGGCGTCGGAGATCGGCGCGAGGAACTCCTCGCCGGCGCCGCACACCTGGCAGGTCGCGTCGGATCGCAGGATCGAGAAGTTCTGCGCTGTCGAACACGCCTCACAGATCATCAACGCCATCGAGTCGCTCCTCCGGGCGCTCCTCGGACGCCCACGGTTCGGGACATATGCGCGTACTGATACAGTGGCGGTGGCCTCCCTAACCGTTTCGGTCACACCGACTCGCCGGGCCGTCGGTGGCGCCTCCCGCCAGCGCGGGCGTTCACGCGGGGCGTCGGTGACGGTCGCTCAGAGGTCGCGCGAGCGCGAGAGACTCCGGAGCGGACCGCCGCAGCCCTCACAGACCCGGGTCGCCGGGGCGACGACGCGCGCCCCACAGCGGAGACACTCGTACGTTTCGCTGTCTTCCGTCTCCACGACTGGTCGCATGTCTATTGTTAACACGATGCCAAACATAAGCGTTTCTCCGACGCCGTCACGTTCGAACGAGCGTCCGCTCTCCGCCCCGGTCAGCGACGCGTACTGGAAGATCGTCGAGGAACGCGGCCGTGTGTGCCGGGACCGACCGCCCGGCGCGGCGGCGCGCCGCGATCCGGGGGAGGAGCGTACGCAGATCCGCGCCCGTCCGCACCGCCGTCGACGGCGGGATGAAGTCCACGTCACAGTCGGCGTCGCGCGCTCGCGCCGTCAGCGTCTCCAACTCCGGGGTGGCGTACGCCCCCGCGAAGTCGATCGGCTCACCGAACGCCGCGTAGTGGACGCGGCCGTCCGCCGCCGGCCCGAGCACCACGTCCCGACGTCGCAGTTTCATCGCCGCCGCGTCGAGCGCCGAGCGATCGAGCAGCGGCGCGACCGGCTCCGCGACCGCGACCGACGACCGCGCCTCCGTCTCCAAGAGGTGCGTCACCGTGTTCCCCACCCGTGCGTCGTAGCTCGACCCCACCTGGATCTCGAAGCGCGTTCCGTCCAGTTCGTCCCCGTCGAGCGCCTCGGCGACGAGTGCGCGCACCGCGTCCTCGCTGGTCCGCTCGCGCACGGCCGGCTCCGGCAGGAGGTCGTCCGGCCGGTAGTTCACGAGCACGTCGCCACCGCTCTCCATGCCGGCGCGCAGGAGGTCCTTCGTCATCGCGCGGTAGAGGTCGACGACCTCCGCGGGCGTCAGCGGCGACGTGTCGGCCAACCGCGGGAGGACGAGTCCCTCACGGGGCGGGTCGATCATGGCGACGAGGAGCGTCATAGCCCCTGATCCGCGTGCGCCGCCCTTCAACCCCCGCGTTCGCGGTCCGCAATTCGCCGACCCGTCCCCGTTCGGTGAGTGCCCTATCGCCCGCGCCGTCCCTTCGTCTGTCGGTAATCCGTATCGAGGAGGTCGAGGAAGGCGGTCACGAACGCGTCCGCCTGCTCGGTCGTCATCGACCCCGGGTGGATCATCGGCATCAGCTCGAAGCCGCGCCCGCGGATCCGCTCCGCGTGGTGTTCCACCACGTCGAGGTCGTCGGCCGGCGTCGTCGTGTACTCGGTGCCGATCTCCGCGAGCGCGCGTTCGCCGACCGGCACGATGATCTCGGGGTTGATCATCCGCAGGTCCGCGTTCAAGAAGGGCTCACACGTCGCCACCTCCGCGTCCGTCGGGTCCCGATCCGGGTGGCGACACCGCGTCAGATAGGTCAGATAGGCGTTCTCGATCTCCGGCTCGTCGCTCGTCGGGAGCGAGTGGTTCAGCCCGATCTGCCCGAGCACGTCCTGGAAGCGCTCGCCGGCCGCGTCGCCCGTGAACGGGACGCCGGTCCGCTCCGCACCGGCGCTCGGGCGCTCGCCGACGAAGACGAAATCCGCACCCGCGTCACCGTAGCCGTGGACGACGCGCTCGCGGACGTCGCAGAGGCCCTCGCAGTTGCGACAGTCCTCGTCCATCCCGAAGGGGTTGTACCGCGTCTCCTGTGCGGCGTCCATGCCGTGTCCGACGCGGGCGTCCCGCAAAGACGTGCCGACTCCCTATCGCCGCCAGCGCCGCGGCCGCACCCGATCTCGGAGGAGCCATCCCACCCCGAGCAGGACTGCGAGGACGCCGAACGTCGGGGCGACGCGTACGAGCCCGTCCGAGATCGACCCCGCGGTCAGCGACCAACCGGGGCGCGCGAGCCCCGCCGCGGTCGTCGCGGTGACGGCGACGAGGACGATCGGGATCGCGTACTTCACGACCGGGTACGCGCGACCGAGCTCGGCGCGCACGACTGCGGTGTCCGCGGCCCACGTGAAGACGACGGCGAGGAGGAACGCCGTGACGGGGAGGGCGAACGTCCCGACGGACGCGTCAACGAAGTCGAGGAACGGGACGCCGAGGACCGCCGCGCCCGCGGGCGTGTAGCTCAGCGCCGAGGGGACGCCGAGGCAGAAGACGCCGCCCATCAGGACCGCGGTCGCGCGGGGGCGCGACCACTCGGTCGCGCGCGTCGCGGACGCCACGCTGACTTCGAGGAGCGACACCGCGGACGTGAGCGCCGCGAGGAACAGCAGTCCGAAGAACGCGACCGCGACCACGCGCCCGAACGGCATCGCCGCGAACGCGCGCGGTAGCGTCGTGAACGCCAACTGGGTGCCGGCGCTCGGTTCGACGCCGAGCGTGAACACTATCGGAAAGACGACGAGGCCGGCCGCGCAGGCGACCGCGACGTCCGCCACCGCGATGACGCCCGCCGACTTCCAGAGCGACGTCCCCTCGTCGACGTACGCCGCGTACGTCAGCATGATCCCCTGTCCGACGGAGAGCGAGAAGAACACCTGCCCGAACGCCGCCGACCACACGCCGGGATCGGCGAGCACCGAGAGCCGCGGCGTCAGGAAGAAGGCGACGCCCTCCGCCCAGCCGGGGAGCGTCACTGCGTAGCACGCCAGTCCGCCCAACACGACGAAGACGATCGGCATCACGGTCGTCGAGAGCCGCTCGATACCGGCCTTCACGCCCGCGCTCACGACGACGGCGACGACCCCCGTCACGACGACGAACGCGACGGCCGGCCAGTACGTCGCGGCGAACCCGTCGAAGGTGAGCGTGACGCCGGCCAGCGACGCGACGAAGAAGGAGAGCACCCACCCCGTGAGGACGAGGTAGTACGAGAGGATCACGAGCACGGCGCCCGCGACGACCCACCCGAGCGCCGCGTATCGCCGCCCGACCGTCCGGAAGGCCGAGACGACGTCCGTCCGCAGCGAGCGTCCGACCGCGAACTCGAGGACGAGCAGCGGCACCGCGAAGACGAACGCCGCGAAGAGGTACGGGACGAGGTACGCGCCCCCGCCGTTCTGCCCGACGACCGAGGGGAACCGCCAGATGTTCCCGAGCCCGACCGCCGCGCCGATCGTCGCTAGAAGGAACCCGAGCCGGGACGACCACTGTTCTGCCATACTGACTCGGGCGCGTCCCGAGACCATCAACGTGCGCCCGATGCCGAGCGCTTACTCGACGTGCGTCTCGGCGTCGTCCGGATCGTTCTCCGGGCTCGCGGGATGGTAGTCGGTGTCGTACTCGCCGGGGTTCCCGTCCATCCGGTCGGGGTTGATCCGGCCGCCGAGGAGCATGAAGTCGAGGATCGTCAGCCGGCACATCGCCTCGACGACGGGGACGCCGCGGGGCGGCAACACGGGGTCGTGGCGGCCGATGACCTGCGCGGTCTTCTCCTCGCCCGTCTCCCAGTCCACCGTCGTCTGCTCCGACGGGATCGACGTCGGCGCGTGCAGCGTCAGCTCGCCGTAGATCGGCTGGCCGGTCGTGATCCCGCCCTGGAGACCGCCGTGGTCGTTGCCCACCGGGACGGGGTCGCCGTTCTCGTCGAACGTCCAGTCCTCGTTGCGCTCGCTCCCGCTGTACTCGCGCGCCTCGCGCCCGAGGCCGAACTCGAACGCCGTCGTCGCCGGCACCGACATGAGCGCCTGCCCCAGACGCGCCTCCACGCTGTCGAATCGCGGCGCGCCCAGCCCCCGGGGAACGCCGCGGATCTCGAAGTAGATCGATCCGCCGATCGAGTCGCCGCGCTCCTGATACTCCTCGATGCGCTCTTGCATCGCCGCGGCCGCATCGGGGTCCGCACAGCGCACGTCGTTCTCCTCCGTGTGCTCGAGCATCTCCTCCCACGACACCTCGCCCGCCTCGATGTCGTCGATCTGGTTCACGTGCGCCTTCACACGCACGCCGTTCTCGCGGAGGACCTTCTTTGCGATCGCCCCCGCGGCGACCCAGTTCACGGTCTCGCGCGCGGAAGAGCGTCCGCCGCCGCCCCAGTTCCGCGTCCCGAACTTCGCCGAGTACGTGAAGTCGCCGTGCGAGGGGCGGGGCGCCGTGATGAACGGCTCGTACTTCCCCGAGCGCGCGTCCTTGTTCTCGATCGTCAGCCCGATCGGCGTCCCGGTCGTGTAGCCGTCCTGCACGCCCGACTGGATCGTCACCGCGTCCGGCTCGCCCCGCGACGTCGAGATCATCGACTGGCCGGGCTTGCGCCGGTCGAGTTCGTACTGGATGTCCGACGCGTCGAGTTCGAGGCCCGCGGGGACGCCCGAGACCGTCGCACCCATCCCCTTCCCGTGGCTCTCGCCGTACGTCGTCACCTGAAAGAGCCGTCCGAAACGGTTCCCGTTCATTACTACGGGGTTCGACGGCGCGTGGTTAAAGGCCTTGCACAACGCGCAAAATCGGACCCGGAGCCGAGCGCGCGACTTCTTGATCCGGGACGCGACGACCCCGGGCTATGCACTGATCGACGCACTCGGGGCGGACGAGCGAAACTCGCCGGCGACCCGCCCCGGCGGACGGAGACCGGCGTGTCAGCCCTCTTCGCGCGAGACGCTCGCGCCGAGATCGTAGAGCGCGTCGAAGAACCCCGGGAAGGAGACGTCGACGTCCTCAGCGCCCGTGATCGTCGTCTCTCCCTCGGCGACGAGCGCCGCGACGGCGAGCGACATCACGACGCGGTGATCACCCAGTCCGTCCACGTCGGCCCCGACGAGATCGCTCTCCCCGCCGTGAACGATCAGGGCGTCGCGTTTCTCCTCGACCGCCGCGCCCATCTTCGTCAGCTCCTCCGCCATCGCGCTCACTCGGTCCGTCTCCTTGTAGCGGACGTGCTCCGCGTTCACGATCTCGGTGGTGCCGTCCGCGGCCGCGCCGAGCACCGCGAGCGTCGGGAGGAGGTCCGGCGTGTCACCGACGTCGACGGTCGTCCCGTCGAGGTCAGAGCGCCGCACGACCGCGAGCCCGTCGTCGCGGTGCCAGTCGAGATCCGCACCCATCTCCTCCAGGATCCCGAGGATCGCGCTGTCGCCCTGTGCGCTCGGATAGACGCCGCGCACCTCGACTTCCGGGTCGCCAGCGAGCGCGCCCGCCGCGAGCAGGTAGGACGCCGAGGAGAAGTCGCCGGGGACGGCGTACTCGCCCTCCGGCGGCTCGTACGTCTGGTCGCCGTCGACACGGTAGCCCGCCTCGGTCCGCGCGGCGTCCACGCCGAAGTCGTCGAGCAACTCGATCGTGATGTCGACGTACGGCGCGGACTTCAGCTCCGTCGAGAGTTCGATGTCGATCCCGTCGTCGGTCGAGGCGCCGGCCATCAGGAGCGCGGAGATGAACTGCGAGGAGACGTCACCGGGAATCGTCACCGATCCCCCCTCGATGGGGCCCTCGACGACGAGCGGCGCCTGCCCGTTCCCGCGCGTCGATCGCGCGCGTCCGCCGAGCTGTTCGACGGCGTCGAGGAGCGGTGCTTGCGGCCGCGAGCGCAGCGAGGCGTCACCGGTGAGGACGGTCCCGCCGTCGACGAGCGCGGCCGCACCGGTGGCGAGGCGCATCGTCGTCCCCGAGTTCCCGCAGTCGACGACGTCTGGCGGGGATTCGGGGGTCCCTCCGAAGCCGTCGATTTCGAGGACGCCGTCGACCTCGACGACGTCGCCGCCGAACGCCTCCACGGCGCCCATCGTCTCGCGGGTGTCGGCCGATTTCAGCGCGTGCCGGACGAGCGCACCCTCCGCGTAGCCAGCGGCGAGGATCGCGCGGTGCGTGTAGCTCTTCGACGGCGGTACCTGCGCGTCGCCGTGTACGCGCGACTGCGGGACCGTGACCTGCATACGCGAGCGGACGCGTGAGGCGCCCGTAAGCGTTCCGGGGCCGCCCGAGAGCGACGGCAAACCCTTTTGTCGCGGCGGGCGGACTCTCGCGCATGAACGACGAACGCGACTACGGCGCGCTCGACGCGTTCCTCCGGGAGACGGGCCGCGACGGCTACCTCCTCCACGCGAGCGCCGACCTCGCCGACCAGTACTACCTCTCCGGATTCGACGCGCCCGATCCGTTCGCGACGCTCTACGCGCCGGATCGGACGGCGATCCTCGTCTCCGGACTGGAGTACGGCCGCGCGACGAACGAGGCCCGCGCCGACGTCGTGCGCCGCTACGCCGACTACGACTACCACGCGCTCGCCGCCGACCACGGTCGCGAGGAGGCGTCCCGGCGCGTCCTCGCCGCCTTCCTCGACGAGTTCGGTGCCACGGACGTGGCGACGAACGAGCGCTTCCCGCTCGGCGTCGCGGACGCCCTCCGCGAGCGCGACGTGACCGTGACGGCCGACCGCGACGACCACGTCGGCGGCGTGCGCGCGGTGAAGACCGAGGCGGAGGTCGAGCACGTCCGCGACGCCCAGCGCGCCAACGAGGCGGCGCTGGCGGCCGCCGAGGACCTCCTCGCGGAGGCCGACGTCGTCGACGGCGTGCTCCTCTACCGCGACGATCCGCTCACGGCCGAGCGCGTGAAAGAGGAGATCGAGGTGACGCTCCTCCGACACGGCTGTGCGCTCGACGAGACGATCGTCGCCTGCGGGGCGGACGCCGCCGAACCGCACAACCGCGGACGCGGTCCGCTCCGGGTGAACGAACCGATCGTGATCGACATCTTCCCGCGCGAGAAGGACTCGAAGTATCACGCGGACATGACGCGGACGTTCGTGAAGGGCGAACCCACCGAGGCGGCCCGCGAGTTCTACGACGTGACCGAACGCGCGTTCGACGCGGCGTTCGACGCGCTCGAACCCGGCGTGACGGGCGCGACCGTCCACGCCGCGGCCTGCGAGGTGTACGAGAACGCGGGGTACCCGACGCTCCGATCCGATCCCGACGCCGAGACGGGGTTCATCCACTCGACGGGCCACGGGGTCGGCCTCGACGTCCACGAGGCGCCGCGGCTGAGCGAGGGCGCGGACGAGACGCTCGAACCGGGGCACGTCGTCACGATCGAGCCGGGGCTCTACGATCCGGCGGTCGGCGGCGTGCGCATCGAGGACATCGCCGTCGTCACCGAGGACGGCTACGAGGACCTGACGGACTACCGCGTGGAGTTCGTCGTCGAGTAATCCCACTCGTTGGCGAGCGTGATCGAGTGGGTGACCAGATCGTCCATCCGGTCGAGCGCGTCCTCCACGTCGTCGAGCCCGTCGATTCCGGGGTTCGACGCCTGCACCGAGTCGAGGGCGACACGCGCGTTGTCGATGGAGTCCGCGAGGTCGTACGAGAGGACGCTGGCGAGTTCCATCAGGTGATCGCCGCGCGTCGACTCGCCGGCGACGGTCTGGCGGAAGTGAATGGAGAGGCCGTCCTCGGAGGGGTACGCCCGGACCTCGAAGTGCTTATCGAGCGGGCCGAAGGACTCCTCGAAGGTCACTGGCTCCTGGATGGCGATCGCCCGGTGGAACTCCGTGTAGAACGTCGAGCCAACCGACTCGGGGAACACCTCCCAGACGTTCTGGCCGACGAGGCGCTCGGCGGTGACTTCGAGGAGGTTCTCGGCCTCCTGGTTGATGTAGGTGAACCGCCAGTCCCGATCGAGCGCGAAGAAGGCGTCCGTGATGCGTTCGTAGACGTTCCGTGCGAGGTCGTTCAGGAGCGCGACGTCCTGTTCGGCCTGATACCGCCGCGCGGCGGAGACGAGCGTCTCGACGAGTCGATCGAAGCTCTCCTCGGCGTCGGCGCGAACGTAGTCGGTGACGCCGGCGGAGATCGCGTCGGCGGCGAGCTTCTCGTCGCCGCCGGTCGCGTAGAGGACGAAGGGGACCGCGGGGTCCGCCTCGCGCACGAGTCGGAGCACGCCGAGCGCGTCGACGTCGGAGAAGCCGCTCTCACAGGCGATGCAGTCGACGTCGTGCTCGGAGAGGGTGTCGGCCACGGACGCGCCGTCCGGTTCGGTGACGACCTCGGTAATCTCCGGGGACGCGTCGAGTTCGCGCACGCGTGACCCGTCGGCGCCGTCACCGACGTAGAGTACGCGGACACCGTCGTCCATACACTATCGGAGAGTAGCAGTCGGACCGTCAAAAGCGCGTTGGCGGATCCTACTCGTCGCCGTGCGCGCGCAGCGAGCGGAAGACGGCGGCGACGTCGTCGTCGTCGAGATTGCTGAGCTCCTCGTCGAGATCGCCCTCCAACGCCTCGATGTCGGCGACGAGGCGCTGGTACTCCTCGTTGTCGGCGAGCTGATCGGCGTCCTTCTGGGTTTCGAGCGCGGCGCGTTTGGCGGCGAGCGAGAAGTACTCGCGGACCTCGACCGTGTACAGCCGGCGGGCGAGGAGTCGACTGACCAGGTCGGTGAGTTCGTCGCGCGAGACCGGCTTGACGAGGTACGCGTCGAACCCCATCTCGATGATGTCGAAATCGGGGTCGACGGCGCTCACCATCGCGATCTGCACGTCGCTCCCGGTCTCGCGTAGCTCGGCGAGCACGTCGTCACCGGATGACTCCGGGAGTCGTCGATCCAGTAACACGACGTCGATGTCGCCGTCGAACTGGTCGAGGGCCTCCGCCGCGGAGTTGGCGGTGCGGACGTCGTGGTCGCCCTCGAGCCACGCGGCGTAGAGATCCGCGAGGTCCCGGTCGTCTTCGACGACGAGTACGGTCGGCCGGTCGGTCATTCACTATCCGGTTCGGTACCGCGACGCTTAAAACCTCCCGACGGACCGACGGGAACGAACTCCTTTTGCCCGCGCGTGGGCTATCGATTCGCCATGGACGTACTCGTCGTCGGCGCGGGCGAGATGGGCCGCTGGTTCGCGGCCGCCGTCACGCCCGACGTCGCGTTCGCGGACGCGGACCCCGCGCGCGCCGAGGCCGCGGCGGACGCGCTCGGTCCGCGGGGGCGCGCCGTCCCCCTCGACACGACCGATTCGTTCGGTATCGTCTGTCTCGCCGTGCCGATGCGGGTGGCGAGCGAGGCGATCGCCGACCACGCCGGGAAAGCCCAGCAGGCCGTCGTGGACGTCACGGGGTCGATGCGCGCGCCGCTCGACGCGATGGCGGCCGCGGCGCCCGCGCGCGAACGCGTGAGCTTCCACCCCCTCTTCGGCGGCGACGCCGCGCCCGGGACGGTCGCCGTCTCGACCGCCGCCGGCGGCCCCGCGACCGACGGGATCAGACGCGACATCGAGGCCGCGGGCAACGACCTCGTCGACGTCGCCCCCGAGGTACACGACGACGCGATGCGGACCGTCCAGGGCCGGACGCACGCCGCGATCCTCGCGTTCGCGCTCGCCGCCGCCGACGCCGACGACGACGTGCCGGACGAACTGCGGACGCCGGTGTACGAGCGCCTCGCCGCGCTCGCCGAGCGCGTCCTCAACGGGACGCCCCGCGTCTACGCCGACATCCAAGCGACCTTCGACGGCGCCCGCGACGTCGCCGCGGCCGCCGAGCGCCTCGCCGACACCGACCCCGACGAGTACGACGCCCTCTACGACGATGCCCGTAAATAAGGACGAACTCCGATCGAACGCGAAGTACCTCCGGGGCGTCCGACCGATCGACCCCGAGGAGATCTGTGACTACCTCAGCACGCCGCGTCACCCCGCGGTCGTCCGACGGGCCCTCCGCGAGGAGGCCGCGTCGCTCGGGCTCGTCGAACGCGAGGACGGCACGTTCGTCCCGGTCGAGACCGGCCCGGCCCGCGTCGAGCGCGAGTCCGTCACGGCGCTTCCCGACGAGCACGCGCGCGTGCTGGAGGACCGCCTCGTCGAGACCTACGGCCCGGACTGGCACCGCGGCGAGAGCGGCGATGCCCTCCGCGAGGCGATCCGCCGCCTGAAGGCCGATTACTACTACGAGAACGCCGTCACCTACGACGCGACGGCGGCGCTCGGCTACGCGATCTATCACCTCCCCGATTACTACGCGGTCGGTCGGTACGTCGCCGCGGACCTCGCCGCTGACGGTCTCCTGCCGCGCGACGCGCGCGTCCTCGACCTCGGCGCGGGCGTCGGTGGACCGTTCCTCGGCCTCGCGGACGCCCTCCCGGACGACGGTCTCCTCGACTACCACGCCGTCGAGCCGAGCCCCGCCGCCGACCTCCTCACGGACTACTTCGACGCCGCCGATCCGAACGTCCGCGGGACGCTCCACCCCGAGACCGCCGAATCACTCGATCGCGGCGCTCTCACGGACGAGGGCGACTTCGACCTCGTCACGGCGTTCAGCCTCCTCAGCGAACTCGACGACCCCGTCGCGGTCGCCGAGTCCTACCTCGACGTGCTCGCGGACGACGGCACGCTCGTCCTCGTCGCGCCCGCGGACCGCAACACGAGCATCGGCCTCCGGGACGCCGAGCGCGACCTCGAAGCGCGCGGCGTCACCGTCTACGCGCCGACCGTCCGCCTCTGGGACGGCGAGCGCCCGACGGACCGCGGCTGGTCGTTCGTCGAGAAGCCCGACGTCGAGGCCCCGGGCTTCCAGCGGCGCCTCGCCGAGGCGTCCGAGCGCCCCGCCGAGTTCCTGAACGAGACGGTGAAGTACAGCTACAGCTTTCTGCGGACCGACGGCCGTCGGAAACACGACGTCTCGCTCCCCGCCTCGCGGTACGCGAAACTCGGCGACGCCGATCGACACGTCTCGAACCGCGTCGACCTCGTCGCCGCCAAGCTCTCCGGCGACCTCTCAGAGGGCGGCAATCCCCTGTTCAAGATCAGCGACGGGAGCGAGGACACGGACTGCTACGCCGTCCTCGTCGACCGGAGCGCGCTCAACCGCGATCTCCTCGGTGCCGACTACGGGGACCTCCTCTCCTTCGAGTCCGTCCTCTGCCTCTGGAACGACGACGAGGGCGCGTACAACTTCGTCGTCGACGACGAGGTCGTCGTCGATCGCCTCGGCTGAGACCGAACCGCTTTCTCCATTCGGCTCATCGTCATTCCGCTCGGTGGCTCTACCTATCCGTATCTACCGGCCTCACGTCGACATGAGGTGGATCCGACGTCGAATACGGAACGCGAATCAGAACTGACGGCCCGGATATTCTCGCAATATCTAGCCGAGTAGGTGCTTCAGACGAGGAATATGCTATCTGGTTCGTCCTATACGAGACTTTATGTGGGTTGCTTTCGTGTTACGCTTATGGATACTTCTCTCCCACGGCGGGCGAACCCGGAAATAGTGTACGAGATCTGCCGCGAGATGAAGGGTGCCGACGAATTCACCCGGAACGAGGTATACGAGGAGGTGTCGGGAAAGACGCGTGACCTCCGGCGTGGGCTCACGCTCGCCCGTCGCCTCGGGTTCTTGCGGGCGGTCGATAGCGGTACCGACGACGTGTTCCGACTCACCACACGGGGGACCGGGCTCGGCTATCAGTCGTCCTACGAGGGCAATGGGACCGTCGAGGAACTGTTCCGTGAGGCGATAGAGGAGTTCCGACCATACCGGGAGATTCTCGTTCGGGCCCACGAAGGGAACGCGACGTCCGAAGTGATGGGGGACACTTGTGTCACGCAGAGCGCGTTTCGGGAGGCCGCGGGCTCCGTAATCGACGACGAGGTGAAAGACCGGGAGGTGAACCTCCTGATAAAGACCGCTCAGGCGGCGGGTCTCGGCGAGTACCGCACGGGAAAGCGGGGGTACGAGACACGCCTCATACTCTCGGACGACTACGCGCCCTTCGTTGAGTCCCTCAGCCGAGAACACCCGTCGCCGACAGCGGCCACAGATCGGACGACCGATTCGGAACGGGAGACGGCGGCTGAGACGGAAGGTGCGGCGTCCGGGGACTCATCGGATTCGTCCGACGTGACCATCTCCGTCGAACTCGACGTCGGCGACCGCACGAGCGAGGAGATCGCCGCAATCGTCGACGAAATCCGTCACGTGACGGACGAGTAACGTGCCGGGGAACGACGTCAACGAGGAACTCTCGCGCCTCGTTGCGCGGCGGGTGGCCGGCCTGTCGATGGTCCGCGGCGTACGGACGTTCCCGCCGGCGAAACCCGACAGAGTCGTCGCACGTCTGGAGCGCGAACACTACCCGCCGGTCGTCGAGGACGTCACGGTCGACTTCCGGTTCGCGCGAGCGGACGAGTTCAACGTCGTGTACGTGGAACACTGGTCCGGCGAAACGTGGTCGTGTCGGTGGGACCGTCACGAGAACCCACATAGCGACCGTGATCACTTCCACCCGCCACCGGACCCGAACAACGCGTCCCGAGACGCGCTCGCCGCCGTCTATCCCGATGGCCAGAGCGCGGTTGTCGGCGTCGTCTTCGACGCACTCCGTGAACGCTACACTGCGCTCTGGGAGAACCCCGACGAACCGACCTATCCATCCGAATCCGGGTTCGATCCCGGCGACGGCGACTGGCCGTTCCTCGGCGACTGACGCGATCGGCCAAGACCACTCATATATACGCCCATCCGCAGATTAATGTACGTGTACGCCCGAGAGGGTAGCATGACCGACGGGAGTGCCCCTCCGACCGACTTCTCCTTGACCGACGAGTGGGAGGACGTCGAGGCGAACCGGACCGTCCGCGAGCGGGTCTACGAGGTTGCCACCACGCTCACCGAACCGACCGCAGTCGGTGACGTCGCGGAGCGCGCCGACTGTGGGAAGGAGGGTGCGCGGACGCACCTCGAATGGCTCGTCGACCTCGGTGTGCTCGAAAAGGTCGCCGACAATCCCGCGCTCTTCACTCGACACGAACCGTACTTTGAGTTCCGCCGAGTGACCGAGCTCGCCCGTGACGCCGGCTCGGCAGATGCGCTCGACGAACGGTTGGACGCCTACCGCGAGCGCGCCGACTCCCTCTCTGAGCACTTCGACGCCGCGACCCCGGACGCGGTCGTGCTCGACGACGTTCCGGACGCGGAGTTCGAGGACGCCGCGGACAAACTCGGCGAGTGGCGGACCGTCGAGCGTCGCCTCCGCGAGGTCCGGCTGGCGAAGCTCCGCTTCGAGGGCGGTCGCGGGGCGTCGTCGAGCGTCGGCCCCTGATGCGGTCCGAATAGCAACATCGAAGGGACGCCTCCCCGACCGCCCGGTATGAAGATCGTTCTGACGAACGACGACGGGATCGAGAGCCCCGGGCTCGCCGCGCTCTACGAGTCCCTTTCGGCCGTCGGCGACGTCACCGCGGTCGCGCCCGCCGAGGACATGAGCGCGACCGGCCGCGCGCTCTCCCGCGAGGTCGTCGTCGACGGGCACGAGTACGGCTACGCGGTCCGCGGGACGCCCTCGGACTGCGTCGTCGCGGCGCTGGAGGCGCTCGTCCCCGACGCGGACCTCGTCGTCTCCGGGTGCAATCGCGGGGGCAACCTCGGCATGTACGTCCTCGGCCGGTCGGGCACCGTGAGCGCGGCCGTCGAGTCGGCGTTCTTCGACGTCCCCGCGATCTCGGTGTCGCTCGCGCTGACGAGCGCGGACTTCGAGTCCGGCGAGACACCGAAAGCGGACTACGCCGAGGCCGCGGCCGTCACGCGCTACCTCGTCGAGCACACGCTCGACTCCGGCGTCTTCGAGCGCGCGGACTACCTCAACGTGAACGCCCCCTGTCCGGGGACCGAAACGGGCGACATCGCGGTGACGCGGCCGACGCACGGCTACGAGATGCACGTCGAGCGCGCGGGCGAGCGCCTCCGGCTCCACGACGAGATGTGGGAGCGGATCGACCGGGGGATCGTCGCGAACGAACCCGACGACAGCGACCTCCGGGCGGTCGTCGAGGGGGAGACGAGCGTCTCGCCGCTCACGGCCCCGCACACGACCGAGCACCACGAGATCCTCGATCACCTCGCCGCGGACTACTGACCGGACGCGTCGAGCTCGTCGACGAGGGATCGCACGCGCTCTTCGATCTCGTCGCGGATCTCGGCGACCGCCTCGGGATCGCGGCCGTCCGGGTCGTCGAGGTCCCAGTCGCGGCTCTCGCCCGCCCACCCCGCGGGGCAGACGTCGTCGGCCGAACAGCCCATCGTGATCACGTAGTCGGCGCGCTGGACCTCCTCGAACGTCACCTCCCGGGGCGCCCGGTCGCCGAGGTCGATGTCGATCTCGCGCATCGCCTCGACGACCTCCGCGTGGACGCGCTCGGCGGGGTCGGTGCCGCCCGTGACGATCTCGATCTCCTCACCGAGACCGCGCGCGGCGACCTCGCGCTCGGCGAACGCGGTGGCCATCTGGGAGCGACCGGCGTTCTGAACGCAGACGAAGGCGAGTGTGACGGTCATCGATATCGCAGTCGTCGCTGAGCACTAATACCGTGTCGATCTGTGCGCACGGCGTCGGCGGGAGTCCGGGGGCGCGGCTGGCGGCGCGTTCGCCGGGGTCGTGCCTGTCGTCGGGGACGCGCTCGCGCACTCGGCGACGGGACCGGCGCCCGCGGCGTCGCACCGATTCCCGGAGTACGCGGAGGCGAAGTCCCTTTGACGGTGTCGGGGTAACGATCCGATATGCCTGCCGAAGACGTCGACGAGGTCGATCGGGCGATCCTGTACGCGCTCCAGGAGGACGCGCGGAACCTCTCGTCGAGCGACATCGCCGAACGAACCGGGACGTCCGGGAGCACGGTCAGGAAACGCATCCAGCGCTTGGAGGAGGCGGGAGTCATCAAGGGGTACAGCGCCGAGGTCGACTACGAGCGCTCGGGCTACCCGATCCGGATGCTCCTCTTCTGCACGGCGTCGATCCACGAGCGCGGCGATCTCATCCCCGACGTGTTGGCTCTCGACGGCGTCGTCTCGGTACAGGAGCTCATCACCGGCGAGCAGAACCTCCTCGTGACCGCGGTGGGGACGTCGGACAGCGACATCACGCCCATCGCCGAGTCGCTCCTCGAGATGGGCATCACCGTCGCCGACGAAGTGCTCGTCAAGAGCCACGTCACGACGCCCTTCGGCCGCTTCGAGGAGGAGTGAGCCCGGCGACGAGTCGATAACGAAAGACCACACACTCACGCGAACGGACTGGGAACAAACGAAGGATTTATTGCCCGATCTGTTCGTATTGTGGGGTAGGTGTGACCGGGCCCGCTCGCCCGCGTCACGATTCACACACGATGTCGGACACACACCCCACTCGGACGGTCGGCGCACTCCCCGACGCGGCGTCGGAATCGACCCGTGCCCCCGTGTGGCTCACCCGACTCGTGTGGCTGCTGTGGGCCGCGAGCCTCGGCGTCCTCGGGGTGCACGCGCTCACCGGCGCCACGTGGGCCGTCCCCGGCGTCGTCGCCGTCGACGGCCTCACCGTCGTCATGTGGGCCGCCGTCACGTTCTTCAGCGGCATCGTTCACAGCTACTCGCGGCGCTACATGGCCGGCAGCGAGCGCCTCCGTTCGTTCTTCGCGCGCATCTCCGCGTTCACGCTCGTCGTGATGGTGCTCGTCGCCGCCGCGAACACCGCGCTCTTCGCCCTCGCGTGGCTCGCCATGGGACTGCTCATGGCCGACCTCGTCGGCTACGCCCGCGACTGGCCGCAGGCGCGCGCCGCCGCCTCGCTCTCCCGCAGGTACTTCCTCGCCAGTAGCGCGCTCGTCGGCGTCGCCGCCGCGACCCTCTGGACGACGACCGGTGCGTCCACGTTCTCGGGCGTCGCCGCCGTCGTCGACTCGCTCCCCACCACCGTGTGGCTCGTCGTCGCCGGGAGCCTGTTGCTCGCCGCGATGATCCAGTCGGCGCTCGTCCCCTTCCACGGGTGGCTGCTCTCGTCGATGACGGCACCCACGCCCGCGTCCGCGCTCATGCACGCCGGCTTCGTCAACGCCGGCGGCATCCTCCTCGTCCGCTTCGCCCCCGTCGTCACCGTCGAGGCGCGCTTCATGCTCCTGATCGTCGCCGTCGGTGCCGCGAGCGCGCTCGTCGGTAAACTCCTCCGCACCGTTCAGACGGACGTCAAGGGGCGCCTCGGGTGCTCGACGATCGGCCAGATGAGCTTCATGCTCATGCAGGCCGGTCTCGGCTTCTTCGCCGCCGCGATCACCCACCTCATCCTCCACGGTTTCTACAAGGCCTACGAGTTCCTCTCGAACGGGAGCGACGTCTCGCGCACGACCCCCGACCACGGGCACGGCGAGACGCCGTCGCTCACCGCCGTCGGTGCCCTGGCGACCGGCGTCACCGCCGTCGCGGGCGGGGCGGTCTTCGCCCGCCTCACCGGCGAGGGCCTCCACGCCGACAGCGGCCTCCTCCTCGCCGGCCTCGTCGTGTTGACCACGCTTCACGCCGCCCGGCAGGCGATCGGCCACGCCGGCGTCTCGCCCGCCGTCCGCTACGGCGCGGTCGCCCTCGTCTTCCTCCCCGCGATCGCCGTCTACGGCCTCGTCTATGCCGCCATCGGCGACCTGATGGCCGGCTCGGTGATCGCGGCCGCCCCGACCGACCTGACCGCCGTCCACGCCGCCGTCGCGCTCGCGTTCGCCGCGATCTACCTCGCCATCGAGACCGGCGTCTACCGCCGCAGCACGCGGCTCTACGTCGCGCTCCGCACCGTCGCGCGGCCGGACGGCCGGACCGTCCTGACGAACACGGAGGCCTACGATGAGTACTGATACGACCCACGACACCGACGACGTCCGCGAGCGCATCAGCGACGCCGCCGAGACCGTCGGCACGAACTGGCCGCTCCACTCGTTCGTGACCGCGAACCCCCTCGCCGGCTACGAGGACCGCCCCTTCCACGAGGCCGTCGAGCGCGCGACCACCCTGCGCGGGGGCCGGGCCTACCCGGACCCGGACACGTTCCGCGCCGCGTGGGAGCGCGGCGACATCGACCCGTCGGTCCTCCGCGCCGAACTCGACGCGCACGGCTACTCGCTCGACCCAGAGGCGGCACTCGACCGGCTGGCCGACGCGGCGGGAGACGACGCGCGCACCGTCCGCGACGAGGCGACGGCGCGCGTCGATCACGCGCTCGCGTCGTGGCTCGCGGCCTTCTGCGACGAGGGCGAGGCGTCGTGGCCGATGCCGAACCGCGAGGCCGGCTTCTACGACGCCTTCCGCGCCGTCGCGCGCCACAACTCGACGATCCCGGACGCGGCCTCGCTCGCCGACGCGCCCGACGATCCCGCCGCCGCCATCGCCGACGTCCTCGCCGACCACCCGGGCGAGCGTCTGCCGGCGGTCTTCGAGGCGCATCTGAACGCGCTCCCCGGCTGGACCGGCCTGCTCAAGTACCGCGCCGAGCGCGGCGACGAGTGGCAGGACGCCTACCCGATCACGCTCGTCGGCTATCTCGCCGCTCGCCTCCTGCTCGCCGAGCGCTTCGACGCGCCGATCGATCCGCTCGCCGACGCGGGCGACGAGACCGACGCGAACGGCGCCGGCGCGATCGACGGGAGCGACGACGAGACCGACACCGCCGACGACGGCGTGCCGCTCGCAGAAGTCTGGCTGCGCGCGTGGGAGCAGTCCTACCGCGGCGACGTCGTCGACGCCGTCGCGGACGCGAGCGCGGCCCGCGCGGACCCCGCGGACGACGGGAGCCCCGACGGCCGCGCCGACGCCCAGCTCGTCTTCTGTATCGACACGCGCTCGGAGGTCTTCCGCCGCCACCTCGAGGCCACCGGCGACTACGAGACGCACGGCTACGCTGGCTTCTTCGGCGTCCCGATGCGCTACGAGGGGTACGACGAGGCCAGCGCGGACGCCTGCCCGCCGATCGTCGACGCCGAACACCACGTCCACGAGCGCCCCGACGGCGCACGCGCCGACGAGCACGCGATCTACGATCGCTGGACGGGCCGCCTCCGCGCGGCCGAGTCCGTGCTGAAGGCCGTGAAGTCCAACGCCGCGACGGCGTTCAGCTTCGTCGAGAGCGCGGGCAGCGCCTACGGGGCCGCGCTCGCCGCGCGCACGCTCGCACCCGAGCGCGTCCACGACCTCCGTGACGCCCTCGACGATCGCCTCCCGAGCGTCCCCGACTTCTGCACGCCGAGCGTCGAACGCGAGGGCGAGCGGGTCGGCGACCTCCCCGTCGGCATGACGCACGAGGAGCGCGTCGCGTACGCCGCCGCGGCCTTCGAGACGATGGAGTGGGACGAGTTCGCGCGCCTCGTCGTCTTCACCGGCCACGCGAGCGAGACGACGAACAACCCCTTCGAGGCGAGCCTCGATTGTGGCGCGTGCGCCGGCAATCCCGGCGGGCCGAACGCCCGCGTGCTCGCCGCGATCTGCAACGACGACGCCGTCCGCGACGCGCTCCGCGAGCGCGGGATCGACGTCCCCGACGACACCGTCTTCCTCGCCGCCGAGCACAACACGACGACAGACGAGGTGACGCTCTACGACGGCGCCGTCCCCGAGAGCCACGAGCGCGACGTCGAGCGCCTCCGCAGCGACCTCGATCGCGCGCGCTCCGGCGCGGCCGCCGAACGCGCCGAATCCATGGGCGCCGATCCCGAACGCGCCGTCCGCGACGCCGAGCGCCGCGCCGCCGACTGGGCGGAGACGCGCCCCGAGTGGGGGCTCGCCGGGAACGCCGCCTTCGTGATCGGGCCGCGCGACCTCACCGCCGACCTCGATCTCGGCGGGCGCGCCTTCCTTCACTCCTACGACTGGACGCAGGACCGCGAGGGCGACGCGCTCGACGCGATCTTCGCCGGCCCGGTCGTCGTCACGCAGTGGATCAACGCCCAGTACTACTGCGCGACCGTCGACAACGCGGCTTACGGGAGCGGGTCGAAGATCACGCACAACCCCGTCGGAAACGTCGGCGTCTATCAGGGCAACGGCGGCGACCTCGTCACCGGCCTCCCGCTCCAGTCGCTCATGGCCGCCGACGACGACCCCCACCACCAGCCCCTCCGCCTCTCTCTCGTCGTCCACGCCCCCGTCGAGCGCGTCCGCGGCGTCCTCGCCCAGCACGAACACGTCCGCACGCTCTGCGAGAACGGCTGGCTCTCGCTCACCGTCGTCGATCCGACGCGCGGCCACGACGCGTACGCCTACGACGGAGGGTTCGCCCTCGACGAACCTGAGGACTCGACGGCGGAGCGCGAGCCCGAACGCGAACCCGACCCGGAGGCGCGCGTCGCCGTCGCGGACGACTAGTCGCCGAGCAGGCCGGCGAGCGACTCGAACCACGCCGCGACCGACCGCTCGGGCGCCGTCGCGTCCCGGACCGTCGGGTCGACGCCGAGACGCGTGACGGTCGACGACACCGATCCCGCGCCGCGTTGCCGTTCGAGCAGCCACGCGTACGTCGCCGCTTGGAGGTCGTAGCGTCGGCGCGTCTCCCGGTCCGAGGGGGCGAGCGCGACCTTCAGGTCGTCGACGTGCCACGTCCCGTCCGGGCCGCGCGAGACGACGTCCGCGACGTTCTGCGTCTCGACGGCCGCCCCTTCGCCGACGCGGACGACGGCGTCCAGCGACTCCTCGATGAACACCGGATCGCTCGCGTGCAGGCGCGCCCACGTCTCGCTCGCGGCGAACTGCGGGCACACCCGGTCGGCGACGAACGCCCGGACGGCCGCGCGCTCCGCCTCGCTCACGCCCCGCCCGGCGAGCGCCTCGTCGAGTCGCCTGCGCAGCGGTCCGGCACACGCCGCAAGCGTCTCCGTCTCGACGCCCGCGGAGACGGCGCGCGCGAGCACCGCGTGCGCGACGGTGCCGACCGCGCCCGGGCCGAGCGCGTCCAACGGGAGTCCGAGGTCGTCGGACGGCGCCGCCCGCTCCGTGTGGAGCGCGCGCCGCTGGAGGTGTGCGAGCAGGTGTCGCTCGGGATCGCCCGCCAGCGGGTAGAGCGTGCTCGCGTTGACGTATCGCGGAGTCCAGCCGGTCCGCTCGCGCACCGCGGGCGTCGCTGCGGCCGGCGTCGGCGGCGACCCGCGCGACGGCACCCGATCGACGAGCGGGACGTCGTTGACGCCGACCGCGAACGCCCGCTCCGGGTCGCCCGGACGCGGCGACGCGACGGCGTGCGTCTCCCCGCGCGTCGCGCGCTCCATCTCGAACGCCTCGGCGAGCGCGTCCGCCCAGTTCTCCCGCGGTCGGCGGCGCGACGCGTCGCGGTCCGCGGGGAGCGGCACGACGAGGTGGTCGCGGGCGCGCGTCATGGCGACGTAGAGCACGCGCCAGCGCTCCGCGCGCTGTGCGCCCGCGGCGGCGACGAGCGGCGGCGGGCCGGCGAGTCGCGTCCCGTCCGCGACCCACCGCTCGCTCGCCCAGCGGAGGCCCGCGTCGCGGCGCGTGTCGTTATCGTCGTGGCCGCCGTCCCGCTCGTCGCTGATCGGGTCGCGCGCCGGGTGCGCGTAGACGCCGGCGTCGAAGCCGGCGAGCGGTGGGGCGTCGTCACCGACGCCGGCCGGTGGCGCGAGCGCGAGGTGGTCGGCTCGCGCGACGAACGCGTCGGTGTGCGGCCCGTGGAAGCCGAGCCACGCCCCGAGGTCCGCGAGGGCGATCACGTCGGCCTCGTCGCCCTTCATGCCGTGGACGGTACGGAAGACGACGTCGTGGGTCGCCGCGTCCGGGACGGGGACCGTCGGGCCGTCGCCGGGCGCCGCGAGGAAGCGTCCGAGCGCGTCCGCGAGGTCGTCGAGTCCCTCCTCGTCACCCGTCCACTCCGCGACGCCGTCGCGGAGCGCGTCGAGCGCCGCTACTCGGCGCGCCCGATCGTCCCCCGCGAGAGAGAGCGGATCGGCCGCGAGATCGAGCGCGTCGAGCACGTCGTCGACGGCGGCGACGGGCGCGGCGACGTGGCGTGCGCGCCGGGCCGCGAGCGCCGCGAGGCCGTCGAGAAACGCATCCGTGGGGTCGTCGAGCGCCGACCCCGTCGCCGTAGCGGCCGCGCGCACCGACCACCCGGCGTCGGCGACGGCGTCGCGGAGTGCCGCGGGGAGCGTCGTGCCGTCGCTGCCGAGGTCGGTCTCGAACAGCGCGCGCGTCCGGTCGGGATCGAACGGATCGACGAGCCACCGGGCGACCGCGGCGGCCAGGCGGACGAGCGCCCGATCGAAGAGACGCTCGCTCGCGTCCGCGACCGAGAGCCCGCGCGCGTCCAGCTCCGCGGCGAACACCGCCATCCGCGTCCGCCGCGGGAAGAGGACGGTCACGCTCGGCCGCTCGGCCTCCGCGTCTCTGTCGCCCTCGTCACTCCCGTCACTCTCCTGCCCTTTCCCGTCGCGTCCGCCACCGCTCACGTCGTCGCCACCGCCCCCGTCGTCACCGTTCTCGAACGCCCCGCCATCGAACGCACCCGCGAGATAGGTGGCGAGGGCCTGCGCCTCCGATTCGGCCCAACCGAATTCGCCGGGCGACGCGCTCGCGCCGTGCGTGGCGACGTGGACGCTCGCCTCGCGTGCCGCCTCGCGGTCGGCGACGAGGTGCGGATAGTCGATGTCGAGCGATCCCGCGGCGCCGCGAGTCGGATCATCGAAGGCGTCGGCGAACACCGCGTCCACGGCCGCGGCGACGTCCGGCCGCGAGCGATAGGTTCGCGCGGCGCGTTCGCGGACGTGCGTCTCCCAGTCGACGCCGAAGTACTCGCCCGCGGCGGCGGCGCGCGCGAAGCGTTCGGGGCTGGCGTTCCGCCACGTGTAGATGCACTGCTTCCGGTCGCCGACGAGTACGACCCGCGTGTCTGCGTCCACGAACGGTGCGAGCGCGTCGTGCTGGGCGACCGAGACGTCCTGCGCCTCGTCCACGATCAGCGTGTCGAGCCGGGCCGCGTACCGCTCGCGGCAGTGCGTGCGGTAGTCGCTCGCGTACCGACCGGCCTCGAAGTACGTCGCGATCCAGTGCGCGACGTCGAGGTGCGTGACGACTCCCCGCTCGCGCGTCAGGGCGTCGTAGCGCTCGGCGTACGCCCCGAGGAGCGCGCGGACGTCCTCGATGGCCTCGCGCCACGACGCGTCGCACGCGCGATCCGCGGCGACGAACGCCGACCGCGCGTCGGCGTCGAAGCTCGCGTCGGTCTCGGCCGCCGTCCGTCGATCGACGAAGCGCTCGACGTCGCGCAGGACGCCGGCGAACGACTCCGGCGGGCCGTCCGGGTACGTCTCGTCGACGACCGCGCGGAGGCGATCGGCGAAGGCGTCGACCGACAGTCGGCGCTGGCGGGCGGCCTGGAGCGTCGCGGAGAGGAGGTCGTCGAGCCCCACCGTGTGTTCGCCGCCGGGGTACGCGGCGTCGAGGCGCTCGACGCGCGCCGCGTGCTCGGGGTCGTCGCGCAGGGCGTCGACGCAGTCCGCCTCGAGCGCCGCGAGACGCGTCTCGTCACCGACCGTCGGGACCCCGTCGAACCCGACCGCCGTCGCGACGTCCGCGAAGACGGTGTGGAGAACGCTGTCGACCGTCCCGAGCGTGTCGCTCCGGCGGAGACGTCGGGCGAGGTCGCTCGCGTCGTCGGCGTCGATTCGGACGTCGTCGCGCGCGGCGAGCGATTCGAGCGCGGCCGCGACGCCCGGCCCGACCGCCGCGGCGTCGTCGCGTGCGAACGATGTGACACAAAGCCGCCGCTCGGGCGCGCGCTCCCCCGCCGCGCGGCCGCGGGCGAGCACCTCGGCGGCGAGCCGATCCGCGACCGTCGACTTCCCTGCTCCGGGGTTGCAGTCGAGGACGAACAGCCCCGAGTCGTGCGCGAGGACGGCGTCGCGGAGGCGACGCTGTGCGCCCCGAAGCTCCGGGGCGTCGCCGCCCGCCGCCTCCGATGCGTCGGTCATCCTCCGGCCTCCCCGGCCGCTCCCAGCACGCCGGCCAGCGCGTCCGGCACGCGGCGATCGGCCGCGAGCAGTGACGAGAGGTCGTCCCCGTCGACGACGGGCGCGTCGGGCGCGACCTCGGCGAGGAACGGTGACCGGTACGCGGTGACGCCGTCGGCACCGGTCGTGAAGCGCGTGCAGACGAGGCCCGCGCTGGCCGCACCGACGGCGTCCGCGAGGTGGTCGCGCTCCCGGGCCTCCGTCCACGCCCCGCGCACCCCGAGCGCCGCGCCGCCACCGGGGCCGCCGTCGCCCGCCACGACCGCGTCGCGGAACGCCGGCGGGAACGCCCCGCTCGGGCGCTCGGGCCACTCGCCGTCGACGAACCCCACGGCGACGACGTACGGGACCGTCCGCACCCACGCGTCGGTCGCGTCCAGCACGTCGATCCGCTCCGCGTTGTCGTGTTCGCGTCGACCCGGTCGGGTCGTCACGAGGGCGTCGAGGACGTCCGCGACGGCCGCCCACGACGCCTCGACGTACCCGCGGCCGCACCAGTCGCCGTACTTCGCGCGGGCCTCGCCGAGCAGGTCGCGCGAGCGCGAGAGCGCCCGCGCACCCCGCGAAGTCGCGCCCAGATCTGGCGTGTCGGCGTCGCGAACCGCCGGCAGGACGACGCGCTCGTACGCGTCGAGCACCGGCCCGAGCGTCGGCTCGACGGTCTCGGGGCGCGGCGCGCCGGCGTGCGTCTCCGCCCACGCCAGCAGTCGCCTGACCCCCGCACGCGCCGCCGCTTCGCCGTCCGTCGCCGGATCGAGCGCGTCGAGTCGTCGCCGCCACGTCTCGACGTCCCCCGAGTCGTCCGCGAGCGCGCGGCGGACGGCCGCGACGTCACCGTGGTCCAGCGGCCAGACGCGCCCCCGGTCGGCGCGTGGGGGAACCCACTCGACGTCGAACGGCGCGAACAGGTCGGCGGGCGTGATTTCGCCCTCGCCCTCGTCACTCGTGGCGTCGAGGAGCGCGACGCAGGCGCTGAGGACGCGATACGGCCGCGTCTCGGTCACCGCGAGCTGCGTCCAGACGGAGAGGTGGCGGCCGTACTCCCGCCCCGCCCGCGTCAGGGCGCGCTCGTAGCGATCGACGTCGCGGGCGACGACCGCGACGTCGGCGACCGCGGCGCCCCGTTCGAGGAGCGCGTCGACGACCGCCATCGCCGCGCGCGCCTCGGCCCGGCGGGTGGGCGCGACGACTTCGGCGACGGGGACGGCCGGATCGAGTTCGCGGGTCGGCGCGTCCGCGACCGTCACGTCCGCGCCGTCGACGGCCGGCCCCGCCGCGAGCCGGGACGCGAGCCGCTCGGCGATCCGCGGGCCCGTCCCCGCGCGCAGAACGCAGTGAACGTCGGTGTCCGTGCACGCCGCGACGGCCCCCAAGAGATCGAGCAGCGGGCTTTCGACGGTGCTCACGCCGGCGAGCGAGAGGCGCTCGATTCCGGGGTACGCGTCCGTCCACGCCGCTCCGTCGCTCCGGACGATCGCGTCCCGCGCCGCGCGCAGCGCCGCCGCAGTCGAGACGGGGCGATCCGCCCGCTCCGCGAGGGCCGTCTCGATCCCGTCGAGTCCGTCCAGCAACGCCCGCGTCTCGCGCGCCGCCGCGTCGGGGAGGGTACCCGCGACGGTGTCGAGCGCGTCGCGTCGCTCGCCCGCCCCGCCCGCGACGGTCGTCAGCTCCTCGCGCGCGGCCTCGATCGCGTCGGCGTGCGCGGCGAGATCCGGCCCGACGACCGTCCGGAGCGGATCGCCCGCCACGCTTCCGTCGTCGAGGACCCGTTCGAGGAGGCGGAGGCGGTCCGCGCGGTCGAGCGCCCCCCGGTCGACGGCGTGCGTGCGAACGTCGCGCGCCACGTCGCCCGGCGAGGCGAGACGAAGCGAACTCCGCGGCCGCGACCGCTCGGCGAGCGCGCGCTTCAGGTTGCGCTTGTGGAGGCGCTCGGGCGTGAGAACGAGGTCCGTCGCGGCCGCGCGTCGCGTCGCCCGATCGAGGAGCGTCGCGGCCGTCCCGACGTGGACGGTCAGCGACGCCGTGCGGTCGTCGCGAGGACCCGAGTCGGCGTCCGTCATCGAACGCCGCGTCGGTTCGATCCGGTCCGTCTAAACGACGGCGGTTCCGCGACGACGCGCGCGTCCCGGGACGCGAATCTCACGGCCGGTTGGGTCGGCGCTCTCGAAAGGGCGCGAACCGAGAGGCGCGCTTCAGCGGTTCTCGCGCTGTTGGATCTTGTTCAGCTCGATGAGCAGCCGAAACACCGCTTTCACGAGGTTCGAATCGAGGTCGAACGCCTCGGCGTTCTCGCCCGCGCGTTTCATCACGGCCTCCTCTTGGGCCTCGTCGGTCGTCGCCATCCCCTCGTCGGCTTTCACGTCGGCGACGGCGTCCGCGACGTAGGTGCGGCGCGCGATCAGTTCGACGATGTCGCGGTCGATTCCCTCGATCTCCTCGCGGAGTTCGTCGAGGCTCATCTCGTCCGTGCGCCGTCGTGCTGTGTCGTCGTTCGAAACGTCGTTCCCGGTTTCGTCTCCCATGTGTCCTGTAGGTCCTCCAAAGCGCTCCGCTCCCCGACGGCGACGTAGCTCGGGCCGGTGCCCGAGAGCGAGACGCCGTCGACGGCGGGCATGGCCTCGACGAGCGGGGCGAGCGGAAAGTCGAGCGCCCCGCAGAACGCGAAGCCGTTGATCGTCATCGCGAGGCCGTACCGCCCCGCGAACGTCAGCTCTTCGACGTGCGCCGCGAGCGGCGCGATGCGCGCGCAGCGCTCGGCGTCCGCGTCCGCGCTGAACGCCCGCTCGTCCGGCGTCCAGACGAGCACGTCCCAGTCGGGATCGTCGCGCGCGAGCAGGACGTCCCGATCGTTGTCGGTCACGGTGAGCCCGCCGAGCATGCTCGCGCTCGCGTCGTCGTACGCGCCGGTGACGGTCACGCCGACGTCGCGGGCGGCCCGAACGCCGAGCAGTGCCGCGTCCTCGCGCGGAACGTCGTCGGCGACACCGAGCGCGTCGAGCGCGGCGAGCACGGTCGCGTTCGCGGCCGCGCTCGACGACTTGAGGCCCGCCGCCATCGACACCTCGGAGGACGTCTCGACGTGCCCGCCCCGGACCCCGTCGCCGTACGTCTCGCAGGCGAGTTCGACGCAGCGCTCGACGAGTCGGGTGTCGGCGTCCGGCTCGCCGGCGACCGCCCCCGTGACCGCCCCGCCGCCGCCGAGCTCGACGTCCGCACGGGTGTAGCGGTCAATGGCGAAGGCGGCGCCCCGGCCGGTCGCGAGCGCGTTCAACACGGTGCCGGCCGCGGGGGCCTCGGCGCTCCCGTCCATATCTGAGGGTCACCGACGCACCACTTAGCGGTGGCGGTCCGCGCGACCGCATCGAACGCGGCGCTTTTGCGCGCGCGGACGTAGAATGAGACATGAGCTACCGGAACGACGTCGCCCCGGAGACCCTCCCCGTCGAACTCACGTCCGACGGCGTCGTGCTGACGTACGCGGACGGCCGCGAGACGTTCTACAACGGCGTTCCCGAGCGACACGAGGGGACGCTGCGGACGAACCCCGGGATGCACGTCCAGGTGCTCGTCCTCGATCCGACGGAGACGGAGGGCGTGATGTGTTACGTGAACGATCGGGACACGCACGACGAGGTGCTTGAGACCACTGGCGTCGGACGCGTCATGCTCGATCCCGGCGAGACGACGGTGGTCTTCCCGGGCGTCACCGTCGAGATGGACGGCTACGCGGCGGAGATCACCGCAGACCCCGAGGTCGCGCGCGGTCGCGTCTTCGTCTTCGAGGAGGACGAGACGCGGGAGTACAGTTTCGAGTTGTTCGCCGGCGAGTAGGCTACTGTAAGTAGGAGGGGTCCTCGGCGTCGCAGGTCTCCTCGTGTTGGGTCGCGTCGTCCTCCGAATCGAACATCAGTCCACATTTCTCACAGCGGTACCACGTCATGTCGTCCCGCTGGGTTTCCTCGACCATACTCTCACTCTCGACGCCCGTCCTGTTAGGCGTTTTCCCCCACCGTAGTCATTTATCCCCCGCTCACCAACACGGGGACATGAGCGAGGACAGCGTCCCCCGCCTCGTCGTCCGCGAGGCCACCGCGCGCGACGCCGGTCGCGGGATCGTCCGCCTTCCCGACGCCGTCCGCCGCGATCTCGGCGTTCTCAGCGGCGACACCGTTCGCCTCGTCGGCGAGCGCGCGACGGTCGCCAAGGTGTGGCCCGACGCGGCGCTCGCCCCCGACGAACTCCGTATCGACGGCGCGACCCGCTCGAACGCCGGCGTTCGCGTCGGTGACACGGTCCGCGTCGAGCGCGCGTCGGTCAGCGACGCCGAGCGCGTCGCCGTCACCCCGGCCGTCCCACCGGAGCGCGAACGCGACGCGGTCGTCGACGCCGTCCGCACCGCGCTCTTCGATCGCCCCGTTCGCGCCGGCGAGACCGTCCGCGTCGACTCCCTCGGCCGTATCGGCGAGTTCGAGATCGGCGACACGACGCCCGACGGCGACGTCGTCGTGACGGACGCGACGACCATCGACGTGCGCGAGCCCGAGCCCGGCGACGAGAGACGGGAGTCGTCGGCCGACGGCGATCGCGTCGGCGTCACCTACGAGGACGTCGGCGGCCTCGGCGAGGAGCTCGCGGCCGTGCGCGAACTCGTCGAGCTCCCGCTGACCGATCCCGGGCGCTTCCGGCGCTTCGGCGTCGATCCCCCGAAGGGCGTCCTCCTCTACGGGCCGCCGGGGACGGGGAAGACGCTGATCGCGCGCGCCGTCGCCACCGAGGTGGACGCGCACTTCGTCAGCGTCTCCGGGCCTGAGATCACCTCCAAGTACAAAGGCGAGTCCGAGGAACAGCTCCGCGAGGTGTTCGCGGAGGCGCGCGAGAACGCCCCGAGCGTCGTCTTCTTCGACGAGTTCGACGCCATCGCGGGCGAACGCGACGACGCCGGAGACATGGAGAACCGGATCGTCGGCCAGCTGTTGAGCCTCATGGACGGCCTTGAGGGCCGCGGCGAGGTCGTCGTCATCGGCGCGACCAACAGGGTCAACGCCATCGATCCCGCGCTCAGGCGGCCGGGGCGCTTCGATCGGGAGATCGAGATCGGCGTCCCCTCGCGGGCGGGCCGCGCGGAGATCCTCGACGTCCTCACGCGCGGGATGCCGCTCGCCGACGACGTCGACCTCGGAACGTTCGCCGACCGGACGCACGGCTACGTCGGCGCGGACCTCCGCGCGCTCGTCACCGAGGCCGCGATGGCCGCGATCCGCGACGACCGCGACACCGTGACGCGCGCGGACCTCGACACCGCGTTCGCCGCCACCGATCCCTCCGCGATGCGCGAGGTCGTCGCCGAGTCGCCGGACGTCTCCTTCGCCGACGTCGGCGGCCTCGACGAGGCGAAGGCGACGCTCCGCGAGGCCGTCCAGTGGCCCCTCCAGTACGGCCCGCTCTTCGAGGCCGCGAACACCGACCCGCCGACCGGGATCCTCCTCCACGGCCCGCCCGGCACCGGCAAGACGATGCTCGCGCGCGCCGCCGGCCACGAGGCGGGCGTGAACGTCGTCCGCGTCGCCGGCCCCGAGCTCGTCGATAAGTACGTCGGCGAGTCGGAGAAGGCGGTCAGGGAGGTCTTCGAGCGCGCGCGACGCACCGCCCCCTGCGTCGTCTTCTTCGATGAGATCGACGCCGTCGGAAGCGCGCGCGGTCCCGAGACGAGCGAGGCGACCGAGCGCGTCGTCAGCCAGCTCCTCACCGAACTCGACGCCGCCGCGGAGAACCCGAACCTCGTCGTCGTCGGTGCGACGAACCGCCGCGACGCGCTCGATCCCGCGCTCCTCCGGCCGGGGCGCTTCGAGACACACGTCCACGTCCCCCGGCCCGACGAGGCCGCACGGCGCGCGATCCTCGCCGTCCACACGGCCGAGAAACCGCTCGCCGCCGACGTCGACCTCGATCAGGTCGCCGAGCGCACGGAGGGGTACACGGGCGCGGACCTCGCCGCGCTCGTCCGCGCGGCCGCCCTCGACGCCATCCGCGACACCGTCGACGCCCACCCCGACGACGCCGCGTCTTACCCCGACGAGGTCCTGCTCCGCCGCGAGCATTTCGCCGCCGCGCGCGAGCGCTACGACGCCTCGCGCTGACGTCCCGATAGGTACAGGGGGTCCCGGGACGAAGCCGGCCCATGGCCATCGAAGCCGTCGTCTTCGACATGGACGGCGTCGTCGTCGACTCCGAGCGTTACTGGGTCGCTGAGCTCTCCGAGATCCTCGCCACCGCCGTGCCGGGCGCCGACCTCGCTCCGGAGTCCGTGGTCGGCATCAACGTCTACGATCAGTACGAACTGCTCGCCGCCGACCACGACATCGCGGTCACGCGTGATGAGTACTTCGACCTCTTCGATCGGCACGCCACGACCGTCTACACCGAGAAGGCGTCGCTCACCGACGGCTTCCACGACCTCCTCGCGGAGATCCGCGCCCGCGATCGCCCGCTCGCGCTCGTCACCTCCTCGTTTCCGAACTGGGTCGAGATGGTCTTCGAGCGCTTCGACCTCGACGACGCCTTCGACGTCGTCGTCACCGCCGCCGAGGAGGACGTCCCCGGCAAGCCCGAGCCCGACCTCTACGAACTCGCCGCGGCGCGCCTCGGCGTCGCCCCGTCGGACGTGCTCGTCGTCGAGGACTCGGAGCACGGCGTCGCCGCCGCGGACGCCGCGGGCGCGTACGTCGTCGGCTACCAACACGGCGTGAGCACCGACATGGACCACGACGGTGCGGACGCCATCGCGACCGATCCCGAGACGCTCCGCGCGCGCGTCCTCGACGCGCTCTGATCGGGCTCTGGCGGGACGAAACGAAAAACGTCGGGACGAAGCGGGACGGGGCGAAACGACGGAGGCGGGACGAAACGCGACGTCCCCTCAGGCCCGCGGGAAGGTGAGCGTGACCGCCGCGCCGCCGAGGTCGGACTCGTCGAACTCGACGCTGCCGCCGTACTCCTCGACGATCCACCGGACGAGCCAGAGACCGAGCCCGCTCCCGTGTTCGAGTTGCGTAATGTCCCGCTCCCCCGCGACGAGCTCGCGCTCGGACTCGGGGATCCCCGGACCGTCGTCGGCGACGGTGACCGCGACCGACCGGCCGTCGATCTCGACGCTTATTTCGACCGTCGGATCCTCGCCGGCGTGTTCCGCCGCGTTCTCGACGAGCTCGTCGATCGCGTCGCGCAGGTACTCGCTCGCCCGCACGGGCGCCGACTCGGGGGCCGCGAGCGCCACGTCGAGGCCGTACGCTTCCTCCGCGTCCGCGACGACCCGCCGACAGGTCGCGGCGACGTCCACCTCCGTCACGTCGGTGTCGAAGGCCTCCTCGACCGCGCGGACGTTCTCGTTTATCTCCGTGAGATCGTCGGCGACGGCCTCGACCTCCGCCGCGGTCTCCGGGTTCGACTGACGGATCCGCTCGACCGCGAAGAGCAGGCGCTGAGCCTCGTGCCGGAGGTTGTGCCGGACGAGCGTGTTGAGGACGGCGAGGCGTTCGCGCTCCGTGGCGAGCTCCTCCGCGCGGATACGCCGGACGTCGTAGACGCCGATGATGACGTGCGCGACGGCACCCGCCGAGAGCGCGACGGAGAAGAGGAAGCCGGCGTCCTCGACCGGCCGGTACGTGAACACCAGAGTGAAGACGGCACCGAGGACGACGATACCCAGGAAGTTCCACCCCGCGATCCGAACGGCGTTCGTCTGCGAGACGTCCAAGCGATAGACGACCGCGCCGACGGCGACGAGGCCGAGCGAGACGAGCACTCCCGCGACGCCGAGGACGATGCCGAGCGGCGGCGGCCCGGAGAGCAGGTGCGCGAGGATCGGAACGAGGAGGACGACGCCGGTGAGCGAGAGCGACCCCGTCGCCGCGAGCCGGAGTGGTTTCATCGTGTGCGTCGCCCTATGCGTGCCCCGGCCGGTAAAGAATTCCTCTTCTACGGCGAATAATACCCGAATCACGGCCTCACGCGGGGGCAAAGCGACGTCCGACGAGACGAGGTGGCGTCACGGCGCGGTGCGGGACGGTGCGGAGCGAGACGGAGCAGAGCGAGACGGTCCGGGACGAGATGGCGCGGAGCGGTGCGCCGCGATCCGCGCTGCACCGCGAGCGCCGGCGGCGCTCGCGGGATTTTTTGGTGGAGCTTTTTGCTGTGAGCGGTCGGCGGAGCCGACCCGAGCAGGAAAGAGGTCCGTTACCAGAAGGCCTTCGTCCGGGCGTACTCGCGTTCGCGTTCGAGGATGTCGCGGTAGAAGTCCGCGTCGTCCTCGCGGTGGTTGTTGATGACGCGCGCGGCGTTCTGCGGACCGACGCCGCGTGCGGCGAGCGCGATCACGGCCTTCTTCCCGTGGCTCTGGACGATGCTGGCGTTCCGGTAGGCGCGCTCGACCGTCTTCTCCTGCTCGTCGTCGCGGTCGGCGGGGTCGGCGTCGAGGGCCGTCACGACGTCGTCGGCCCACGGCGAGAGCGCGGCGATCCGCGTGGAGCCACAGCGGGGACACTCGGGCTGCTCGCGCACCCTGCGGACCTTCGTTTCCTGCTCCCACTCCCCGCAGTGGAGACAGACGAGGTTCACGCGGTCGTCCATGAGGCGTTCCCGGACCGCTTTCACGACGCTCGCGTCCGCGTTCTCGGGCGTGAGGAGTTCCTGCCCGGAGGAGCGCCCGCCGACGCCGATCGGGGTGCGCTCGCCGTGACGGACGACCGCGAGATCGTCCGACTGGACGCGTTCGAGCACGCGCGCGGCGCCCTCGGCGTCGAGGTCGGTGTGGAACACCTCGCGCAGCGCCTCGTCGTAGACGGGGGTGTCCTCCAAGGCGCTCAGGATGCGCGAGAAGCCGACGCCGTCGCGGCCTTTCGAGCGGTCGAGCGCGCCGAACTTCGCGGCCACCTGCGCGAGCGTGAACTTCAGCGTGTCCGAACGCTTCAACGAGAGTTCGAGGACGGCCGCGACGTGGCCGGGGTCCGTCTCGTGGAGCACCGCCTCGACCTCGCTCGCCCGCACGCGCTGGGGGACTTCGAGCTCGATCCGGTACGGTCCGGCGTCGAGGCCGACCGACGAGCCGGTGCGTTGCCCGACGAGCGCGGAGAGCAATCGCCCGAGCGTCTCGTTCACTTCGTGGCCGAACGCGGCGTTCAGCGTGACCGCGCGACCCTGCGCCTCGATGACGAGTCGATCGTCGCTCGGAACGGGCGCGTCGGCCTCGACCTGCCGCGCGACGGGATCGAGCGCCGCGGCGACGGTGTCGGCGTCCGCGGGGTAGCGGCCGGCGACGTCGCGCGCGACCGCCTCGCGGGTCGCACCGCGCTCGAACTGCGCGGCCGCCGCGACGCGCATCTCCCCGACCTCCTGGGCGACGTCGTAGGGCACCGGGATCTCGGAGCCCGTCCACGACGGAACCTCGCCGCTCGGGTCCGCGATCGGCGAGACGTTCACGCGCCCCTCCTCCTCGTCGATCTCCGCGATCCGCCACATCTCGCCGCGCTGGACGAACGTCTCGCCGGGCTCCGCAAAGTTGACGACGAAGCGCTCGTCGAGCGTCCCCACCTGTCTGCCGGCCGCCATGTCGTACACCTCGTAGGTCTCCTCGTCCGGGATCATCGAGAGGTTCGCGTAGACGTACTGCCACGTCCCCGAGGAGGAGAGCTCGTCCGCCTCCTCGTCGAGGTAGAACACTCGGTTCTTGTGGAGTTCGCGCACCACCTCGCGGAAGGTCTCCTCGTCGAGATCGCGGAACGGGTAGGCGCGCGTGACGATCCGGTACGCGCGGCGCGCGGCGACGTCGCCGAAGTCCATGGCGATCCCCGCGATCTGGTTCGCCACCGTGTCGAGGCTCCCGTGGTGGATGTCGACCGTCTCCACCTGACCCGCGCCGGCCCGCCGCGCGATGACGAGCGCCTCCGCGACCTCGTCGGGGTGCGTGGCGACGATCGTCCCCGAGGAGACGGCGTCCCGCCGGTGTCCGGCGCGCCCGACCCGCTGGAGGAGGCGGGCGACCTCCCGGGGACTGTTGTACTGGACGACGTGATCGATGTGTCCGACGTCGATCCCCAACTCCATCGAGGACGTACAGAGCATCGCGTCGAGGTCGCCGGCTTTGAACGCGTCTTCGACCTCGATCCGCGCCTCCTTCGCCAGACTGCCGTGGTGGACGCCGATCTCGCTCCCGAGCTCCTTGAAGCGCGACCCGAGCGCCTCGGCCGTCTGGCGCGTGTTCACGAAGATCAGCGTCGAGTCGTGTCGCTCGACGATCTCGCGGATCGCGCGCACGTGACTCGCCATCTCCGCGCTCGTCACGAGTTCGTTCCCGAGGCGCTCGTCCGCCTCCGTCACCGTCGGCGCGACCACGTCGAAGTCGACCTTCGAGGTGACGTCCACCTCGATCACGTCGAAGTCGCGCCCGCCGGTGAGGAACCGCCCGACTTCCCCGGGGTCGCCGACCGTCGCGGAGAGGCCGACGCGCTGGAAGTCGCCGGCGAGCTCGCGCAGCCGTTCGAGGCCGATAGCCAGTTGCGCGCCGCGCTTCGCGCCCGCGAGCTCGTGTACCTCGTCGATCACGACGTGCTCGACGTCGCTCAGCGCGGTGCGGAGCTTCTCGCCCGTCAACATCGCCTGCAGCGTCTCGGGCGTCGTCACGAGCACGTCCGGCGGGTCGTTCGCCTGCTTCGAACGCTGGTAGTCCGAGGTGTCGCCGTGGCGCACGTCCACCTCGACGTCCAGGACCTCACCCCACCAGTCGAGGCGCTCGCGCATGTCGCGGTTCAGCGCGCGCAGCGGCGTGACGTAGAGCGCGCTGATCCCGTGGACGTGGCCGTCGGCTTTGCGCTCGACGATCGCGTCGAGCACGGGGAGCATCGCCGTCTCCGTCTTGCCCGTCCCCGTCGGCGCGACGACGAGCGCGTCGTGTCCGGCGACGAGCGGCGGGATCGCGCGGCGCTGTGGCTCCGTCGGCGTGGCGAAGCCGCGTTCGGAGAGCGCGTCACGGACCGCGGGCCCGAGGCGGGTGAACGCGTCCACGACGCCGGTCTCACTCATCACCGGACGAAGGGGCGCGGGCGAGTTAAGCCACTCGGCGCCGGCGATCGGGCACGCACGTCCACCGGCGCGCGTCCCCGTGGAAAGCGAGCACGCACGGCGCGACGACTGTCGACGACGGCGGGTACCGGGCGTCGAGCGGCGCCACCCACCCGAGACGGGCCGCGAACGGATCCGCCCGCGTCCCTCAGAGGCCGCGGTACGGGCCGAGTCGAGTGCCGTCGAGCAGGTAGGCCTGCGCGTCCGGGCACGCCTCCGGGAGGAACGGGGCGAGGAACTCCTGCCCCTCGACGTTCACCCACGTCCCGCCGCTGTACTCGTTGAACGCCGGACAGACGACGAGCTCTCCCGAGACGGCCGTATCGCGCGCCGCGTCGTCGTGTTCCGCGAACGGCGCCCCCTCCAGGGGGCCGCGGAGCCAGACGCGTTCGACGCGACTCCCGCCGACCTCGTCCGCTAAGCGGACCGCCGGATGCTCGTGGCCGACGCAGACCACGTCGGCTTCGAGGACGTCGCGGCTCGGCCACGTGTGCCCGTGGCAGAATCCCACGCCACCGACCCGGACTCCCTCGGCGGGCGTGACGTCGATGTCGACGACGTCCGCGATGCCGCCGTCGTGGTTCCCCCGCACGAGCGTGGCCGGCACCGGGAGGTCGGCGACGAGCGTTTCGAGCTCGTCGCGTTCCGCGCCGCGCGGCTCGCCGATCCGGTGGCCGAGGTCGCCGAGGAAGACGACGCGTTCCGCGCCCGTCTCGACGACGAGCGACAGCACGCGATCCCGGCGTTCGTCGGCCCGCGAGGGAGCTTCGAGCCCGTCGCGGCGCAGCGACGCCTCGATCCCCGCGTGGTAGTCCGCGACCACGAGGGCCGACTCGTCACCGCAGTCTGCGACCGCCACCGGTCGCCCCGGGACGGGCTCGACCCCCGCCATCTAGATGGCCTTCAGGTGGTCCTCGCCCGACTCGTAACACCGGCCGCTCATCAGCGCCGACTGGATCGCGTCCGCGATCTCGCTCTCGTCGGCCTCCGTCTCTTCGAGCACGGTGCGCACGAGGTCGTCGCGGTCCGCGCCGTCGCCGTCGTCGAGGTCGTCCATGTAGTCGACGACGAGGTCTTCGAGGTCGACGTCCGGCGGCGCGGCCTCCGCGTCCTCGGCGTCGCTCTCGGGCTCGTCGTACTCGGACGCGGTGAAGTCGTTGAGGTCGTCCGCGTCCTCTTCGTCCTCGCCGAAGTCCGTCGACGCGTCGAAGTCGCCGAGGTCGCTGGCACCCCCGCTTTCGGACGCCGACTCGGCGACGCCCGCCGCGGGTTCGTCCGCCGCCGGCTCCTCGTCCGCGGCGAGGTCAGACTCGCCGCCCTCGGGGATGTCGTTCCCCGTCGAGAAGCCGACGTCGAACTCCGCTTCGACCTCGTTGCGGGTCTCCTCGTCCATCTCCCACTGCTCGTCTTCGCCGCTTTCGAGCGCGCTCTCCTCGTCGTCGACGCCGACATCAGCGTGTTCCGCGTTCTGGACCGCCGACTCCTCGCTGTTGTCGACATCGTCCGGCGACGGCGCGGTCGTCTCGGTGACCGTTTCGCCTTCCGGCGTGGCCTCCGTTCGGGCCGTTTCGACGTCCGTCGTCGCGGGCTCCTCGGGTTCGCTCTCGGTGGCCTCGCTCGCGGGCGTGTCCGCGGCGTCGACGTCGCCGTCGGCGCGCTCCGCGTTCTGGACCGCCGGCGCCTCGCCGTCGGCGTCGACATCGTCCGGCGACGGTTCGGTCGTCTCCGTGACCGGCTCGCCCTCCGCCGTCGCCTCGACGTGCTCGTCCATCGTCGCCTCCGCCGTCTCCACCTCGGCGAGTTCCGCGCCCGCGTAGGAGAGGTCGGCGTCCGTCCCGTCGCCCTCGTTCGGCGCGAGCGCGAGCGCCTCGACCTCGTCGCGTTCGCCCGCGACGACGCGCGAGGCGTCGAGCGCGAGCTCGCGGACCGCCGCGAGATACGCGGGCGTCGTCCCGTAGTGGTCGATGGCGTGCGAGATGCCCGACGCGAGACCGTACGGGACGTCGCGCGCGACCAGCGCGTCGGTCAGCTCGTCGCCGCGCTCCGGCATGTCGAGGGCGTCCGCGAACGTCGAGACGCGCGCGAGCGTGCGCTCCGCCGCCGTGACGACCCAGCGATCGCGGGTCTCGGACGTCACCGCGTTCACGCTCTCCGGCCGGATGGAGGTGTAGACCTGCTCCGAGTCCTCCGGGCTGAACGTCCGCGCTTTGCCCGTCACCGCGACGAACGACGGCACGTCCGCGTTTTCGAGCGAGGCGAGCGCGTCCGGCTGGTACTGGCCGGCGTAGACGACGAACGCGCCCGTCGGGTCGACGACGCGCGCTCGCACGACGTCCTCGTTCACCTGCTCGACCGAGGTGAGGACGCCGACCGCGAACAGCCGATTCACGCGCGCGCCCGTCGGCGTGACGACGTAGTTCGGCGCGCGCTCCTCGTCGCTCTCCGCGTACTGGTAGTCCGCGTCGTCGAACTCCGCGGCGAACAGCCGCCACGCGACCTCGCGGCTCGGGCGCTCCTCGCCGTCGTCCCCGAACGATCCCGAGTTCGAGTTCGAGCTCGAATTCTCACTCATGCGCTCACCTCCGCGAGCAGGTCGTGCGCCCGCTCGGCCGGATCGCCGTCGCTCTCGCGGAACCGGACCGTTTCGAGGTTCGCGCCGTACTCGTCGACGGAGAGGTGCCCGCGCACCGCGTACTCCTTGCCGACGACGGACTCGCGGATGTCGTCCGCGACGACCTCGCGGTTCATCGCGTCCCGCGCGGCCTCAAGGGCGTCCTCCAGGGTACCGCCGTACACGGCCTCGGTCAGCTCTCGATCGAGGATCGCGGTCGCGGTCCCCGTCCCGTCGTCGAGGATCGCCTTCACGCGCATGTCGTCCTCGCCCTCGACGTCGCCGTGCGTGCGACACTGGCCCTTCTGGATGACGCGCCCGCACTCCGGGCAGCGCTCGATCAGCCCCGAGCCGTCCCGGACCTCGATGACGTTCCCGACGAGCTCAACGTCGTACGCGCCCCCGCCGGAGACGGCCTCGCGGATCGTCATGCGCGTCGGGCCGCCGACCTCGACCGGCTCGCGCTCGGTGACGACGGAGAACTCGGAGACGTTGACCGACGGGACGCCGCGGAACTCCCGGACGTACGCGTTCTCGACGTGGACGCTCGCGCCCTCCTCGGTGAGCTCGGGGACGACCTCCCACGCCGTGAAGGGGAGACGCGCCGTCTCGTCGCCGAGCACGCCGGAGAGGATCTCCGTCTCCCCGTCGCGTCCGTCGATGGTCTTGCGCTCCACCTCGACGACGCGGACGTCGAGCGTCACGCCCCGATCACCCGCTTCGAGGTCCGCGAGGTCCGCCTCGCCGCCCGCCTCGTAGGCGATTTCAAGAGGCTCGTCGACGACCGAGACCGTCGAGGACTCCCCGAAGTTCAACTCGGGGCGTCCCTCGTACTCGCGGACGCCCGCGTTCCCGATGCGGACGACGTCGCCCGCCTCAAGGCCGAAGTCCTCCCACGCGGTGTAGGAGATCTTTCCGCTCTCGTCGGCGAGTTCGCCCTCGAAGATCACGTGGTCGTCGCCGTTGTAGCGGATCGAGCGTTTCCCGACGGTCAGGACCTTCGCGGTCACGGTGACGTTGCCCGAGTCGGGCGTCACCTCCGCGAGGTCGGCGGACGTCGGCGCGGACGAACCGCCCGAATCGCCGCCGTACTTCCGGCGGAGGCTCTGTTTGGCCTCCTCCATCGGCACGCTGTACTCCACGAGATTGCGGAGTCCCTCTGCGACCTCCTCTTTGTCGACACCGAGGTCGGAGGCGAGCTCCTCGGCGTGTCGGTCGATTTCCATCACGTGTTCGTTGGACCGGGCGCCGTAAAAGCGTTCCTCGCGCGGGCGCGCGTGAGTCGGCCCGAATAATCGCCATCGAGAAAACGCTTACGTGCGCGTCCGTCCTCGATGGCGACGTGACGCTCACCCCCCTCCCGCTCGCCGCGATCGGCGCGGGCTCGATCTTCCCACTTCTCCTCCTGCTCGTCCAGATCGCCGTCGCGTATCTCGTCTACCGGGACGCGAAACGCCGAAACAGCCGCCACGCGCTCGCGTGGGCGCTCGGTGCGTTCTTCGGGGCCCTCGTCGTCTGGATCCTCTACTACGTCGTGCGCGACGAGGTCGGGCGCTGAGGGACGGACCGCGAACGCTGGCCTTACGCGGGTCGCGGACTGCCGACGCGGCGGCCCGAACGTCCTTCTGAGCGCCGCCACAGGACCTGAGATTCGACGTGCGGGAGCGACGAGTGGACTGCGAGAGTCTCGGCGACGCGGCTCACGGGTGGTGAAAACGGCGGACGGGAACCCCGTCCGCGGACGCGAAGCGCGTTTACAGGCGGCCGGTCTCCTGCACCTGGACCGACTCGACGCCCTCGACGTTCGTGAAGGCGTCCTCGACGGCCTCGGTACCGCCGGCGTCGTCGGGAACGACGACCGTAGAGAGGAGCGCGACGAGACCGAAGGCGACCTCCTCCTGGTCGAACCCGCGGAGCTTCGCCCCCTCGGGGAGCGAGTCTTCGAGGTCCGCCTTCAGCTCGTCGAGGTCGATCTCGGGGCTCTGCGGCATGACCTTGAGGACGGCGGCGACCTTCCCCATCGTTACGGCCCCCGGAACCCGCAGTCGGGACACTCGTAGAGGTTGCTCTGCTTGCGGCACTTCGCGCAGCGGTAGATCTGCTGGCCGCAGTCCGGGCACTTGAACGACGCGGCGTTCGTGCCGGAGATGTTGATCCCACAGGAGACGCACTTGCGCGCCTGTCGTGCTTCGCTCATACGAACAGGGTAGCCGCGCGAGCGGTTTTAACTCTTCCTTCTCGCTCCGTCGGCGCGTCCGGGGCTTCGGCAGGCTTTTGCGTCGGACGCGTGAACCGCGAGATCATGACTGACGAAGTCGAACCCGTGACGTTCAGCGTCGACGGTCCGGACGGTAGCGACGAGGTCGAGGTCCCCGCGGGACTCCTCAGGCTCCTCGCCGAGGAGGACGACGAGTCGATGGCGCAGGTCGTCGCCGACATCGCCCTGATGGGGTTCGCCAACCGCGCGCACACGCTCGCCCACCACGGCGAGGAGGACGCCAGCGACGAACTCGAAGCCATCGAGGACGCGACGCTCGACGCCTTCGAGGAGCGTTTCGGCGTCACGTACGGCGAGGCGACCGGCCACTCGCACTAACGCCGCGTCTCTCTCTCTCTTCTCCCCCGTCAGCAGTCGTAGCGCAACAGCACCCCGTCGTCGATCCGCTCGACGTCGGTGAGGTCGAGATCGGGGTAGTTCTCGACGAATCCCTCGCCGTCGGCGAGCGTCGGCGCGTCGCGGCCGCCGACGACCGTGTTCCCGACGTAGACGCTGAGCTCGTCGACGAGGCCGGCGTCGAACAGCGAGAAGATCAGCTCACCGCCGCCCTCCACCATCACGTCGACGAGACCGCGCTCCGCCAGCTCGCCGAACGCCGCCGGGAGGGCGACGCGCTCGTCCCCGACGCTCACGACCGTCGCGCCCGCCGCCTCGATGGCGGCGACGCGCTCCGCGGGGGCGTCCGACGCGACGAGCACGATCGTCGGGGCCGCGCCGTCGAGCACGCGCGCGTCCGGCGGCGTGCGGGCGTTTGAGTCCGCGACGACCCGCGTCGGCTGGGGGGGCGCGCCGCGTTCCTCGCGCTCGCCGACGAGACCCGCGTCGTCGACCGTGAGCGACGGATCGTCGGCGAGCACGGTACCGACGCCGACCATCACGGCGTCGTTCGCGGCGCGGACGCGCTCGACGCGCGCGAAATCGTCGGGGCCGCTGATCGCCAGTTGCTCGCGCCGCCGCGAGGCGAGCTTGCCGTCGACGCTCGTCGCGGCGTTGACGTGGACGACCACCGTTACTCGACCAGCGCCGCGACGTCCTCGGGGCCGGCCTCGACGTGCCCGCCGTGGAAGCAGAGGACGTCGGTGAACGCGAGGTCCGCGAGCCTCCCGAGGGAGTCGATCGCGCAGTCCATGTCGGGCGTGAACCGCTCGTTCGGCCCGCGGAGCTCGCCGTCCTCCGCGACGGAGGCGTCCGCCGCGAGCAGGACGCCGGCGTCCGGGAGGTGACACGAGATGTGGCCGGGCGTGTGACCCGGCGTGGCGACGACCTGGAGCGGGCCGACGGCCGTCCGGATCTCGACGCCGTCGACGACCTGCACGTCGACCGGTGCGGGATCGTAGCGGTCGCTCGGGTCGCCCTTGATCGGATCCTCGGCGCCCTCGATGGCGGGCGCGTCGTCGCGGTGCGCGAACACCGGCGCGTCGGCACGGTCGGCCACCTCGGCCGCACCGCCCGCGTGGTCGCCGTCCTGATGCGTGAGCACGAGGTACTCGACGTCGTCGTAGCCGAATCCCTCCTCCGCGAGCGCGTCCGCGAGGAGATCGACGGTGTCCGGGAACCCCGCGTCGAGGAGGACGAGGCCGCCGTCGGGCGTCTCGACGCCCGCGGGGTTGATCGTGAGCGTCCGATCCGGATACGAGACGGTGACGGGGAAGCTGTAGACGCCGCGAGCGAGTTCCATACGAGTCGGTGACCGCGGCGCGCGGAAAACAGTTGAGGTGGCGGCGGTCGAGACGGGAACGTGCGTTTTATAACCGCGACGCCAGTACGAGTCGGCATACGACTATGCCGAGCTCCAACGGTCCTCTCAACAGCACGCGGAACAAGCTCGCCAACAAGCCCCGAGAGCGCGGTACCTCCCCGCCCCAGCGCGCCGTCGCCGAGTTCGACGAGGGACAGAAGGTCCACCTGAAGATCGACCCCTCGGTGAACGAGGGCCGCTTCCACCCGCGCTTCTCCGGTCACACCGGAACCGTCGTCGGCACGCAGGGCCGCGCGTTCAAGGTCCAGATCACCGACGGCGGCAAGGAGAAGACGATCATCGCCAAGCCCGCGCACCTCCGCGCGCAGGAGTAAGCGTGACCATCTTCAAGGAGACCGTCGACGAGGAGTTCCTCACCGTCTCGGAGGCGCGTGACCTCCTCGCCGATGTCGAGGCCGAGCGCGCCGCCGACGAGGAGCGCGAACTGCGCTACGAGCTCGCGCGCGCCGTCGAACACGTCAATCGGTTCGCCGTACTCGAAGGCGAGGAGTCCCGCGAGCTCGTCGCGGAGCTCCTCGAACTCGACGGGATCGACGAGACCGAGACCGCCGTGAAGATCGCCGATCTCCTCCCGCGAAACCGCGACGAACTCCGCGCGGTCTTCGCCCAGGAGCGCTACGCGCTCTCCGGCGACGAACTCGACGACGTGCTGGACGTCGTCGTCAAATACGCCTGACGGCGCCGCGACCGGCGATCCGTCAGCCGACCTTTTAAGTCGCCCCTCGCCCTACCTCCGTGCATGAGCGACGATTCAGCCGACGGAACGGAGGCCGTCGTCCTCGACGTGCTCCGGCACGGCCGCTCGGGCGACGACCGCGCGGCGTTCCGACGGGAGCAGGTCGGACTCGCCGTCGGAACCGAGGACTTCGCGCTCTACGAGTTCCTGATGGCCGACGACTCCGACGTCTCCATCGGCGACCGGGTGCGACTCGCCCCCGAGCCCGAGGCGGGCATCAGTCGGGTGAACGCCGTCCCCTACGACGATCTCTCTCCCGGCGCTCAATCCGAACTGGAGTACGTCGTCGAGGAGCTGATCGAGGCGGACCCCGAGCCGTTCCTCGACTTCTACAACGAGGCCGGGGCGGTCTCGCTGCGCCTCCACCAGCTCAACCTCCTCCCCGGGATCGGGGACACCCTCCGCGACAACATCCTCGACGAGCGCAAGCGCGGTCCCTTCGAGAGCTTCGCGGACGTCGCCGAGCGCGTCGACGGCCTCCACGACCCGAAGGAGGTCGTCGTCGAACGCGTCCTCAAAGAGCTCAAGGGCGACGACGTGAAGTACCACGCCTTCACGCCGAGCGACCGCGGAGAGTAGGGTTTACACGACCCGGGCGTCTACCGTGGGCAATGACCGACCGACGGGACCCCGACGCGCTCATCCGGCGCGCGGGCCGCGGGAACCCGGATTTCGACCAGCACTTCCTCGTCGACGACCGCGTTCTCGACCGGATTCCGACGTACGCGGAGTCGTTCGACCGGTCGCACGTCTTGGAGATCGGACCCGGCCCCGGGGCGCTCACCGAGCGCCTCCTCGACGTCGCGGACCGCGTGACGGCCGTGGAGCGCGATCCGGACCTCGCCGCCCACCTCCGCGAGGAGTTCGCTGACGCCGTCGCCGACGGGACGCTCACCGTCGTCGAGGGCGACGCGCTCGATGTCGCGTTGCCCGATTACACCTGCTGTATCTCGAACCTTCCCTACTCGGCGTCGAGCGAGATCGCCTTTCGTCTGCTCCCCCGGGCGACGCCGGCCGTGCTCATGTTCCAGCGGGAGTTCGCCGAGCGGATGGCGGCGAGCGTCGACGACGACGCGTACGGCCGGCTGAGCGTGAGCGCCCAGCACTACGCGGACGTCGAGGTCGTCGAGGAGATCCCGAAGGAGGCCTTCGACCCCCAGCCGCGCGTCCGCTCGGCCGTCGTGCGGACGACGCCGCGCGACCCCGACTACGAGGTGGACGACGAGGCGTTCTTCCTCGACTTCGTGAAGGCGCTGTTCACCCAGCGGCGCAAGACGGTGCGGAACGCGATCCGGAACACCGCGCACATCTCGGGGCTCGACGATCCCGAAGCAGTCGTCGCGGCGGCCGACGAGGACCTCCTCCGGAAGCGCCCGGGGAACCTCGCGCCCGCGACGTTCGCCGAGCTGGCGTCGCTCGCCGCCGAACACGGTGACCCCGCCTGATGGCGCTCCCGCTCGTCGCCGGGGTGTCGCTCGCGGCACACGCCGACCAGCTCGCGCTCTCCGTCGGCTCGCTCGTCGCGTTCGTCGCGCTCTGGTGGGCCATCGGCCGCGTCGGCGAGTCGCTGCGCGACGAGTTCGACCTGCGGCTCATCGACCTCCTGCTCGGGCTGTTGGTGCTCTGTCTCGCCGTCACCGAGCTCGGGGCTCTCATCTACATCTGGGGGCTCCAGTCGATGCTCGTCACCGTCATCGAGCGGTTCGGCGATCCGCTGGCGCTCGGCGCGAAGGCGTTCGTCTCGCTCGCGGTCGTCGTGCTCTGTTACGCGGGGACCGGCGTCGTGCAACGCGCCGTCGAGAACGCGTCGAAACGCCGCGACGGCCTGAGCGACCACGAGGCCGAGATCGCCTACCGGATCGCGCAACTCGGCATCTACCTTGCGGGGCTGCTCGCGCTCCTCGGCCTCTGGGAGATCGACCTCTCGGGGCTGCTCATCGGCGCGGGGTTCCTCGGGATCGTGCTCGGGATGGCGGCGAGGCAGACGCTCGGGGCCGTCCTCGCCGGCTTCGTCCTCATGTTCGCCCGCCCGTTCGAGATCGGCGACTGGGTGCAGGTCGGCGACAACGAGGGGATCGTCACGGAGATCAGCATCGTCAACACGCGCATCCAGACGTTCGACGGCGAGTACGTGATGCTCCCGAACGATTACGTCGGCTCCGAGGAGGTCGTCAACCGCTCGCGGAAGGGCCGCCTCCGCCTACACGTCGCGGTCGGCGTCGACTACGACGCGGACGTCGAACGGGCCGCCGAGATCGCCGAGGAGACGATGGGCGACCTCGATGAGATCCTCTCCGTCCCGCGCCCGCAGGCCGTCCTCACCGAGTTCGGCGACTCGGCGGTCACGATCGACCTCCGGTTCTGGATCGACAAACCCAGCGCGCGACGGAAGTGGCGTGCACACACCGCGGTCATCTCCGCCGTTCACGAGGCGTTCGCGGAACACGACGTCAAGATCCCGTACCCGCAGCGCGAACTGTCGGCGCGCCCCGAGACGGAGGGGTTTCGGGTGCGCGATGACGCGGGCGAGGCGACGGGGACTGACGCCGCGGTGACCCCGGGGGACGAGTCGCCGGTCGCCGGCGCTGACGGTGACCGTCACGAAGCGCGGGCGATCGACGCCGATACCGAGTCCGATGCCGACGTCGATGCCGCCGACGCTGTGGGCGATGAAACCGACTCCGACGTGGAGGGCGAGCAATGACCGGTGAGGACCTCGCGGCACGGCGCGGCGTCGAAACGGATGTCTACGATCCGGCCGAGGACTCCCGCCTGCTCGCCGACGTCGCGTGCGACGAGGTCGCGTCAGACGACTTGGTGCTCGACGTCGGAACGGGCTCGGGGTACGTCGCCGCGACCGTCGCCGACGAGACGGGCGCGCGCGTCCTCGGCGCGGACCTGAACCCGCACGCGTGTCGGCGCGCCCGCGACGCCGGCGTCGAGGCGGTGCGCGCGGACCTCGTCTCGCCCTTTTGCGACGGCGCGTTCGACGTCGTGACGTTCAACCCGCCGTACCTGCCGGCGGACGCCGCGGCGGCGCGCGACGACTGGATGGAAGTGGCGCTCACTGGCGGCGAAACGGGTCGGGAAGTCGTGGAGGCGTTCCTCAACGATGCCGCGCGCGTGCTCGCGCCAGGCGGGTACGTCCTCCTGCTCGTGAGCACGCTCACCGGCGTCGAGGAAGTGGCGACGTACGCGGGCGAGCGGGGATTCTCGGCCGTCGCGCTCGCCGACCACGCCTTCCCCTTCGAGACGCTCACGGTCCTCAAGCTCGTCCGGTAGGTGTTTGTCCGCGCGCGTTCCTACTCGGGCACATGAGCGATGGGGCGGTCGACTCGCGCTGGTGGTTGCTCGTCCTCGCGATGCCGCTCGTGACGCTCGCCGAGGCCTGTCTCGCCTTCCTGCTCGTGGGGTTCGTCACGGCCTCGACGGGCGCGAGCGGGTTCGTGACGCTCCTCGTTCCCGCCGCGCCGTTCCTCGCCATCGCGCTCCTCGTTCGGCTCCTCCTCCCGCTCGCGCTCTACAAGGACGCAACGGCGATCCGCGACGCCGACGTGGCGTGGGACCCTGATCCAGCGAACTGGGGATTTCTCGGCCTCGGGCTCATATTCGTCCCCTTACTCGACTCTATCCTCGCCGTCGTCTACCTGACGCTGCGCTCGCGCGCCCTCGATGGCTGATTACCGGCGTTCATGCCGTCGTAAAGAAAATATTAACCGCGGCGATACCGTAGCGCCGCGTCGATGGAACACGTCGCGACGACGGCCGGACTCTTCCCGATACCGGACGCCCAGCGCGGGCGTCTCGTCGATCTCACGGGACGCGGAAAGGGCGCCCTCATCGACGGAGACGAGTCCGCCGACGTGGCCGCGGCCTACGACGCCGCCCGCGAGCGCCTCGTCGCCGCCCAGCGTGAGGCCGGCCTCGACCGCGTCGTCGAGGGCCAAGCCCGGTGGGACGACATGCTCGCCCACCCGCTCTGTGTCCACGAGAACGTCCGAGCGGGCGACGTCGTGCGCTACTACGACAACAACAACTTCTACCGCGAACCCGTCGTCACGGGTCCGCTCACCGAGGACGGCGATCTCGCCGCCGACCTGTCGGCGGCCGCCCGACTCACCGACAGCCTCCAGGCCGTCGTCCCGGGACCCTACTCGCTGACCGACCTCGCGCGCGACGAACAGTACGGCTCGTCCGCGGCGTTCCTCGACGGGCTCGCGGACTTCCTCGCGGGCGAAGTCGACGCCTTCCCCGACGCGGTCGACACCGTCCTCGTCCTCGAACCGAGCCTCGTCACGTCCCCGCCCGACGACGACGCCCACGTGCGCGTCCGCGACGCGCTGGCCGCCGTGAACGCCGCCACCGACGCGGACGTGGTCGTCCACACCTACTGGGGCGCGCTCGGCGAGAAACTCCACGCCCACCTCCTCGACACGGACGTCGCGGCGCTCGGCTACGACCTCGTGAGCGCTCACGAGGAGTGCGTCTACCTCGTCCAGGAGTACGGCACCGCCGACTCGGTCGCCCTGGGCGTCGTCGACGGACAGAACACGCGCGTCGAGGCCCCCGAGACCGTCGCCGATCGGCTGTCGTGGTTCCGCGAGAGCGTCCCCGTCAGCGACTTCGAGACCGTCTACGCGACCCCGAACACCGAACTGTTCTACCTCCCCGTGAGCGCCTTCGAGGACAAACTCGGTGCGCTCGCCGCCGGCGTCGAGCGCGCGGAGGTGGCCGAATGAGCGCCGACCGCGACGGACGCAGCGGGGACGAGACGCGCGTCGGCCGCGAGCGGTTCCGGCCCGCCGACCACCCGAACGATCACTTCCTCCTCACCACGGTCGTCGGCTCCTACCCGAAGCCCGCGTGGCTGACCGACGTCCGCGAGCGCCACGAGGCGGACGGCGACACCGTCACCGACGACGAGTGGACCGAGGCCATCGACGACGCGAGCCGGCTCATCACGGGCGAACACGAGCGCGCCGGCCTCGACGTCGTCTGCGACGGCGAGATGCGCCGCGAGGAGATGGTCGAGTTCTTCGCTCGGCGCATCGGCGGCTACGAGTTCAAGGGCCCGGTAAAGGTGTGGGGGCACAACTACTTCGACAAGCCCAGCGTCGTCTCCGAGGTCACGTACGACGAACCGTGGCTCCGCGAGGAGTACGAGTTCACCGCCGGCGTCGCCGAGCGCCCGGTCAAGGTCCCGATCACCGGCCCCTACACCCTCGCCACGTGGAGTTTCGACGAGGTCTACGACGACGACGCCGGGCTCGCCTACGCCCTCGCCGACCTCATCAACGAGGAGATCGCCGGCCTCGTCGCGGCCGGTGCGCGCTACATCCAGATCGACGAGCCCGCCCTCGCCACGACCCCCGAGGATCACGCCGTCGTCGGCGAGTGCCTCGAACGGATCGTCGCCGGACTCCCCGACGATGTCCGACTCTGTCTCCACGTCTGCTACGGCGACTACGGCGAGATCTATCCCGAGATCAACGACTACCCCATCGACGAGTTCGACGTCGAACTCGCCAACGGCGACTACGAACAGATCGACGTCTTCGCCGACGGAGACTTCGAACCCGCCCTCGGTCTCGGCGTCGTCGACGCTCACACCCCGACCGTCGAGCCCGTCGCCGAGATCGAGGCGAACATCCGCGAGGGTCTGACGGTCGTTCCCCCCGAGAAGCTCACCGTCAGTCCCGACTGCGGGCTCAAGATCCTCCCGCGCGAGGTCGCCTACGCGAAACTCGAGAACATGGTCCGGGCCGCGCGGAACGTCGAGGCCGACCTCGACAGCGGTGAGATCGATCCCGGCGCGCTCCGAACGGGACCGTAACGTCGACCGCCGGGACCCTCACACCGACTGATCGTCCGACGCGCCGACGGGCAGGACTCCGACGACGCCACGTTCGCCACGGACACGCGGGACGCGACGTCGCCACGCACTCCGTCGCTCTCGAACGCCGCCGGGCGCGGATCGCGTGGTCACACGGTGCGCGGTCCTCGGTACCGCGGGAGTAACAGTTATTTGCGCCGGGACACTAGCGCTGTCCGTCTCCGACAGACGGTGACCTCTTCGGGGGGAGGGGTCGTCATCGGAACCTCGTCGGAGACACGTTCCGAACGGGGAGCGGCGGCGTCGAGCACACGCCATCGGAGCCGGATTCTGACGACGCGCCACGTCGGTCCCCGAGTCGATTCTGTCACCAGCAGAGTCCGGACGCGACGCTTCGGTCACCGACACGATTCCTCGGCGTGGTCAGACTCACCTTCGTTCGCAGGAAAAACGGGCCGGGAGGGAATTGAACTGGACGAGACGGTCCTCGCGCCGCCCGGCTGCGACTCGCGTGCTCAATTCCCTCTAGGCCGCTCCGATCGTCACGGACGACACGCTCTACGTGTCGTCGGTTCCTCGAAAGAAGCGGGCCGGGAGGGAATTGAACCCCCGACCGTCTGATTAAGAGTCAGACGCTCTGCCTAACTGAGCTACCGGCCCAACGCATCCACGACTTACCGCGGGGTAGTCAAATAAGTTTCTTTCCGGTGACGACGTGCGTGGCGCTGGCACGCCGAGCGAGACGCGGTCGCACCCGCTGTCGGGAGCGTTAAGTGACGCCGCGCGGTAGCGAGCCGTAATGAGTAGCCGGGCTACGATCTCGTCCATGTCGACGTACGCGATCCTCGGTTGCGGGAGCGTCGGTCACGCGGTCGCCGAGGAGCTCGTCGAGCGCGGGAAGGACGTGCTCATCGTCGACCGGGACGAGTCCCGGGTGGAGGCGTTGCGCGATCAGGACCTGAATGCGCAGGCCGCGGACATCCGCGACGAAGAGGTCGCCGCGCTCGTCGCCGACCGCGACGTCGTCCTCGTGATGGCCTCCGACGTCGAAGCCAACGAGGCTGCGGTGCGGAACATCCGCTCGCGCGACGACGAACAGTTCCTCGTCGTCCGCGCGAGCGATCCGGTCTCCAGCGACGAGCTCACCGGGCTCGGCGCGGACGTCGTCATCAACCCCTCCTCCGTCATCGCGGACGCCGCCCTCCACGCCCTCGAATCGGGCGAGCTCGAATACAAGGCCCGGCAGCTCGCCGAAGTCATCGAGGGGACGACCGACCGCCTCGCCATCGTCACCCACGACAACCCCGACCCGGATTCGATCGCCGCGGCGGCGGCGCTCCAGTCCATCGCGGACCACCTCGGCGTCGGCGCGGACATCCTCTACTTCGGCGAGATCGGCCACCAGGAGAACCGGGCGTTCGTCAACCTCCTCGACATCGAACTCACGCCGTACGACGACGTCGACATCGACGATTACGACACGATCGCGCTCGTCGACCCCGCGAAGGCCGGCGAGATGCAGGTCGAGGGCTCCATCGACGTCTTCATCGATCACTACGAGGCCGACGACGAGATCGAGGCCGAGTTCGTCGACGTCCGTCCGAACGTCTCGGCGACGTCCACGATCCTCACGAAGTACATCCAGGAGTTCGACCTCTCGGTCTCCCAAGAGGTGGCGACGGCGCTCCTCTACGGTATCCGCGCGGAGACGCTGGACTTCCGCCGCGAGACGACGCCCGCGGACCTGACGGCCGCCGCGTACCTCTACCCGTTCGCGGATCACGACGTCCTCGAACAGGTCGAATCGCCGAACATGAGCCCGGAGACCCTCGACGTGCTCGCGGAGGCGATCACGAACCGCGACGTCCAGGGGAGCCACCTCGTCAGCGACGCGGGCTTCATCCGGGACCGGGACGCGCTCGCGCAGGCCGCCCAGCAGCTCCTCAATCTGGAGGGAATCACGACGACGGCCGTGTTCGGAATCGTCGACGACACCATCTACCTCGCGGCGCGCTCGAAGGACATCCGGATGAACATCGGCAAGGTCCTCCAAGACGCCTTCCACGACATCGGCGAGGCCGGCGGACACTCGACGCAGGGGTCCGCGGAGATCCCGCTCGGGATCTTCACGGGGATCGAGACGTCCGAGGAGAACCGCGAGACCCTCTTGGGGCTCACCGAGGAGGCGGTGAAGCGCAAGCTCTTCGACGCGATGGGCGTCGATCAGGAGGCGACGTCTTCGGGGCAGAACGGGAGCAGTTAGGCCATCGCGTGGTCGGCCTCGTCGTCCGACTTGAGGCGCTCGACGATGTCGTTGATGAGCACGACGTCGCCGACGGCGCGCACCCATCGGTAGGGGACGATGACGCCGCGTCGCCCGGTGTCGTAGTCCGAGAACAGATCGGGGTTGAGTTCGCCGAGCGCGAGGCCGTTGACGACCTCGGCGTCGAGGTCGAGTTGGATGTCCTCGATCTCGCCGACGAAGACGCCGTTGTTCGAGTAGACCTCGCGGCCGACGAGCGACGTGATCTCCTGCGGTGTGTCGTCCATGTCCGCTCCGAAGGTGCGCCGCCTCTTAACTCTTGGAGCTATCGGGCGCGTCGAGCAGGCTCGCGAGGGCGCGGAGCGCGGCGTCCATGTCGGTCGGCGCGCGCCCGAGGCTGAGACGGACGCGCGCGTCGTCCTCGAAGAACCGCCCGGGGGCGATTAGGATGCCGTCCTCCCACGCGCGCTCGACGAGCTCGTCGGTGTCGACGCCCGTCAGTTCGAGGAAGGCGAACGTGCTGCCGTCGGCGACGAACCCCTCGACGTCGTCGCGCGCCGCGACGAACTCCGCGAGCAGCGCCGAGTTCTCCGCGAGCAGCGCACGCTGCTCGGCGAGCAGGTCCTCGACATGGTGGAACGCGCGCATCCCGTACGCCCGCGAGACGTCGGCGACCCCGGGGACGTGGTGGGCGACCTCGCGGGCCCGCTCGACGAAGTCGGCGTCCGCGACGAGCCAGCCGATCCGGAGGTCGCCGAGACCGAGGAACTTCGTGAGCGATCCCGTGACGACGGCGTCGTCGAGGCCCGCGGCCGTCGGTCCGCCGAGCGCGCCGTCCGGACGCACCTGCTCCTCGGTGACGAACGGGGCGTACGCCTCGTCGACGAGCAGGCGGGCGTCGTACGCGCTCGCGTTGGCGGCGACGTCGGCGAGCGTCTCGCGGTCGGCCAGTCGCCCGCTGGGGTTGTGGCGGTTCGTGATCGTGACGAGGCTCGTGTCGGACGTGAGCGCCTTCTCGACGCGCTCCGGGACGAGCTGGTAGTCGTCCTCGCGGAGGAACCGATCGACGGCCGCGTCGAACGCCGCCGGCGTCCGACGGTGGGGTTCGTAACCCGGCTTCTCGACGAGCGCGCGCTGGCGTCCGTCCGCGCGCTCGCTCGTCGGGTCTGCGTCGAGCGCGGTGGCGGTGGCGAGGAAGTTCGCGTGGCTCGCGCCAGCGGTCACGAGGACGCACTCGGGATCGACGCCGTACTCGCTCGCGATCTGCAACTCGAGGGTGGCGCCGACCGGCGGGTCGGAGCGTCCTTCCAGCGCCGGCGGGACGGTCGCGGGTCGCTCCTGCGTCTCCGTGACGCCGCGCAGGTCGCTGGACCCGAGATCGTACATGGCGACGTCCGGGCGACCCTGGAGCCACTCCAGATACTCGATATGGGGGAACATACAGTCGCTTTCACACGCGCCGCCCAAAGCCGTTGTCGCTCGCTACGCCGGGTAGTCGTACGGGACGTCAAGTCGGTCGAGCACGAGCAGCGAGTGGACGCGGAGGTAGGCGCTCGCGGGTCCGCGGAGACAGAGGAGGTAACAGCCGGTGCCGACGGCCGCGATGGCGATCGCCACGACGCCCGCGGCCGCACCGACCGATCCCCCGAGGGCGGTCGCGCCGTACGCGAGCGCGAACGGGAGGGCGAACGCGCCGGCGACGACGCTCCCGGCGACGACGTACGCGACACCGAGGCAGGCGCGGACGACGAGGTAGACGCCGAACTCCCCGGGGGCGGCGGCGAGCGCCGGGCGGACGAGCCGCCATCCCGCCCTGACGCCGCCCTCGCCGCGGGCCATCAGCGGGACGACGAACGACGTCGTGAGCGCGGAGGCGGCGAGCGCGCTCACGACGAGTGCGCCCACGACGGGAACGCAGATGGCCGTGAGAACGATCGCGACCGCGGAGCCGTCCCGCGCCGCGGCGACGATCCCGGCGACGAACGCGCCGAGCGGGACGACGACGAGCGCGCCGAGGCAACACCGGAAGCCGAAGAGTCGGGCCCCGTCGCCGACGTGCGAGACGAACGATCGGCGGAGTCGATCGCCGTCCGGCTCGACGAAGTCGACGAGGAGGAACTCGAAGACGGAGGCGACGAACCCGACGGCGAGGAGCGCCGCGAGGAGCGCGAGCGCCCGAGGTGCCGGCGCCGGGACGTCGAAGGCGTTCAGCGGGAGCGTCACGATGCCGACGCCGGGCGGCCGGACGGACGTCCCTCCGGCGAAGACGGCGAGGAGCGCGAGTCGGAGCCAGACGCCCGCGCGGACGGGACGGAGGAGATCGCGCGCTTCGGTGAACGCGCGGTGGAGCGTCTCGACGGCGTACCACGACATACCCGGTCCTGGATGCGACGGGGGAAAAAGACGACGACCACCGCGATCGCGGCGGCGACGCGACGGTGGGGACGACGACGCCGGCCGGTCCGAGAACACCGAACTTTAGGATAACCGAAAACAAATTTTTCACAAAGAGGAAAACTAAGTGGGTAGAGCAGCAAATCCGACGTGAGAATGGATGTCTTCGCAGCCTACGCGTTCGTCTTCGTCGCGGGCCTCGTCACCTGTCTCGCCACCGGGATCGGGGCGTTCCCGTTCTTCGTCGTTGATGACGTCTCCGAGCGGTGGACCGTCGCCCTCTGGGGGCTCGCGTCCGGCATCATGCTCGCCGCGTCGGGCTTCGGGCTCCTCCGCGAGGGGCTCGCGCTCACCGTCGGTCTCCCCGCGGTCCTCGTCGCCGGCGTCGCCGTCGGCGTCGCCCTCGTCGTCGTCTCGAACGCGATTCTCGACCGCCTCGACGTCGGCGGGCACGAGCACAGTGGTGAGCACGACCACGAACGCGAGCACGAACCCGACACGCACCTCGATCCCGAGGCCGTCGCCGAGGGCGACGCGAAGAAGCTCGCGCTCATCCTCGGCGTCCTCACGGTCCACTCGTTCCCCGAAGGCGTCGCCATCGGCGTCTCCTTCGCCGAGATGGGGCTTCAGGGCGGCGTCCCGTTCTTCGGCCTCTCCGTCCCGCTCCTCGCGCTCGTGATGACGGTCGCCATCAGCGTCCACAACGTCCCCGAGGGGCTCGCCATCTCGATCCCGCTCAAGGCCATGGACGTCTCGAAGTGGCGGATGGTCGGCGCCGCCGTCTTCTCCAGTCTCCCCCAGCCCATCGGGGCCGTCATCGCCTTCGCGTTCGTCACGTGGGCGTACGACTTCCTCCCCTTCGGCTACGGCTTCGCCGCCGGCGCGATGATCTACCTCGTTCTCACCGAGTTCGTCCCCGAGGCCCTCGAGGCCGGGCGGGGTCTCGACGGGCACGGCTACCTGGAGCTCGCGCTCGGCGTCGTCGCCGGCTTCGCCGTCATGGTTCCGCTGCTCTTCGTCTGAGGCCGTCGCGGGACGAGGCGGAGAGGGCCGTTTAGTCCCCCTTCACGTAGCGCTCGTAGGCGGAGTCGAACGCCTCGTCCTCCTCGGTGAGCTGGTCCCACTCGTCGAGGCCGCGTTCCTCCCGGGTGCCCTCGACGGTGTTGTCGAGGACGAACGCGATGAGGCCGCCGACGGCCATCCCGGTCCCGCCGACGACGTAGACGGTGTCCGAGATCGCCTGCACGCCGAGGATCGGCCCCAGGATCGGCGTGCTCGCCATGCCGGCCTGGAAGGCGCTCGCGCTCTCGACGTTGCCCATGTACGCCGGCAGTGCGAGCCCGCAGAAGAGCGCGAGCCCGACGATGAAGACGTTCCGCGAGCTGTCGAGATCGACGTGTTTGAGGTTCGAGAGGCCGACGGCCGCGATCTGCCCGAACATAGCGATGTAGAGGCCGCCGATGATCGGATCGGGGATGGTGGTGATGAGCGCGCCGAAGTACCCGACGAACCCGACGACGAGCATGAGGACGGCCCCGATCTGAATGACGTAGCGCGAGGCGACGCCGGTGAGACCGATGGCGCCGATGTTCTCCGAGTAGGACGTCGAGCCGTTTCCGGTGCCCATGATGCCCGCGAAGAGGGTGGCGAGCCCCTCGGTGCCGATGCCGTGGTTGATACGGCGCGCGGACGGCGCGCGCTCACCGGCGAGGCGCGCGACGGCGTGGTAGTCGCCGAAGGACTCGATCATGGAGGCGAGGACGCCCGCGAACATCCCGATGATGAAGGACGTCTGGAAGGTCGGCACCCCCCACTGGAGCGGCATCGGGACCTGCACGAGGGGCGCGTTCGCCACGGTCGAGAGGTCGACGAACGCGGCGGATCCGCTCGGGATGATCCCGGTGACCGAGAGGGCGGTGGCGATCACCCACGCGGCGACGATCCCGAGCAGGACGGGGTAGAGCCGGAAGATCCGGTGGGAGTCGTCGAGGTACTGACTGAAGAGGACGATGAGGACGACGGTCAGCCCGACGAGCCACCACGCCTGTCCCGCCATCGTGACCTGCGGGGCGCTGAAGAGCGAGAGACCGATGAGCGCGATGGTGGGCGCGATGACGACCGGCGAGAGGTACTGCTTCAGCCACCCCATGACGCCGAAGTAGCCGAATGCCACCTCGACGATCCCGCCGACGATGATTGCGCCCTGCAGGGCCACGATCGCCTGTTGCCACTGCCCGGGTCCGGTCCCGACGAACCCGATGATGGCGATGGCGGGTGCGAGCATCGAGAACGTCGCCCCCTGCACGATCGGATAGCGGTTTCCGACGATCGTCTGGAGGAGCGTGCCGACCCCGGAGACGACGAAGAACGTCCCGATGTAGAGGGGTTGATACTCCGAGGGCATCCCCATCGCCCCCGCGAGCGCGAGCGGGACGGCGATGTTGGCGCCGACCATCGTGAGGTAGTGCTGGAGGCCGAGCAGCACCGACTCCCCCGTCGGTGGCCGCTCGTCGACGCCGTATTCGACGTCGTCGGACCGTTCGACCGACTCGGTCCCGGGTTCGCCCGCCAACCCCTCGGGGGGCGTCTCCGGGTTCGTGTCTCCTGCCATGCGTACCACCACATCGGTGCTCGCGGCGCCGGTTAAGGGTGTTGTGTCGTCGAACGGGGGCGGGACGCCTTTGTCGGTGCGCACCGTGGGCCCGCCGTGTCCGCACCCACCGTCGCCGCCTGCCAGCACGCCATCGCCGACTGTGACCCCGCGGCGAACGTCGCCACCGTTCGCACGCGCCTCACCGGCCTCGCCGATCGCGTCGACGTCGCTGTCTTCCCCGAGTACGCCCTCACGGGGTTCGTCGCGGACGACCGCGTCAGCGACGCGGCGCTCGCGCGCGACGGGGCCGAACTGGCGACGATCGCCGACGCCGCGGAGAGGGCCGGAACCGCCGCGCTCGTCGGCTTCGTCGAGGACGCCGGCGACGGACTGTACAACACCCTCGGATACCTCGGACGCGACGGCGAGCGATCGTACTACCGCAAGCGGCACCTCTGGGGCGACGAGACCGATGTGCTCGACGCGGGAGACCGGCGGACCGTCGTCGGAACGCCGGTCGGTCGAACGGCGTTCCTGACCTGCTACGACCTTAATTTCGTCCGCGAGAGCGCGGCGCTGGTCGACGCGGACATCGACGCGCTCTTCGTACCGGGCGCGTGGCCGGCCGCCCACGGGGCGAACTGGGACCTCCTCCTGCGGGCGCGCGCCCTCGACGGCGTCCGCTGGGTCGTCGGCTGCGGCCGGACGGGCGCGCGGACGCTCGGCGATCCCCGCGAGTACGCGGGGCGTTCCGCCGTCGTGCGCCCCGACGGAACGGTCCGCGCGCGCCTCGGCCGTGACGAGCGCGATCTCGTCGCGCCGCTCGACCCCGCGATCCTCGCTGAGCAACGGGCCCTCGTCGGGAGCGTCGGCGAGTCGCGGGAGCGATCGGCGCGGCCGTAAGGACGTAGTGTAGTGGGCGCGTCCCGTGCGCCGAGATATGAGCGACGACGACATCGACGTCGAGGTGGAAGTCGAAGTGGAGATCGATCGGGACGAACTCGAGGTCGAACTGGGGTCGTCCAGCGAGGCCGAGGCCGAACTGTCGGTCGGAGGCGCGGCGGTCGAAGTCGAGATCGAGGTCGAACGCCACGGCGACCCCGGGACAAAGACGGACGAGGGCGACGAGGACGACGGGACGGTCCCCGTCGCGGACCATCCCGACGACGAGTAACGCGGCCTCGGGCGGATGGCGGCAATCGCCCCCGCGTCCGCCGGCCCTTTTCGGGTCCGCGACTACTCTCACACGATGACGCATCTCTTCGATTCCGTGACGCTCCGCGATACGGAGCTCCCGAATCGGCTCACCGTCTCCCCGATGTGCCAGTACTCCGTCGAGGAGCGCGACGGGCTCGCGACGCCGTGGCATCACGTCCACCTCGGTAGCCGCGCGGTCGGCGGCGCGGGTCTCGTGATCGCCGAGGCGACCGCCGTCGAACCCCGCGGGCGCATCACGCCGTACGTGTTTAGCCCCAGATCGGTTTCGGTAGTCTCTCGTAGGGGCCGTGAAACAAATAACGTAGATCGATGCAACAGGCGAGTGAGTGCACCCT